>DLTS01000048.1:53481-79784 GCA_002501485.1 Acidimicrobiaceae bacterium UBA7830
CAACTACGACTACAACCACCACGACAACCACCACGACAACCACCACGACAGCAACAACGACTTCCACGTTGCCTTCTAGCCAAAACTTGCCTTCTAACCAAAACCCGAGGGGTACGGTTTACCTGAGTTGCCGAAAGGTGACGTCTGGAACCGTCGCCCTTTTCACCCGATATGAACTAGAAATCACAATGAAGATGACCGATGCTGACGACGACGAGATCACTATGAATGTCGATGTGTTTCAATCCGGTGAATCCAGTGCGGCTTCGGTCATGGGAACCGTAAATATTACTCAGGCAACAGTTAGCGGTGCAGGGACTGCAATATTCACGTACGAAACAAAGGATCCGGCACCAATTTCGATTACCGCAGAGGCCGCTGACCCCTTTGGTGGGCAACTCACCGAAAGCCTCTCCGCCGACCCATTGAATAGCTCTGAATGCCCAACTTAATACCAACTATCCGCTGGTAGCTTCTGCCGATAGCCTTGCACGAGTGCCGCAGGGTCTTGATCCGAACGGTCCCCTGCGGATCGCCTATCTCACCTACCGAGGAAAGCCCCATGTCGGTGGACAAGGCGTGTACACCCGCCATCTCACGAAGGCTCTCCTCGATCTCGGACATGAGGTCGAAGTATTCGGTGGACAGCCCTACCCCGTGCTTGATGATCGCATCACCCTCACCAAACTGCCAAGCCTCGACCTCTTCAACGACCACTATCCCGGCCGCTTCCCCGCATTTTGGGAATTCAAAACGCGCGAAGATCTCCTTGAAGTAGGAGTCTTCTCGACCGGAGTGTTCCCTGAACCACTTGCCTTCAGCGCCCGCGTACATCGCCATCTCGCGCCACGCGCCCAAGAGTTCGACCTTATTCATGACAACCAATGTCTCGGATGGGGAATCAAACGACTCGAAAAGATCATCCCCACCATTGTCACCCTGCACCACCCCATCACACGAGATCGAGCGCTCGAAATGACAGCGGCGCCAAACTTCTACAAACGATGGTCAATTGGCCGATGGTACTCATTTGTGAAAATGCAGGGAAAAGTTGCAAGCAAAATGCCGCGAGTGGTCGTGGTGAGTGAAAATTCAATCAACGACATCCATGCTGACATGGGTGTTGCTCTGGACCGCATGCGACTGGTGCCAGTTGGTGTTGATCCTGAACTCTTCACCCCTCTCCCCCACGTCGAGCGGAAACCTGGGCGTCTTATCACCACCGCGTCTGCTGATGTGGCCCTGAAAGGCCTCGCATATCTCATCGAAGCGATGACAGTGTTACGCAAAGAAGGGCGAGAGATCTCGCTCACCATCATCGGTCGACCGAAACCCGGCAAAAGCATGGATCTCATCGATCGTTACAACCTTCATCCACACATTGAATTTGTCTCGGGTGTGAGCGACGAACGAATCGTCGAGCTGTACGCCGAGGCCGAACTTGCCGTCGTTCCCAGCCTTTACGAGGGTTTTAGCCTCCCTGCGATCGAAGCAATGTGCACCGGCACCCCTCTCGTCGCTACCGATGGTGGCGCGCTCCCAGAGGTCACCGGTGCAGATGGTGAAACCGTTTTCCGATGCGCCGCGGGAGACGTGTCGTCACTCTCTCGCTCGATTCGGCACGCTCTCGACCAACCAGAAGCGCGTGCCGAAATTGGGGTTAATGGCCGACAACGGGTCACCGAACGGTGGTCGTGGCGGCACTGCGCCGAGCTGACCGTTGACCAATACCGAGAGGTGCTCGACATGCCTGACAACATTGCGAAACTCCAGCGGAACGGACGGCTCTAGATGCTAACGATCAGATTCGATGAGCTTGGGCTGCGACCCGGAGATTGCGTCCTCGATGTAGGAGCCGGTTTCGGCCGTCATGTGTACGAATGCGCGCGTCGAGGTGCGAAATCTGTCGCTCTCGACTATGCCGAGGAAGAGGTGGTCCAAACCAGACACACATTGGGAGCAATGTTGGAAGCCGGCGAAATACCGCCTGAAGGATCACTCGGCGTATTGCGTGGCGACGCAACCGCACTCCCGTTTGATGGTGGCAGTTTCGACGTCGTCATTACCTCTGAAGTTCTCGAACACATCCAGGATGATCGATCAGCTCTCTCAGAAATGGTTAGGGTCTTGCGGCCTGGTGGCCGGTTCGCAGCAACGGTTCCTGCCCAACTTCCTGAGACGATCAACTGGTGGCTTTCGGATGAGTACCATGCTCCAAAAAGCCCCGGAGGGCACGTTCGCATTTACAGCGCTACCGAATTGAGAGCGAAACTGCGCTCAGCAGGTCTCGACGTCACCGGCGAGCATCGCGCCCATGCACTGCACTCGCCATATTGGTGGCTGAAATGTGCAGTGGGGGTCAAAAATGACGATCACCCTCTCGTGACGCGCTATCGCAAGCTGCTCGAACGTGAAATCACTCATCAACCCACCTCGCTCGCAGTTGCCGAAAAGTTGCTCGCTCCCGTGTTGGGCAAGAGCCGAATCGTGTACGGCACGAAGGTGGTCCCGTGACGTCGCATAAGGGTCTAGTGCTTCCTCACCTTCCTGGCGTGATCACTGCCGACGAGGTGGCCGCATCTGCTGGTCATCTCGTGTCGCTCCAGCGTCCTTCAGGAATGATTCCCTGGTTTGCGAACGGTCATTGCGATCCATGGAACCACGTTGAATCAGCGATGGCGCTCGATATTTCGGGGCGTGCTGCTGAGGCTGAGCTCGCCTACGACTGGCTCGCACACGTGCAACGCCCCGACGGTGCCTGGCATAACTATTACATCGTTGATCATGATGGTGATCGCTCAATTTCAGAGCGCAAACTCGACACCAACGTGTGTGCCTATGTCGCAACCGGTGTCTTGCATCACGTGTTGTGCGCTCCAAGTGATCAAGAGCGTGATCGGCGGGCTCAACAGCGATGGCCGATGGTCAACGCTGCGCTGTCGTGGGTGCTTGCCCAACGACGGAGCGATGGTCTTGTGCTGTGGGCAGTTGAAGAAGATGACTGCCCATGGGATTACGCACTTCTCACGGGCACGTCGAGTATCCAGCATGCCCTTCGATGCGGGGCAGTACTTGCCAACTTTTGCGGCGAAGATGCGGGTGAATGGTTGCAGGTAGCAGACCACATGTGCGATGCCATCAATGCCCGACCCGACTCTTTCGAAGATAAGTCACGTTGGGCGATGGACTGGTACTACCCAGTGCTCACCGGGGCTCTCACAGAATCTGCAGCGGCTGCGCGACTTGCATCGGGATGGGACACGTTCATCATGGACGGACTCGGCACTCGCTGTGTGAGCGATGAACCCTGGGTGACGGCCTCAGAAACCGCCGAGACCGCTCTTGCATTCGCTGCAATTGGAGATGTTGATACTGCCTCTCAACTTCTCACATGGACTCAAGATCACCGCAGAGATGATGGTTCATACTGGACTGGCCTCGTGCACCCCGAGCGCATCGTATTTCCCGATGGCGAGCACACGTCGTATACCGCAGCGGCTGTTGTACTCGCAGCCGACAGCATCTGCCAATCATCACCTGCGAGCTCTTTGTTCAGATTTGACTTTGCGGACCCGTTCAATATCTGAGCGTCCCGAGCCAAACCGGGCCATCGCCGTACACTCGTCTCGTGGCACGCGCACTTGACTCCACTTTTGCTCGAACTGTTATTTCGGTCTACGCCTGGATTTCCTTTGCTGTTCTTCTTGTTGGGCTTGTTCCTATCGTGGGCATCATTCGATTGGTGACGATGCCATTTGATCGTGGCGCGTACTGGGCTGGGTACACCTTTCGATCAGTCGCCCGTATGCACAGCCGTCTCAACCCACTATGGACCTTCACCGTTCAAGGCACTTTCCCCAAGAACCCGCGCCTTCCTTATGTAGTGGTGTCAAATCACGAGAGTTTTGTCGACATGCTCGCAATTTCGCAGATCCCCATTGAAATGAAATGGGTTGCGAAAAGTACGTTCTTCAATCTTCCTCTTGTCGGTTTCCTTCTCATGCTGTCCCGTGATATCAAACTCGTTCGTGGAGCCGAAGGCGCTGGTGCTCGTGTCTACACCGAAGCAGCAGAACGTCTTTCGACCCGGTCATCGGTGATGCTGTTTCCTGAGGGAACAAGAAGCGCTACCGGTGAACTTGGAGGGTTCAAAGATGGCGCATTCAAGATCGCAATTGAAGCTCAAGCGCCGATTGTTCCGTTAGTGGTGCACGGAACTCGAGATGCGCTCATCAAACACGACTGGCGATTCGGGCGTTGCAACGCAACAGTGCGGATCCTCGACCCAATTCCAACGGCAGGGATGTCGCTAGACGATGTTGCTGAACTGCGCGAACAGGTCCGCGACCTCATCGCAGAAACTAAAGCCGAACTCGCATCTGCCGCCTGAGCCATGTTTCAGACCCCGATACACGCGCTCGCCTACATGGCTGAGGTCGAGTCGTCGAACCGCTTATTGGTGGGACCATGTTTGCGGTGAGCCCCCAGCTGCTCGGCCTTGTCGGGGCAGCAATCACGATCGTGGCTGCCGTTACGTTTGTTGTCCTCGAGGACCACTAGGGACCCTTACTGGCGGCGTAACAGTCGTAACGACCCTGTTGCGCCGATCTCTACGAACGCTCCAGAGTTGAGTGCAGGGCGGTAAATCTCGTCGTGTGGGGCTTGGCCACCATCAACTGGGTCAGCGAACACATCATGAATGGCGAGCACCCCGCCTTGGGCTACGTGATGCGCCCACGACAGATAGTCGGCTGCAGCGTGCTCGGCGCCGTGCCCTCCGTCGATGAACAACATTGCGATCTCTTTATCCCACAGCGTTGCGACCCGGGGTGACGCGCCAACAACTGCGATCACGGTGTCTTCTAATTCGGCATCCCATAGCGCTCGCCTCAGAAATGGCAACGTATCCATCTTGTTGATTCGCTGATCCATAACTTCGGGGTCGTGGTGCTCCCAGCCCTCTTGGGTTTCTTCGGAACCTCGATGATGGTCAACCGTCACGACCACACGACCAGCGCCTTGGGCAGCTGCGCCAAGCCAGATAGTCGAGCGGCCGCAATACGAACCGATTTCAACAATTGGGCCTTCAACAGGTGATCTACAGATGTCGACCGCTGCGCGAAAAAGAGCTTCCCCTTCATCATCGGGCATGAATCCCTTTGTTTCAGCCAACACTCGCCTCTTCGCGTCATCTAATTGCACGGAAGCAGGCTATGTGATGGAAGAATGGAGATGTGCAAGAAGCACTCGACGATCTCATTTCTCTACTCGACCTCGAACCCATCGAGGTCAACCTGTTTCGCGGTCTGTCGCCTGACGAGGATCGACAACGAGTCTTTGGCGGACAGGTAGCCGGCCAGGCTCTCGTTGCAGCCGCGCGAACGATTGAAGAACCTGGGCGACTCGTGCATTCACTTCATGCCTACTTCCTGCGCCCAGGAGACCCAAAAGTGCCCATCTTGTACGAGGTTGACCGAATCCGTGACGGCAAAAGTTTCTCAACTCGTCGTGTCGTGGCAGTTCAACATGGTCGAGCAATTTTTAACCTTCAGGCCAGTTTCCACGATCATGAACCGGGGCTTGATCACCAGAACGCCGCCCCTCTTGATGTGCCGGCGCCGGAGACTTTGCCGAACTTCCAGGAGCGTATGGCGCCGTACAAAGACAAGATCGGCCCGATGTATGACACACCGCGTCCCATTGATGTGCGCTATGTGGACGGTGATCCGATGTCTCGGGGTAGCCAACCTACGAATGGGCAAAAGGTGTGGATGCGAGCTAGCGGCAGTTTGCCCTCAGACCCGACACTGCATGCGTGCATCGTCACCTATGCAAGCGATATGACATTGCTTGACACGACATTGCTTCCACATGGCCGCAACTGGTTTGACGGCGTTCAGATGGCGTCCCTCGATCATGCGATGTGGTTTCACCGGCCATTCCGAGCTGATGATTGGTTGTTGTACGAACAGCACGCAATTTCATCGTCGAGAGCGCGAGGGCTTGCTGCTGGCTCGATCTATAACGCGGACGGTCACCTCGCCATCAACGTTGTTCAAGAAGGCCTCATCAGACTCGAACGATGATCGTTCGAGTCGTCACGACGTTTGTCCTTGCTGCCGCCGTTGGTGCATGCGGGTCGTCGGTTGGAACGTCAGCGCCAAACCCGACTATCTCGGGAGTTGTCGCCACGTCCGACATCACGTCTCTGCCGCCGCAGCCGGAAACAACCACAACTACCGTTGCAACCGATGATGGAGAGGTCACCCGCACGGCTGCTCCCTCTTCGGTACCTCCAGCGGTCAGATTCGCCACCATTCATTCACTCGCCCCATTGAGTGACACCGTTGCTGATCACCGCAGCCAACGCCTGCTTGCCGTCACGCAGGGTGGAACGATCCACGATCTCGGCCACGACGAGATGCCAAAGGTTCTCGATATCACTCACCTCACTCGTCAAAACGGTGAGCAGGGTTTGCTCGGAGCAGTGCTCTCTACAGATGGTGAAATGATTTATCTCAATTTCACCTCGACCGAAGAACAACAAGCCGGTGACACAGTTATCGCTGCGGTGCCTCGAGCGCCTGATGGCTCGTTTCCCTCCGATGACCTCATCACCATCATGACGATTGCTCAGCCATATGGAAACCACAATGGGGGCGACCTTGAGATCCTCGATGACGGCAGCCTGCTCGTAGCCGTGGGCGATGGAGGTTCTGGAGGCGATCCGGAGCGGCATGCCCACGTACTCGATGACCCTCTCGGAAAACTCCTGAGAATTCAACCGCTTTCAGATGGTGGCTATCGAATCCCGGTGGATAACCCCTACTTCGATAGCGCCCTTGGTGAGGTGTGGTCAAGTGGTCTCCGGAATCCTTGGCGTATCGACATTGACCCACTCACCGCTGATCTTTGGATCGCAGATGTCGGTCAAAGTGAGCATGAAGAAATCAATCGTGTCACTGCAGGTGCCAACCTTCTAGGCGGACGCGGAATCGACTTCGGTTGGAGTTCATTTGAGGGTTACGCCCCCTTTAACGATGATGTGGCTCCTGATGAGCGTTCTATTGTGGCCGAACCGGTCTACACCTACCCTCACGTCGATGGGGCATGTTCGGTCACTGGCGGGGTCGTCTATCGGGGAGATCTCATCGAAGATCTTTGGGGCTGGTACGTCTTCGGAGACTTTTGCACCGGCGTCATCAGTGCGTACAACTATGTCTCGGAATCAACTGTTGAACTTGGAGTCGTCGCCATGCCGACTTCAATTGAGCGAGACCATCGTGGAGAGATCGTTGTGGCAACCGCAACCGGCGATGTCGTCAGCGTCGTGCGCCCATGAACATGCCTTTAAGGGCGTCGTAGTGCTCAATCACGTGGCCGGCACCAAGAACGACCGCTTCAAGAGGGACGTTCGACATTCGCACGGGGACCTCAGTTTCTCGTTCAATCCGTGCGGCAAGCCCACGCAGCAGACCGCCTCCGCCAACGAGGTACATACCCCGCACCAAAAAGTCTTGGGAAAGTTCGGGAGGAGCTTTTGCGAGACATCGCACTACCGACGCCACGATTGATGAGACCGGATCTTCGATCGCTTCTCGAATTTCTTCCGGTGTGAGCACCACCGTCTTCGGCAGCCCCGACATTAGGTCGCGCCCGCGTACCTCTGCGGTGGCCTCGTCGACAGTCTCCGCTGCGGAGCCGATCGCAATCTTGATCTCTTCCGCGGTTCGTTCTCCGATGGCAATACCGTGCTCGCGTCTGATGTGGTTCTGAATGGCGGCATCAATGTCAAATGAACCAACCCGAACGGCTTCGAGGGCAACAATGCCTCCGAGAGAGATCACGGCGGTTTCACTCGTGCCACCACCGATGTCGATCACCATGTTTCCGACGGGCTCGTCGATCGGGAGGTCGGCCCCAATTGCGGCAGCCATTGGTTGCTCGATGAGGTTCGCATCGGCTGCACCAGCACGGCGTGCAGCGTCGGTGACCGCTCGTCGCTCAACCTCGGTAATTGCTGACGGTACGCAAATGACGACCTTTGGTCTTGTGAACCTGCTCACACCAACCCGCTGCAGCAGTAGACGAATCATTCGTTCAGTAATTTCAAAGTCGGTGATTGCGCCTCCGCGGAGAGGACGCACCGCAACGATGTAGCCGGGTGTACGGCCAATCATCTGCCATGCCTCGCGACCGGTCGCAAGCACTTCGCCGGTCTGCCGGTTGAGCGCGATCACTGAGGGCTCGTTCAACACGATGCCCTTGCCCTTCATGTACACCAGGGTGTTTGCGGTGCCGAGGTCAATCGCAAGGTCACGAGCCATTGGATTCACCCTCTTCGTCTTCAGATGACTCGTCAGAAATTTGACGAACCCGCTCGGTCACGTTCTTGCGGGCATCGGACGACAGTGCATTGATCTGCCGTCGGAAGTCAGACACGGCGTCGTCGCTTCGTTTTGTTCGACGGATAATCAACAACAGCGCAAGAGCGACAATTGCTATTGCGATGATGAGCAGCGGCATGTCAGTTCGGCTCCGATGCAACATCGTGGGGGCGCTCGATCGGAGATGCTCCAGTTCCCCAATCAGAACCCTCTGACCATTCTTCATGCTTCCATATGGGAGCTGAGACCTTGAGCGCGTCAATCGCAAATCGGGCTGCTTCGAATGCGACTGGACGATGAGGGGATGACACGGCAACAATCACCGACACCTCGCATAGCTCGAGGCGGCCAATGCGATGCCAAATCAGAACTCGACCAACGTCGGGCCAACGGTTGCGCAGTTCGCCAGCGATTGCTGCGAACGAATCAATTGTCTTTTCTTCGTACGCCTCATAGGTCAGGGCGACGACATCATCTCGGCCGTCCGCGTGATCTCGCACGGTTCCTGAGAACAACGTGACCGCTCCACATTCTGGTCTGACCGCCCAGTCATGGGCGACGCCGGCATTCAACACAGCAGAGGTGACGTCAAACCAGTTGTCGTCACGTTCGGGAGCCTGCACATCTGCATCGTAGTGCCCAAGGCGTGCCGTGACTGCAGATTCAGTCGAACAGTTACTACAGTCGTTTACTCGTGGATCTTGTTCCCCCTCCTCACGAGCGCGAATGGCGTCATCCGGCCGAGATCTCAGCCGAGCACCGCATCGTCTTCGCTGCTGAGCCGCCGAGCAGACGACTTCGAATTTCTGCTCTCATCACCGGGGTGATCGCCGTGACCGCAGCGGTCGTTGCAGCAGTCATCGTGAGTGCAATGGGCTAACGCTGGCGCCGGCGACGAAACGCCCGAACACCGATCACAACGATTGCAGAAGCTGCGATGACGATGCCGACAACAGCTCCACCAAGCGCAAGTTCCTGACGTCGTTTGGGTGTGATCGATGCCCACCAAGGGCTCTCAGTGCCTTCAACGAATGTCTGTTCATTCGTGACCGACGAGGTCCAACCGAGCGATTTCAATCGATCGTTGGCCACTACCCAACTGGTTGTCGTGTACGGCCCCAAACCTGGTGGGATTGGTCCACGTTGAAACCTCCACTGCAGAGCCCATAACTGCTCGCGAACCCATCGAGGTACGGGGATCTGCCAGCGGCGCCCGAGAAGGGCTTGTACCCGATCTCCAGGAACCCAACCATCTGGTGCGACATTGACAACTCCGTCGTACTCAGACACGACCACTGTTGCAACAGCGGCGGCGAGATCATCGATGTGCAGAAACTGTGCGGGCGGCTCCTCATCGCCGAGTCGGCGACCGGACCCTGCTGCGAGGGCCCTTGCGAGCGATGATGATGCTCCAAGGCCCATCGTCACCGTTGGACGAAGCACTGCCACCGATCGGTCGTCAGACCCCCGTCGCCATCGATCGAGAACATGCTCAACCGAAGAGAGCTGACGAGCAAATACGAATGATGCCTCGGGCCGAATGACTTCGTCTTCGGTGATGGGAATACGACTATTTACGTGGGGTCCGTATACGAGCGACGACGACAACATCACTACCCGGCGGGCATTCACGCGCCGCACTTCTTCCATTAAAGCTTCGCCTTCAACGGTCGCACTTGAATGCCGACGGGCTAATCCATCGTGATCACCAACACGAAGATCGACGATGACATCGGCAACTCCTTCATCGAGCGGCACCATTTCAACGTCGGCGTTTGCGCGTAATCGATCGATGACCCGATGCGAAAGAGTGGTCGCTCCTTCTCGTACAACTACCTTCATCGTCACCTCGGCGACGTTACCCGCCTGAGAAGTGCCTAGCATCAGGGGTATGGCCAATACTCCTGAGCCAAATTCAGAAGACCCCTTCAGCGGAATTCCGTTCCTTGGCGATATCGCGAAAGCAATGTCGGGGCAGGGGCCGATCAATTGGGATGCGGCACGGCAGTTTGCTCTCCTTGGAGCGACTGGTGGGGAGCAGGAACCAAATGTAGACCCTGCGTCTCGCATGGCCCTCGAGGCGCTTGTGCCGATCGCACGTATGCATGTCGGTGACCTCACCGGAGCCGATCTCTCGACCACCGATGTCGTCACGTGCAGCCGTTCACAATGGGCTGCTGACACCCTCGATTCATATCGCCCGCTCTTCACCGACCTCGCCACGGCTCTCAGCGCTTCAACCGGGGTCGACGAGGACGCAACCGACCCCATGGCCCAAATGATGGCTGGTCTGTCGAAAATGATGGCGCCGGCGATGCTCGGAATGGCGGTCGGTTCGATGACCGGTGATCTTGCTCAGCGCTGTTTCGGAGTTCACGACTTGCCGATTCCGCGGACTGACCAGCGACTGAAACTCATCGGCACGAACATCGATGCGTTTGCGGCCCAGTGGGAAATCCCGCTTGATGAAGTACGCCTGTGGGTCCTGGCACATGAATTTGCAGGCCAGGCAGTGCTGAGTTCACCGAACTTCGCAACCCCACTGTCAACGATGGTCCGTCAATATGTCGCTGCGTTCCGACCTGACCCTGACGCGGTGATCGAAAAGTTAGGCGGGCTTGACCCCGCCTCGGGAGACCCGATGGAAGCCATCCAGCAAACCCTCGGTGATCCAGCGATTCTGTTGGGGGCCGTGAGCTCAGAGGAGCAGCGTCAGATGGAGCCGCGACTTGATGCCGCTGTCGCTGCGGTTGTTGGCTTCACCGATTGGATCGTCGATGCGGTATCTGTCCGAGTGGTCGGAGGTTCTGCACTTCGAATCGCAGAAGCGGTTCGTCGCCAACGCGTTGAACAATCTCCTTCCGATGTGTTTGTTCATCGCCTGCTTGGCATTCGACTCGATGAGGAACAAGTTCGCAGCGGCAAACAATTCGTGCAGGGCGTTGTTGACCGGGTCGGTGACGATGCAGCGATTGCGATGTTGCTCACTGGCAACGATCGCTGCCCAACACCAAGCGAAATTGCTGCGCCTGGCCTGTGGATTGCACGGGTCAGTGAGTCGTAACGGTCACATCTGACGTCAACGGCCTGGCACCGGCAACGTACGACACAAGCGCCGCAACGAGAACGGCCGCAAGATAGGCGATGCCCACCGTTCCTGACATCTCAACAAGAATGGGTACCGCTGCGCCGGCCACCCATCCGAATTGAAATCGTGTCTCAAACCATGCAAATGTCGCTGCTCGACTTCGCTCTGCCACATCGCGCTGGACGATTGATTCGAATGCCAATCGGCCGATGCTCCCAGAAAAGTTGACCACCACAGAAAGCACGACACCAACCAGATAGCCGCCAACAAATACTGCTCCCCCGGCCGCAATCGCAGGAAGCGCAAGCCCCGCCGCGAGCATTCTCTCAACCTCGGTTTTTCGGCGGAGCCAAGGCCCAACCGTGTTGCCAACGAACGGGGCAAGAGCGCCAAGTCCGACCGCAGCTGCGAGCCACAGCGGTGATGCGGCGCTCGACCGGAACCAGAGCGCAACTTGAAACAAGGTGAATCCTTGAGCAAATCGAAGCACGGTCATTGCGATCCATCCGACGTGCACATCAGAACTTTTCACGCCACGCTCCGCCAGCGGTTCACTCGCTGAGCGATTCGCATGCGCTTGAGGGAGTCGTGTGGCGAGGACCGCTGCTGCGACAAAAAACACCGCTCCGTAAAACAGCGTGGCTCCCGTTCCGAGCAACTGCTGAATACCAGCCGCCGGCACGACCGCAAATGCTCCGGTCAGCGTCGCAATACGGCCAAGTTTTGAGTTTGCTTCCACGAGGTCGCTTGCATTTCGAACAACTGACGGCACAATCGCTTGTTTTGTCACTGCATACGTCTTCTGCAATACAAGAGCAGCAAAGACGAACGGGAATAGGGCTATCCCGTCTGCGGTGAAAATCATGCCGATCTGCACCCCGACACGAGAGATTGCAAGGCCGACCACCATCGCCCGTCGCCCACCACGAAGTCGGTCGATCATCGGGCCCAACTTGGCGTTCACCATCAGAAATGGTGCGAACCCCAAAAGCAAAAACGCCAGCAACCGGGAGCGCGCAGCATCAAGATCAACATCAAAAAAGAATGAATCGGCAAGCGCAAGCACCATCGATGCTTCACCGGCGGTCATCACCGCATGGGTGATCGCTAACGACTGAAACCGGCTGTGTTGCCGTTGTGCGGGCACAGCCATCATCGTAGACAGCGGCTACTCGTTACGTCGCAGGGCGCTCGAATTTGTACCCGACGCCGCTGCGAGAAGAGCGACAACACGCTGTGAGGATCGTTTCACGTATTTCTCCATTCAAATGTTCACGAGGAAAACAACGATCGGACTGCACGTTGCGGAGAGAACGTTAAACACCTCAAATGAACACGATCCTGAAGAGGGGTGAACTTCAGGTGAACAACTTACGAATCATTTTCGGACAAACGGGCTATCGCGGACGCTGTCGATCCGCTGCCCAACGGTAGAGCTCTCGCTGGGCATCGTTTGATCCGCCTGCCCGTGTCCATGACCCGTCGACGCCCTGAACCCAGTGGGTGACATCATCAGAGAGATCAAACTCAAAGACCTGGTCGAGCCACTCGCGATGTTTGGGGTGCTGAATTGGCACCAACACTTCAACTCGACGCTCAAGATTGCGCGGCATGAGATCGGCGGACCCTATGAGATATAACGGGCCGCCATCGTCGCCACCGTGCGCAAACCGGTAGATACGACTGTGCTCGAGGTATCTGCCGAGGATGCTTCGCACGGAGATGTTGTCACTCAGACCGTCAACACCGGGGCGTATACAGGAGATGCCACGAACGATCAGTCGAGTCGAAACACCTGCGCCACTCGCTCGATAGAGCGCGTCGATCATCACCGGATCGGCGAGCGCATTGCATTTCATCGAAATTGCACCCTCCGAACCAAACTCCATTTCTCGTTCAATGAGGTCGATGAGTTGCGGTCGCAAACCCTCCGGAGCGACCAGCAGCGACTGGTAATCGCTATTTCGGCTAAACCCGGTGAGATGGTTGAAGAGTTGTACGACGTCGTCGCCGATGGCGTCATCGCTTGTGATGTATCCAATGTCTTCGTAGTGCCGGGCTGACCGGGAGTTGTAATTACCCGTCCCAATATGGCAATAACGACGCAAGCGTTCGCCATCGTCGCGCACCACGAGCACTACCTTCGAGTGGGTCTTGAGCCCGACCATGCCATATGCGACGTGAACCCCAGCACGTTCGAGACGTCGCGCCCACAGCACGTTATTTTCCTCATCGAAGCGAGCTTTGATTTCGACAAGAACAGCAACTTGCACGCCCCGCTCAGCCGCCCGAATAAGACTTCGCAGGATCGGACTGTCACCACCTGCTCTGTACAGCGTCATTTTGATGGTCTGCACCGAGGGGTCATCTGCAGCCTGAGCAATAAAGGCCTCGACACTGCTGGCAAAGCTTTCGTACGGGTGGTGAATCAGTAACGCCCGATCGTCTACTACGTCAAACAATGACCGGTCGTTTTCCTCAGCGGCATTGATACGACCTGCGGTGACCGGCACCCACGGCTTGAATTTGAGGTCTGGCCGATTGAGGTCAATGAGTTGGCTGAGGCAGGTCAGGTCAAGGAACGTCGAATGTGTGCTGACGTTGCGAGGATCGATCTCGAGTTCTCGGATGAGAAGCCTGAGGATCTCTTTGCTGACCGACCGGTGAACTTCGAGACGAACCGGCCGATTAAAGCGACGACGACGGAGTTCCACCTCAACCGCCTGCAGTAAGTCATCAGCTTCATCCTCTTCGAGAGCGAGATCGGCCTTTCGGGTTACCCGAAAGGTTGCCCACTCCTCAACAACCATTCCAAGGAACAGTCGATGCAGGTGCGCAGCGATGAGTTCTTCAGAGGTGATGAATCGGCCGTCGCCCATATTGATCAGCCTTGGGAACACCGTGGGGATTTTGAGCCGTACGAATCGACGCTCGGCCGTCGCCGGGTCCGCCACCGTCGCCGCAACCGACAGGGCCAAGTTTGAGATGTAAGGGAACGGATGCCCGGGATCGACGACGAGCGGCGTGAGCACCGGATGCACACGTGACTCATAAAACTCGGTCATCTTTGCTTGATCCGAGTCGTCAAGATCTTGCCAGCGCACAATCGAGATTCCGTGTTCATGAAGACCCGGTAACAGCACTTCGCGCACGAGAGTTTCTTGGCGTTCAACAAAATCTGTGACGCGCTCACCAATTGCCTCGAGCTGTTGGACGGCAGTCCGTCCATCAGGGGTGGCATCATCGACCCCGGCTGCGATCTGGTCTCTCAATGCTGCAACACGAACTTGGAAAAACTCATCCAGATTTGACGACCCAATCGCCGCAAAGCGAACGCGCTCGAGGAGAGGGAGCGAGTCGTCGGCAGCGAGTTCGATGACACGCTGGTTGAAGTCGAGCCAACTCAACTCGCGGTTGAGAAAACGGCTCCCGTCCATGGTCGTCAGTTTGCGTACTCTTCCTCAGGATGTCCGAGATCCCACTCGAGTGAGATGAGTTCGCGCTCGGCATCTCGATTGATGCGTTCACGATTTCGCCGGAACTGAGGGTCATTTTCGGTGAGGAGAACGAGGCGTGCCAATGCCCGGGCGCGGAATGAATCAAGCAGTTTCGAATCGCCCCAATCCGCGTACACCTCCCAGTGAGGTGCGACCGGACCTTGGTACACGATTCGGGCGTGAGCCTTCGGTGCAAGTTCTTCTACGACGTCACTCATATGTCGGAGCATATCTGTGGTCCCGGGAGATAGTCGTCAGAGAATGTATGGGTAACTCGGGAACTGCTGAGCGAATCAGTTCGTCTAACAGGGAGGAACACGAGAAGTTCACCGGGGCTCTCACACCGATGCCTTTAACGTCATATAAATGTAAGAAAAAGGTAGGAAGTCACTGTTTTGGGCAAAATACTCAATTTAAATATTACGAATGTGTTACTGTTTGGCATGTTCGCCATCTCATCTCACAAGGAGGACCGATGAAGAACAGCACACCAGACGATTTCGGCCGGATCACTATTCACGACCCAGAGTCAGTGACCTCGTGGATGTCTGACGGCAAATGCCGAATTCACCCACCGTCTGTCTTCTTTCCAAGTGATGGCGCTGGAGTTGAGCGAGCCCAGGCGATCTGCAATCGATGCCCAGTTTCGGAGCGATGCTTGGAATACGCACTCAAATTTCGCATCGAACACGGAGTCTGGGGTGGTGCCAGCGAGCGCGAGCGCCGGCGGATTTTGCGTCGACGGAAGGTAGAACTCTCGCCTGCAGATCACTGAGAACTGCATTGAAGGCAAGACTTACTTCGTGGAGTCTTCCCCAGCTTCGGCTTCAGCTTCTTTATTCGCCTCTGCGAAGCCCTTTTTGAGTTCTTGCTGTGCTCGTCCCAAGTTTCGAGCCATCTTTGGGAGTTGTGAACCACCGAAAATGAGCAGTACGACAAGAAGTACGATGAACCACTCGGCACCACTAGGCATAACGAAATTCTACCCTCTGACGTAGCTGATTGTTCTACGCGCCAACGATGCCGCGGGCTGCTTGGGCACGCTGACGGCGAATTCGACGCCGTTCACGCTCTGATAAGCCACCCCAAATGCCGAATTTTTCGCCATTTCTGAGGGCAAATTCGAGACAATCTTCGCGTACTACACACCCCCGACATACCTCCTTTGCCTCGCGAGTTGAAGCTCCTCGCTCTGGAAAAAAGAGATCAGGGTCGACACCGAGGCAGTTGGCATCGTCTTGCCAGCCCTCGGTAGGTCCGATCTGATCGTACATGCGCGCTCCGTCCTTGTGTGGGTGAAATCCCCCGCGCGGCACAACCACCCAACTCGTGACACGCTTGAAATTACGTCGATGTTATTCTCTCACAGCACCCTATCGGAGCGCAAGAGACGAATCCTCAACGAAACACACCCTGTGTGCATGCGGGTTATCCGGCGCGACGACGAGTGATGCGCTGCCGGCGCTCAATGAAATCTTCAAGCACGTATCCACCTAGTTCGTCATTCGTCGTATGAAAGGCACGACCGCCATTCATCTGCGTCAGTTGACTAATGAACCGGTCGAGTGAGGCTGTCGCATCTAAGACAAAAGTGTTAATCCGAATTCCGTCCCGCGTACAGCGGAGCACTTCTCGCAACGTCGCTTCCAATGTCTCTGGTGCCGGCGGATAGTCAAAATACACGTCACCTCGAGAGGTGATGTGGGCAGTCGGTTCGCCATCGGTCACCATGATGATCTGCTTAGTTCCATGCTCTCGAGCAAGCATCTTTCGAGCCAGAGTAAAGCCGTGGTGCATATTCGTCCCGTAGACGTAATCCCACGACACTTCCGGCAACTGAGCAGCGGTAATTTCTCGCGCCGTCTCGGAGAATCCGACCAAGCCGATGAAATCATGCGGAAAGCGAGAGGTGATGAGTGAATGAAGCGCCATCGCCATCTTTTTCGCTGGCAAAAAGTTCCCTCGCATCGGCATCGACATCGACAAATCCACCATCAACACGGTCGCAGCGCGAGTGAGATGCTCCGTACGCTCAACTTCAAAGTCATCCGGCGACAGTCGCACTGGAGTGCCACTTCCCTGTCGCGCAACTGCGTTTCTAATTGTCTGATGCAGATCAAGTCGGAAGGGGTCACCGAATTCATAAGGTTTTGTGTCGTACGCCGACTCATGGCCCTGGCCGATCGTTGCCATCTGATGCTGACCACTTCGGTCCTGTCGGAGCGACGAAAACAAATCTCGCAGCGCATTTGAGCCCAGGGTTTTAAGCCCTCGTGGTGTGAGTTCAAGCCTGCCCTCAACCCGATCGACAAGTCCGGCCTCGATCAACTCGTTCGTGAGACGTGATAACTGCTCAAGAGCCGATGCAGCATCTTCGCCTAGGGTCTCCCGAATCTTCTCAGGGTCGATTTCTGCAAGGTCAGCGGGAGAGGTTGCTGCATCGAGCATGCCCTCGAGTTCGTCAAGTCGCCCCATCTCTGCCATTGCGTCAAGTGCCTGCGACATTGACATTGGGCTCTCTCCACTCATCTCATACGACGACTCGGAGTTCAACTGACCGAACTGAGCCTGAAGAGAAGATGACAGTTGCTCCATCTGCCACTGCAAATCCATATCGTCCATGAACTGCTGAGAGAGACGCGCCAATTGCTCGCGCTGCTCAGGGCTCATCGAGTTCATCATCGCTTGCATCGCCGCCATTCGACGGGCAATTGACTCGAGGAGTTCGTCGAGCGTCTCAGGATCGTCGGGAAACATGTCGCCATACTCGTCCATGAACTTCTCGAAGCCAGGGTCTTCACCCTGGTCACGCTTCGCAATCATTTCGTTCAGGGCAGCCAGCATTTCTTTTGTGCGCTGGACGTCTTCAGGTGTGACTGACTCCATTCCCTCTGAAACTCGATCAACGACTTGTTGCATCATTTCCGAACGCAACCGTTCAGACAACTCATCGAACCGACGGGAGGCTTCGGCCGACTCAAAGTTGTAGCTCTGCAGACTCTGCATGCGACCGGCCAAATCGTCAGGAAGTAAATCGAGCCGCATTTGCCGCTCGTCAGCCGCTGCATTTGCATTTTCTGCTCGCCGCTCGTCACCACTTCGGAGAGCGTTCTCGCGCGCGTTCTCGACTGCGTGGCGCTCTTCATCAAGGATGTCAGCCAGTTCACGCGCCGCTTCTGCCAGTGAGCCGTCAAGCTCCCCAGACTCTGCGATCTCTTCTCTTCGGTCACGAATTCGATCACGTAACTCCGAGAGACCAGGCATCTGGCGACCATCAGGGGTGCGAAGCCCACGTTCCATCATTCGACGGAGCGCAGCTTCGACATCTCCGTGATGAATCACTTCATCCGTAATTTGCTCCATCAAGACATCAGCGTCGACATCGAACCCCCGCTGAGAGCCATCCCATCGGGAGTAGACAAATCTCCGGGCCATAACTGCACCGTAGTTCGATCCTGTAAGAAGCATCCGATCGTGTGGAGATCAGCTGAGGCCAATAGTCTCAATGGTAATGCGTGTCCCGCGAACCTTCGTTTTTCTTGACCTTTCAGGATTCACGAATTACACCGCTGCATATGGTGACGACGCTGCAGGAAAGATCCTCGGAACATTTAGGACCGTCGTGCGAGAGGTCGCCTCTGAACGAGGCGTTCGCATTGCTAAATGGCTCGGCGATGGCTGCATGGTCGTGGCGGTAGATCAAGTGGGCGCAATCGAGTTCATCATGGAGCTCGAGCGGCGAGCGACCCGAGTTTGCTCACCACTCACGCTTCGCGCCGGCATCGCAACCGGCCACGCACTGCTCTTTGAGGGCGACGATTACATCGGCTCTGCCGTCAATATGGCCTCAAGGCTCTGCGATCACGCAACTGGCTACGACGTGCTCATGCCAGCATCGAATACCGAGAGCCTGCCCGAGGGCATCAGTGCCGAACCCTACGGCGATGTTGAATTGCCGGGGTTCCCTGGCGTGATCGAGGTTGTCCGTCTCACTGGTACACCCCTTCGCGGCGACCGTAACGACACCGGAGAGCTTTGGACCCGCACCCCCTTTGTGTGACAAGTTGTCTGACTAAGAACTTTGCCCCCAACTAGCGGCTTCGATACGTCGCAGAAGCACCAGACGCGTCTTTGTTCAGCCGACGGGTGAGGTGCAACCCCTCCAGCACAAACTCGACCGCAGCCGCTGTTGCCGCAGGCGGTGAATCTTCACCCGCAAACCGCGCAACAGCGGGCCCGAGGGCTGGGACGTCATTGACTAACTGTGCAAGTTCTTCACTGGTGCGATCTTCGCCGGTATGAGCAACAACACCCTCTTCGAACGCCTCCACGATCGCTGCGGTCAACGTGCCGTCATGTCGATTCGTGAACACCTGATGGACAGCGCCCTTGATGAGATTGTCAAAGATCTGCCCCTCTCGTCCATCATCCATTGACTCGATCTCGATCTTTCCGATCGACGAGGCTGCAAGAGCATCAAGGTCATCAACCCGAGCCACCACAGGATTTTCACCAGCTCGAAGCCCTCGACGAAGAGCGTTTGCTGCAAGCGACTCATAGTTGGAGACGCTCAACCGAACACTCACACCACTTCGTTGATTGACATGGCTACTCGCACGTGCCAAATGACTGAATTCAGCCACCACAAGACCGAGGTAGTCGGGCACTTCAACCGTCACGCCACCAACAGACGTCGTTGACGCCTCCTGCTGCATGATCGAGTACTCGAGATCAACTTCGAGTGGGTAGTGCGTGCGGATCTGACTGCCAAAACGATCTTTAAGTGGAGTAATGATTCGACCGCGGTTCGTGTAGTCGTCTGGGTTCGCTGATGCCACCAACATGATGTCGAGTGGCAGTCGAACACGGTGACCCCTGATCTGAATATCACGTTCCTCAAGCACGTTTAACAAACCCACTTGAATGCGCTCGGCAAGATCAGGAAGCTCGTTCATAGCGAAAATCCCGCGGTTCGTGCGAGGAACCATGCCGTAATGCAAAGTGAGCTCATCGGAGAGGTAACGACCTTCAGCCACCTTGATCGGGTCAACTTCACCAATGAGGTCCGCAATCGACGTATCTGGGGTGGCCAACTTCTCGCCGTACCGCTCGCTGCGGTGCACCCATGCGATCGGCGTCTCGTCGCCGTGCTCTGCCATCAGATCACGGGCGTGTCGCGACACGGGCGCATACGGGTCGTCATTGATTTCCGAACCTGCGACAATCGGCATCCACTCATCGAGCAGCCCGACGAGCGACCGAATCATGCGCGTCTTCGCCTGTCCACGTTCGCCCAAAAAAATGACGTCGTGACCCGCAAGAAGAGCGTTCTCCAACTGTGGCATCACGGTCTCTTCGTATCCGAGGACTCCCTCGAACAGAGGCATACCCGCCGAGATGGACGCAACCGCATTCTCACGAACCTCTTCCTTGACCGGCCTTGACACCCACCCTGATTCCCGAAGTGCTCCCAGCGTTGCTGGAAGGTCGGTGGGAGGAGTGATCAAAATCGTGTCAGGACCCATACGGGGAAACTACTTCGCGCAGAGACTCAAGGTCTGACCCGGCTATCGACAGAATTTCACTCGGAGCAACTAGGTACGATCAAAATGTGTCGTACTGGCTGCTCGATGGTGTGTGGAATGCCGCGGAAGTGCGAGACGAACACCGTTCGAATGCGATCGGGCCCCAACTCGACCATGCTGAATGGCGAGAAATCAATGTCCCAGGACACTGGGCTGACATTGAACCCGGCCTTACCACCGACGGGCCGCTTACCTACCGAACGTCCGTCCACACCCCATCAGTCGATGAGGACCGCCGAAGATTCCTCACCTTCGATGGCATCGCATATCACGCTGACGTGTGGCTCGACGGGGCGTATCTTGGTGACACAGAGGGCTACTTTGCTCCGCATACATTTGATGTCACCGATCTGTGGCGACTGTCGCCTGACCATGTGATTGCGGTGGAGGTTCACTGCCCGCCGGCCGAGCCAGGCTCCCGTCGGGCGATCACCGGAGTCCTTCAAGACCCCTCAGGGCCTCTCACGCCGAACCCCGGTGGGATCTGGCAGTCGGTGCATCTTGTCGACACCGGACCTGTGCGCATCGATGCACTTCGAATTCTTTGCCAAGATGCAACTGTCGAACGAGCTCACCTCAAAATGTATGCCCGACTCGACAGCGACAGAAGTTGTGCGGCCGACGTGCAAACCCTGGTCGACGGAACCGTCGTTGCGGAACACCGCATCTCGGTAGCCGCCGGCCATAACGACATGTCATGGAGAATTGATCTCCCAAGACCATCTTTATGGTGGCCGCGAGATCTCGGCGACCAACGCCTCGTCGACGTCGATGTGATCGTATCCATCGATGGACACCCAAGCGATACAGACCATCGCCGCACCGGACTTCGAGAAGTAGCATGGGACGACTGGACGTGTTCCATCAATGGTGAGCGGATGTTCCTCAAGGGAGCAAACCTCATGCCGGTTGATGCTCTACTCGGACGCGCAAGCGACGAGCACATGCGACAACTGATGGAGGACGCAGTTGAACTCGGCCTCGACATGCTGAGGGTGCACGGTCATATCCCGCCAACAACGATCTACGACACCGCGGATGAACTCGGTCTGCTGCTGATGCAGGACTTTCCGCTGCAAGGTGTGCAACGTCGTCAGATTCGACAGGCGGCGATCCGACAAGCACAACAGATGGTCGACCTACTCGGGCATCACCCAAGCGTGATCTCATGGTGGGCGCATGACGAACCTGTTTCAAAGCCCTCCGATGGTTCGGTTGATCAACGCCAGACACTCGGCCTTGCGGGGCGTGCTCGTGAACTCGCGATCAGGGTGCAACGTGCCGTCCGCGACCAGGCACCGACCTGGAATCGATCGGTGTTAGACCCTCTCGTGAGACGGGCAATCGAAGACGTCGACCCAACACGGCGATGTGTTCCCCATTCGGGCGTGTTACCTCACCTTCCACTACTCGACGGCACTGATGCTCATCTCTACATCGGTTGGACCGATGGTCCGATATCGCTACTGCCACGCGAGTCGGCTCGTTTCCCTCGGCTCTTTCGATTTGTCTCCGAGTTCGGAGCACCCGCCGCTCCTCGCTCGCCGCAAACGATGGCAACGCTTCAAGAGCGCCATTGGCCGGATGCTGATTGGGAACGATTCGCAGAACTCACCGGCACCGAACGCTGGCAATATGAGCAATCGACCCCACCGCACCTTTTTCTTGACGATGCAGCGTGGATTGATGCAACAGAGCAACATCAAATTGACGTCATCACGGCATGGGTAACCCATCTCAGGCGCATTGCATACAGACCGACGGGCGGGTTTTGTGTTCGAGCGCTCAATGACCACACAGCCGACAGCGGGTGGGGTGTTGTCGATCTTGACGGCAATCGCCGCCCAGCCTTTTATGCCCTCCGAGCAGCGTGTCAGCCCGTGATCGTCACCATCGATGCCCTACCGGAAACAACTCTTCCCGGCAGCCAACTCTCACTTGCCGTTCACGTATCAAGCGACCTGAGAAACGATCTTGAGGATGCAATCGTTGACGTCATCATCACCAACACTGACTCAACTCAGACTCATCGTTTCGCCGGCACAATTGACGCCAATGCGACCACATACGTCGGAACGATCACCACCGTCGCACCACAGGCTGGAGAAACCACCATTTCCGCCATGCTCGACGCCGGCACGTTTCGCTCAACCGCTATTAGCCGAACAACCGTCGACTGAGGCGCAACACGCACGTTGGCCGAGTGACGGTAAGCGCTTAGGTACGAGAGAGTTGCTTGCGGTTCTGGACTTTGGCTTTGCGGTAGTCAGCGTTCATCAACGCGATCACGTCGATTGATATCTCTTTCGGACATGCCGCCTCACACTCACCGTGGTTGGTGCATGACCCAAAGAACGAATCCATCGTTTCGACCATGTCTTCTGCACGGCTATACCGCTCTGCTTGACCCTGAGGAAGCAAGTTGAGGTGGGTGATCTTTGCCGCTGTGAATAGGTTCGCAGCACCGTTCGGGCACGCCGCAACACACGCACCGCACCCAATGCACTGAGCAGCATCCATCGCGGCATCCGAAACGGGCTTCGGTACCGGAATGAGATTGGCATCAGGAGCGCCACCGGTCGCTGCAGTGATGTAACCACCAGCTTCGACGATGCGGTCGAATGATGAACGATCGACCATTAAGTCACGAATGATCGGAAAGGCACTTGCCCGCCACGGTTCAATGACAATGGTGTCACCCGACGAAAACTTGCGCATATGCAATTGGCATGTTGCCGTTCCACGCTCTGGACCATGCGCCTGACCGTTAATCATTAACGAGCACGTTCCACAAATGCCCTCACGGCAGTCATGGTCAAACACGATCGCTTCTTTGTCATCTTCGATAAGACGCTCATTCAAGATGTCGATCATCTCAAGGAATGAAGCCTCATCAGTAATCTCTTCGATCGTGTGCGTCTCGAACGAGCCGCTAGTGTTCGGCCCATCCTGACGCCACACCTTGAGGGTCAGATTCTTCAGAGTATTGGTCACTTGTAGCTCCGTGTCTGGAAGTGGACTTCCTCATAAACGAGATCTTCAACGTGGCGGTTCGGCGCCATTGGATCGCCGGTATTCTCCCAAGCTGCGACGTGGGCAAAGTTGTCATCATCACGAAGGGCCTCGCCCTCCTCGGTTTGATACTCAGCCCGGAAGTGACCACCGCATGACTCTTTGCGATCGAGTGCGTCGCGACACATCAACATGCCCAGTTCGAAGAAGTCTTCGACTCGGCCCGCTTTTTCAAGCGTCTGGTTGAGACCGTCTGTGCCACCGGTGACCCGGAGATCTTTCTTGAACTCTTCGTACAGAGCCGGAATTTCACCGAGTGCCTTCTCAAGGCCAGCTTCGGTGCGTTCCATACCGCAGTAGTCCCAAATGATCTTGCCGAGTTCACGGTGGAACCAGTCTGGTGAACGGGTGCCGCCAACTGATGCGAACCGGTTGTACCGATCACGAGCCTCGTTTTCCACCTTGGCAAATTCCGGATGGCTGGTGTCAGGCACCGACTTGTTAAGCCACTCGGAAAGGTAGTTCGAGATCGTGTAGGGCAACACAAAGTATCCGTCGGAGAGACCTTGCATCAACGCTGAAGCACCGAGACGGTTCGCTCCGTGGTCGGAGAAGTTTGCTTCACCAGCAGCGTAGAGACCTGGGATGGTTGTCATCAGCTCGTAGTCAACCCAAAGCCCACCCATGGTGTAGTGCGAAGCCGGGTAAATACGCATCGGAACGTCATATGGATTCTCGCCAGTAATGCGCTCGTACATATCGAACAAGTTGCCGTAACGCTCGGCAACCGTATCTCTACCAAGTCGTCCAATCGCCTCACTGAAGTCGAGGTAAACACCGTTCTGCTTCAGACCGACACCTTGACCGGCGTCAACCGCCCGCTTTGCCGCACGGGACGAAATATCTCGAGGAGCAAGGTTGCCAAAGCTGGGGTAGAGACGCTCGAGGTAATAGTCACGCTCGTCTTCGGGAATGAGGTGTGGTTCACGATTATCGCCTGCAACCTCTGGCACCCAAACACGACCGTCGTTTCGAAGCGACTCTGACATCAGCGTGAGTTTCGACTGGAAGTCGTCGCTCTGCGGGATACAGGTTGGGTGGATCTGGGTATAGCACGGGTTCGCGAAGAAGGCTCCACGCTTGTGAGCCCGCCACGCTGCGGTGACGTTGCATGCCATCGCATTGGTCGACAAGAAGAATGCGTTCCCGTAACCACCGGTTGCGAGCACGACTGCATGAGCGGAGTGTGACGAAAGTTCGCCTGTCATGAGGTCGCGGACAACAACTCCTGCGGCACGACCCTCAATCACCACGACGTCAACGAGCTCACTACGGTTGAAGAGTCGGACGCCTCCCTGACCGACTTGGCGAGCGAGTTGCTGGTACGCCCCTAAAAGGAGCTGCTGGCCTGTTTGCCCCCGAGCGTAGAAGGTACGACTCACCTGAGCCCCGCCAAACGAACGATTGTCGAGCATGCCGCCGTATTCACGTGCGAACGGAACGCCCTGAGCCACCATCTGATCGATAATGTTTACCGAGACTTCAGCCAAACGGTGCACGTTTGACTCACGAGAACGAAAGTCTCCCCCCTTGATGGTGTCGTAGAACAGGCGGTTAACCGAGTCACCATCACCGCGGTAGTTCTTCGCGGCATTGATGCCGCCCTGGGCTGCAATCGAGTGGGCTCGACGAGGCGAGTCGTGGAACGTGAAGGCATCGACCTGGTAGCCAAGCTCGGCAAGCGTGGCAGCAGCCGAGGCACCAGCGAGTCCTGTCCCAACAACAATGACCTTGAACTTTCGCTTGTTGGCTGGGTTCACCAACTTTTCATTGGCCTTAAAGTTTTGCCACTTGTCGGCCAATAGCCCTTCCGGGGATTTTGAATCGAGAATTGAACTCATAGCTGAATGTCTCCTCAACGTTTTCTATGACAGCGGCTGGAAACTAATGACTCCAGCCAGAGTCATTATCGGAAATGACACATTTCCCACGACCACTGCAGCCGCAATTCCGGTTGCAAACGATTTACGCCAGCGATTAAACCGGGGGTTATTCCATCCCATTGACTGGAACAGGCTCCACACGCCGTGGAACAAATGAATTCCTAATGCAATATTTGCAGCGATGTAGAGCGCAGCGACGGGAATCCGTGAAAGGCTTGCATCAAGATTCCGGTAAATCGCACCGTACTCATACCCCGGGTTCAACCATCCCCACGTGAGGTCGGCGAGGTGCCACGCAATGAACACGAGTACAAGAACGCCTGACCAGCGCATAGAGCGGCTCGCAAAATTTGCGATTTGGTAGTCGCGAGCACCTTGATACTTCACCGGACGTGCGTTTCGATTTAGCGTGGTGAGCGACCACGCAGCGTGAAGGTGCAGGACCACCGCTCCGATCAACAAGAGACGCAAACCCCATAGTGCGTAGCCATACGGCAAGATCGGCACGAGCAATTCTCGGAGGAAATGGCCGTAAACGTCTATGTCGTATGCCTGCTCACCGTTGTGCTCGATTACACCGAGGTAAGCCTTAAGGTTGCCAACCATATGGCCGATGATGAATCCAACGCCAATGATGCCGGTGATCGCCATCACATACTTCTTGCCGACTGCAGTTGAGTAATAGTCAACAAGGAATGGTTTACGGCGGGACCGTTTCTTCACGGCGGTCCCGGTAACTGGTCCGCGCTGGAAAGTCTGCGACATAGTTCTCACGCTAGTTCCCCAAACCC
>DLTS01000017.1:0-7484 GCA_002501485.1 Acidimicrobiaceae bacterium UBA7830
GACTGTCTCACTCGATGACATTGCCGACGCAGTTGGTGTCCGTAAACAGACAGTTCTCTACTGGTTTAAGTCTCGAAGCGGACTCATCGATGCGGTGCTCGACCACGCAGCTGACGAATTGCTGGTGGTGGTTGAGGCCGCTATTCGGTCACGAGGAGATGAACCACTTGATCGAGTCGATGCTGTTGTTTGCGCGGTGTTCCGGCCGGTCGTGCGTCGGCCAGCACTTCTCGGCCTGATCCGTGAAGTCACACGACTCGATGAAAGCCACATCAACCATTTGCGTGGCCGTTTGTCAGCTGTGGTGGACCGGTGCGTGTCCTACCTCACGTCCGAAATGGAGAAGGGGCGACTCAGAACATGTGACCCAATGGTCTTAGCGGGTCTGTTGTACTCGACGGTGTCGGGTACCGGTACCGAACCGATCGTGCTTGAAACGTTCGGATGGGAGCCAAATGCTGCGGGTCTTCGACAGGTTCGACGCGAGTTGCGCGGCTTCGTACGAGCGGCACTTCAGCCGAACTGAGGTTGAGCACCGGGCTAGCGCGCGGTGTTCCGAACCCTTGACGAGTGGCGCTCCACGGCGAGGTCAACAAGGTTGTTGATGAGGGTTGCGTACGTCATGCCACTTGCGGTGACCATCTTCGGGTACATCGAAATCGGAGTGAACCCTGGCATCGTGTTCAACTCGTTGAACAAAACCCCCCGCCCGTGCTCCTCGAAGAAAAAGTCACACCGAGCGAGGCCTGAACAGCCAAGAGCGGAAAACACGCGAACTGCGAGATCGGTGACTTCGGTAGCGACGTCATCTGGCAACTGGGCGGGAATCTCGCACAATGAGATTCCGTCAAGGTACTTATCTGAGTACGAGTAGAAACTGTCAGCCGGAATCACCTCTCCCGGCGGAAATGCGATCGGAGACTCATTGCCGAGCACGGCGACTTCTATTTCTCGCCCGTTAATTCCTTCTTCCACGAGGATAGAAGAGTCAAACGTAAACGCGAGTTCGACTGCAGCGGCAAGATTCTGAGGGCCTTCAACACGCGAGACACCAACCGATGAACCCATGTTTGCTGGCTTCACAAAACACGGGTAACTCAATTCGTGTTCGACACGTTGGGCAATCGATGCCATCGCTTGCAGGTCTGCAGTGGTCAGCGTGAAGTAGCGCGGAATCGGAATACCGGCAGACGCAGCGACGGTCTTCGCCATCGACTTATCCATCGCAAGCGCAGATCCGAGCACACCGGAGCCGACATACGCCACATCGAGCACCTCGAGCAGACCTTGAATCGTGCCATCTTCGCCGAGTGGGCCGTGCAATAACGGAAGCACGACAATCTGCTCGGTCGATGATGCAGAAAGCTCGGCAACGAGGTCGAACGGATTAACAGGTGTGCCTTCAGTTGAAAGGTTTCCATCGTCAGCCAGATCGTGATTCGCCTCTGAAAATGGGTCGCTGACGCGGTTCCATTGCCCCTCTTTGGTGATGCCAATGACTGTGACATTGTGAAGTGATCGATCGATGGCGGCGGCCACGTGCCATGCGGTTGTGCAACTGACATCGTGTTCGGCCGAACGCCCACCAAAGACGACGACAAGGTGGGTGCGAAGTTTGGCCACGACCTTCACGGTACTGTCCCTATTTGTGCAGTTGAGGGCATCAGAGGTCGCGTCAGCAATTGGAGGTCGCCTTATCGGTGATGACGTGTTGATCGATGGCGTTCATTTCGACTCGCGAGCCGACATTCAACACTGTTTGTTCGTCGCAATTCGCGCTGACCGGAACGGTCACGACTTCGTGCCAGACGCGTTCTCTCGGGGCGCAAGTTGTGCGTTGGTTTCTGAAGATGTTGACGATGCGGCGGGTTCACTCATCGTTGTTGATGACACGATGCGGGCGTTCTCTAATCTTGCAACACACGTCCGCTCGCAGCAGTTGTCAGATGTTGCCGTAGTTGGAGTGACGGGCAGTGTGGGAAAGACCTCAACGAAGAATCTCATCGCTGGAGCTCTGAGTTCCACTGCGGTATGGGCAAGCCCAAAGAGTTTCAACAATGAACAGGGAGTTCCCTTCACGCTCATCAACACCCCCAGCGGCGCGCGCACGGTGGTGGTCGAAATGGGAATGCGCGGATTCGGCGAGATCACGCATTTGTGCGATGTGGCCTCGCCAACCATTGGAGTTGTCACTCGCGTAGGGCAGGCACACACCGCCCGTCTTGGTGGAATCGAAGGCGTCGCTAAGGCCAAGGCGGAACTTGTTACGTCGCTTCCGAACTCGGGCACCGCAGTGTTGAACGCCGACGATGAACGCGTGCTCGCAATGTCGGCAATAGCTCCGGGGGCAGTAGTGACCTACGGTCAGTATGGCGACGTCACTCCAACCGAAGTTCAGTTTGATGCATTTGGTCGAGCGCGTTTTCGTTTTGATTCACCGTGGGGCTCAGCCTCGGTTGCGCTGCAGGTGGCGGGGGAGCACATGATGAGCAATGCACTCGCCGCCATAGCGGTCGGAGGTGTGCTGAAGGTTCCCGTGGAGGAGATCGTGGATGGCCTTGAGGCCGTTGAGCCGGAGGATCACCGAATGGTGGTCCACGAGTTGGCATCAGGTTCACTCCTCATCGATGACTGCTACAACGCAAACCCAACTTCAGTTGTCGCAGCATTGCGCACATTGGCCGACCTTGATGTGATCCGGCGAATCGCCGTGCTGGGAGAGATGGCAGAGGTTGACGAGCCCGTTACCGCTCATCGGTCGGTTGCCGATACCGCATCTCACTTGGGGATCGAGGTCATTCCGATCATGACCGACCTGTACGGCGCCGAGAGATCAGATGTGCTGCCCGCTTTCGTCATGGAGATGCTTGCCACAGGAGACACAGCGGTGTTAGTCAAGGGAAGTCGAGTTGCTGGTCTTGAACGGATCGTTGAAGAGATCCTTGACCATTAGTGAAGACGGCTGGGGCCAGTCTCTGGGATTGAGGTTGGTTCGCCGTCTAAGAAATCATCCTCATCGAGTCTGCCCAGATCAGAGACCACCCCATTCACCGCCGCAGCGATTGCGCCCACCGCAAGCACCCATCTCGCTCCGACTGCATCCATGATCGGTCCAGCGAGGAGATTACCGATCGGGATTGAGCCCCCAAATGACATGAACCACAGCGGCATGATCGATGCCCGCTCAGCGTCGGTGAGGTTGTGTTGTAGTTCGGTCATCATGGCAGTCGCAAGAAGGAAATAGACGAAACCGAGTACTAATGAAACCGGCAGGGCAACAGCGAAGTTGCTGGTGATGGCAAAGAGAAACAGAAAGAGAGCGAAGAGCCTGAAACTCCACCTGATGAGAATGTGTCGCGACACTTCTGAAAACACGGTGCCAACCGATAATGCCCCGAGAAACGCTCCGAGCCCCCAGGTGATGTACAGCACCTTGTATGCACCGCTGTCTGCCGCAAGTCCGAGGTTGAGACGTGTGACCGAAGGAAACAAACCGATGTACGGCAAGCTGACGACGGAGAAGCAAAACATTGAGCTGAGGAGCACAAGCAGCACTTTTCGGCGCCGAGCAAGACCAACGCCGGCCGTCAGCGCCCGCCAGCCTTTCGCCTTGTTCATACCGTTAATCGATGGCAGATGATTCTTCGCAAGAGGAACCATGACGAAGCAGTAGGTAGCGGCATTGATGAGGAAGAGTTGCCAGAGATCGAGCCCGATCCACCCGAGGAATGCAGCGAGCGCAGGCCCGGCGATGCGGCTTCCATTGATCATCGCTGAGTTGAGACTCACCGCCCCACCAATGTCGGCTCGAGGCACTAGCGAAGGCAAGCTGGCGTTGAACGCTGGCGCTTGCACGGTGTTAGCAATACCAATACCAAGCTGAATGGCGAAGATCGTCCAAATTGGAGCGCTCCAGCGCGCAAGTCCACCCAAGACAACCGAGAGCACCATCATTGATGCTTGCATTGCAAGAATCAAACGCGTTCGGTCGACCCGATCTGCGAGAACACCTGCGGGTACCGAGCCAAAGAGCATCGGACCGAGTTGAGCGAAAATGAGCAGGCCAACGAACGCGGCCGACCCAGTACGAACGTCAAGGTAGGCCGGCAGCATGAAGTTCTGCATCCAGGTGCCGACGTTCGACAAGGACGCACCGATAAACAGCACGCGAAAGTGACGGTGCTGAAGTGCGGAGCGGGCGGTGCCCGAGCGAGGTGGGGTACTGGTGGGGCTGGACATGGGGGGCGAAGCAAAACTAACTGCTCGCAGCTCGGAGATAGCGGTTCACCTGCGAGAACGCAGATGGCGCAACGAGGTCAAGGAGTTGGTACTACGAAAGGATGTCGACGTAGGTCTGCAACATCGATGTGGGGCCAGACAGCAGAAGTGTTGTCAGCACCGTCTCCTCCCATCGGGAGAGCTCTTCCTTGATCTTTTCGGGAGGACCGACGAGGGCAACGTCTTCCACCATCTTCAACGGGATTGCGGCAGCTGCCTCTTGTTTCTTCCCCTCGAGGTACAGCTCTTGCACCTTGAGTGCAACATCTTCGTATCCCATTCGAGCGAATACGTCGAAGTGGAAGTTTGCGCCTTTCGCTCCCATGCCGCCGGCATACAGGGCGAGCATGGGGCGGATCATGTCAGCGCAGGCTTCGACGTCATCTCCAGGTATGACTGTGACCGGAGCGATCACCTCGAAATCATTAGCCTTTTCTGGATTCCCTGACCTTGCAAACCCTTCTTGCAGGCATGACGAGTAAAAGCCGTTCTCCGAAGGTGAGAAAAACAAGGGCAGCCACCCGTCGCAAATTTCTGCGGAGAGGGCAACGTTCTTCGGTCCCTCGGCTCCGAGATAGATCGGAATGTCGTTTCTGAACGGATGGACCGTCGACTTGAGAGGTTTTCCGAGACCGCTCGAGCCCTCGCCGTCGTACGGCAACCGATATTGATTACCTGCGTGGGAGACGGGTTTGTCGCGTCGCAAGATCGAACGAACGATGGACACGTATTCACGGGTTCGCTCGAGAGGCCGGTGGTAACGCTCGCCGTACCACCCTTCAACAACCTGTGGTCCTGAGACGCCGAGACCGAGAATGAATCGGCCTTGCGAAAGGTGATCGATAGTCATCGCTGCCATCGCAGTAGCCGAAGGTGTTCGAGCCGACATCTGAATGATGCCGGTACCAAGTTTGATTCGAGATGTTGAAGCACCCCACCAGGCGAGGGGTGTCAGCGCATCTGACCCATACGCCTCAGCCGTCCAGACCGATTCGAACCCAAGTCGCTCAGCTTCGATCACGCTGTTCAACGCGTCTCGGGGAGGGCCTGACGACCAATAACCAACGCTGTATCCAAATTGAAACGCCATGCCAACACTGTAGGTCGCAGACAGAATTCGATGAGAGGTCGAGACCTTAGCGTTGCTACGAGAGAGATTGAGCGACGGTCTCGTTCACCAGTTGCCCTGCCTGCACATTCAACCCTTCCGCCAGATGGGCGTCGGTATCGATTACCGCTGCGCCGAGGTGAGTGAGTTTGCTGATGTGCGGCAATGAGGCGTTGGTGAGCGCCAAGGTCGAAGTGCGAGGTACCGCACCCGGCATGTTGCCCACGGCATAGTGCACAACTCCGTGGACTTCTGTTGTTGGCTGGGCATGGCTCGTTTCGGTCGAGGTGGCAATGCAGCCACCTTGGTCAATCGCGACATCGACGATGACAGAGCCTGGTCGCATCGTTTTCACCATGTCTTCGGTGACGACGATCGGTGCCTTATCGCCGGCGACGAGCACGGCGCCAATGACGAGGTCTGCGTCGGCGACACTCCGTGCAACCGCGGAGCGGTTTGACGCAAGATGGACGAGGCGGCCAAATGAATGCTCATCGATCCAGCGAAGTCGATCGAGCGAGGCATCGATAATGGTGACTTGGGCCCCGAGGCCAAGTGCCATTGTCGCTGCGGCCCAGCCGACGTTTCCTCCGCCGATGATGACAACTGATGCGGGAGCGACTCCAGGTGCGCCTCCGAGTAGCACGCCGGCGCCACCCAAGTGCGCCGAGAGATGATGGGCGCCCATTTGAGTGGCAAGTTTGCCTGCGATCTCGCTCATCGGGGCGAGGAGTGGTAATCCGCCTTGGCGGTCGGTGACGGTCTCATACGCGAATGCGGTGCAGCCAGAACTGACGAGGGCTTCCGCCACAGCCGGATACGCCGCAAGATGGAGATACGTGAAGAGAGTTAGGTCATTTCGCAACAGCAAAAATTCTGATGTCTGCGGCTCTTTTACCTTGACGACAAGGTCAGCTTCCCACGCCTCATTTGCTGTTGCGACGATCGACGCTCCTGCTGCTTCGTACATCTCATCGGTGAAGCCCGCTCCGATTCCGGCACTGCGCTCCACGCGGACTTCGGAGCCAAGAGTGATGATCTCAGCGGCACCATCTGGAGTGAGGGCAACGCGGCGCTCATCTCCCTTAATTTCTTTCGGAACGCCAACGGTGGAGAGTGCGGGCTTTGCGGCTGCAGACATATCGGTAGTTTGACTGAATTCCTGCGATGAATCCGGGCGAATAACAACTTGGTCATGGGTAAACTCACTGTTTATGAGTGCAATAGATGAGTTTGACGCTCGAATCCTTCGTCAGTTGGAAACGAGCGGCCGGATATCGTGGGCTGAGCTTTCGAGCCAAGTTCACCTGTCACCAACCGCCGTTGCTGACAGAGTTCGGAGAATGGAGCGTGACGGGGTCATCCGTGGGTACCGGACCGATGTTGATCCTGCGGCGTATGGGCGCACTACAAGAGCGGTAATTGAAGTTGGGTTGATCGCGGGAGCTCATGCTGAAGAATTTGAAGAGCGGCTCCGCACCCGGGCCGAAATTGCCTTCGCTGCCTATGTCACCGGGTCTTCCGATTACTCATTGCAGTGCGATTGCGAGGGCTCGGACGGACTCGACGCCCTTGTACGGTGGTTGAGGGCTGACCCTGCGGTTGCACGAACCGAAACAAGGTTCATTCTCAGAGTGGTACGCGAGGGTGCAGATAAGTGCTAAACCTCGGGTATGTCAAATGAGCAGTCGTTAGTAAGAAACTTCATTGACGGTGAGTGGTGCGATGCGGCTGATGGTGGCCGAAACAATCTGATCGACCCCACTACAGGCGAGATCTACGGAGAATCGGTCGTGTCAACTGGGGCCGATGTCGATCGAGCGATGGCCGCAGCGAGTGCAGCGTTTGACGGCTGGAAGCGTACGACGCCAGCACAGAGATCTCATGCGCTACTTAAATTCGCTGATGCTGTTGAGGCGGCGGGCGACGATCTCATGACTGCCGAATCAAAAAATTGCGGTAAGCCCTACGACCTGCATCGTGAAGAAGAGGTCGGTCCAATGGTCGACCAACTTCGATTCTTTGCGGGAGCTGCGCGTCATCTCGAGGGCAAAGCGTCAGGCGAGTACATGGATGACATGACCTCCATGATCCGGCG
>DLTS01000017.1:7788-8037 GCA_002501485.1 Acidimicrobiaceae bacterium UBA7830
ATGACCTCCATGATCCGGCGCGAGCCAGTAGGCGTGTGCGCCCAGGTCGCTCCGTGGAACTATCCGATGATGATGGCGATGTGGAAACTTGCCCCGGCGATTGCGGCAGGAAACACGATTGTGCTGAAACCGAGTGATACCACGCCGGTGACAACGGCCATGCTCGCAGAACTTGCGGCCGAATACCTTCCTCCCGGTGTCTTCAACGTGGTCTGCGGCGATCGCGATACCGGCCGCGCAATGGTCACT
>DLTS01000065.1 GCA_002501485.1 Acidimicrobiaceae bacterium UBA7830
CCGAATCTCGAACTCCCCGCTACGTGCAACGAGCGATCCGAAAAGCCATCGCCGACACCGCTCACAACTCCGGGATGGTGCTTACCGTGGCATTCGACTACGGCAGCCGATTCGAGATGATGAACGCTGCGCGCAGCGCCCGTGCAGATGGGTCTGATCTCAACATGGCCGACATCACGAAACGACTCCACGATGCCGATCTCCCTCCGGTCGATGTGATGATTAGAACGAGCGGTGAAATTCGGGTGTCAAACTTTCTGCTGTGGCAGGCAGTCGGGGCAGCGATTCACTTCACCGATACAGCGTGGCCCGATCTCAGCGCATCCGAACTTGATATCGCTCTGTCGCTCGTCGGGGCGCCGTGACCAATGATGAAGCCGTTCTCGCGGCTCTCGACACCGTCACTGCGGCGATCCCAAATGCGGAACACCGCCAAGGCCAACGCGAGATGGCATCGCTCGTAAACACCACTATTCGGCGGGGCACATCCGCTGTTATTCGCGCCGGAACAGGAACCGGTAAAACGCTTGCCTACCTCATCCCCAGCATCGTTTCGGGCAACTCGACCGTCGTTGTCACAGCCACAAAAGCTCTTCAAGACCAACTCGCCCACAAAGACCTTCCATTTCTTGAACTTCACCTCGACACACCATCCGGAGCCCCGTTTACGTGGGCCGTACTGAAGGGCCGCTCCAACTATCTCTGTCGACAGCGAGTGGCCGAGATCGGTGGGCTTCCATCGACCGATCGTGTTCAACTCTCACTTGAAGGCATTAACGACGAGGGTCGAGCTGAAGTGGAACGCCTCTCAGCATGGGCTGATTCCACCATTAGTGGTGATCTCACCGAACTCGATTGGTCGCCAAGCGAGAGCACCCTTCGGGCGGTCACCGTGAGTTCTGATGAATGCCCTGGTGCCGCACAATGTCCGCAAGGTGAATCATGTTTTGCTGAGTTCGCACGTTACAACGCCGCATCAGCCGATGTTGTCGTCGTTAATGCACACCTTTACGGGCTCAATATCGCTGCCGACGGAGCACTGCTTGGCGACCACGACGTCGTAATCTTCGACGAAGCCCATGTGCTTGAAGATGTGATGAGCGACACCGTGGGCGTCGAACTCAGCCCCGGGCGACTCGCTCGTGTGGCGACAGCCGTTCGACGAATTGCCGTTGATCCTGACCTCGACGCCGACCTCAGCGCACAGGCTGACGACCTCACTGCCCTGCTGGAGCCCTACGCCGGTGAGCGGATTCTCCCGCCTTTGCCTGCAGCGATGACCGACCTACTCAACAACGTGCGAAGTTCGCAGAGCCGAGCGCTCACCCTTGTCTCAGAACTGTCAATCGACGATGTTGATGCCCAACAGCGCCGACTTCGAGCACAGGTCACACTGACTCGAGCAATCGACACCCTCGACCGGTTCTTAAGCCCATCCACCGCCGACGTCATTTTTGTTTCAGGTGCACCGGGATCTCGTCGTCTTGAGCTTGCCCCACTCGACGTTGGACCAACTCTTGCCGACGGTGTCTGGTCGCAACGCACCGCAATACTCACCAGCGCAACCGTTCCCATGAACCTCGCTGACCGCGTCGGTCTCAAGGGCGCCGACTTCGTCGACGTGGGTAGCCCATTCGATTACGAATCAAGTTCGCTCTTGTACTGCGCAATGCATCTGCCACAACCGAATGACCCCGGATTTCGAACGGCAATGCATGACGACCTCGAACAGTTGATTTCTGCAGCCGAAGGTAAGACCCTGGCACTGTTCACAAGTTGGTCAGCGATGGACGAGGCAGCCGATGCTTTGAGGGAACGTTTACCGTTCCGAATCCTCACTCAACGAGACCTACCGAAACCCGCTCTTATTCGAGAATTCACCACCGACGAGGACAGTTGCTTATTCGCAACCGCCGGGCTCTTCCAAGGAATTGACGTACCAGGGCGAGCCCTGTCATTGGTCGTCATCGACAGAATTCCGTTCCCTCGCCCCGATGATCCACTCCTCGGAGCCCGACGAGAACTCATCGGCCAACGAGCCTTCATGGAAATCGACCTCCCTCGCGCCGCGACAATGCTTGCCCAAGCGAGCGGGCGACTCATCAGAAGCGACAACGACCGAGGAGTCGTTGCGGTGATGGATCGCCGGCTTGGCACCGCCCGCTACCGCTGGGACATCATCTCGGCGCTACCGCCAATGCGTCGCACACGTGAACGGGCTGAAGCCGAGGCTCTCCTTCGCACCATTGCGAACGGATAGACCCTCACGCACTCATGCAGCAGTAATACACCGTTCCAAGTTCGTTACCGAAAGAGTCTTCGTTGTCGAGATAGTGCCATCACCACCCTGTCGATCCGCATGATGAACCGAGCTTCCGATACCGGAATCGCTGAAGCGGGAGTCACAGGGGTTGCTTTCATTACACGTTCATCTCAATCGATCTGTTGCATTCCGATAGAGAAGTCACTCGGCCTGCGCTCTTGAGGTTCGGACTGTTGCCCATTGAGACCTCACGACAGATGTCATTGTTTTCGTTCCACCGATACCGGGAAGGACTACGGTCAATGGAATGACGGAAACGCAACTAGTACGGCACGAGGCCGTTCAAGGGATATCAAACATCACCCTTGACTCCCAGCACAACCGGAACGCCCTCTCACGGCAGCTTCTTGACGAACTTCACGTCGCACTCGACGAAGCCGAAACCAACGATGCAAGAGCCATCATTCTTCGACATGAAGGGCCCGCATTCTGTGCTGGCGCCGACCTAAAAGAGCGTTCTTCTGGGCCTCCCGACTCAGGCCCAATGGTGAAAGCTCTTGAACGCCTAATGGATACGCAACGCCCCACCATCGCTGCCGTGAATGGCGCGGTGAGGGCTGGAGGACTCGGCCTCATGGCCTCCTGCGATCTCATCGTTGTTGACGACGCCGTGACCTTTGCGCTGACCGAGGTTCGAATTGGAGTTGCCGCAGCAATCATCTCAGTGCCAATCCTCCGACGGGTTCCCCCAGGAAAGATCGCCGCCGCAATGCTTACCGGAGAGGTGTTCTCAGCCGCAGATGCTCGAGACATGGGTCTCATCACTCATGTCACCGAAGATGTGTCCACAACGGTTGACGGCCTCATCGATGGAATTCTTGCTGGGGCGCCGCAAGCCGTTTCTGCAACAAAAGCAATGCTTCAACGAGTGCCAACGCTCGATCGCAGTATCGGATTCACCGAGATGCGCACCCTCAGTGAAGAGTTATTCTCCGGACCGGATGCCGCGGAAGGCATAGCTGCTTTCATAGAAAAGCGATTGCCTGCCTGGAATCCGGCAGCGAAATAGTCGCTACGAAATTAGCCGGTAACCCAAACCCCTCACCGTGACGATGCGTTGCGGGTCGTCTGGAGTGTCTTCAATCTTTAAGCGCAACCGTCGAACGTGCGCGTCGACGAGACGAGAATCTCCAAGGTATTCGTATCCCCACACATGTTCGAGGAGTTGGTCGCGACTCAGCACCGCATCTGCGTGCTCCGCGAACTCACAAAGCATCCGAAACTCAGTTCGAGTGAGTGACAACTCCTCTCCGGCCTTCGTCACAACGCCTTGCTCACGACGCAACTCAAGATCGCCAAAACGTAGCACCTCATCGTGGCTCTGGTCACCTGAGGACTCGTAACTTACGCGACGCAAGACCGCAGCAATTCGAGCCGATAACACTCTCGGAACGACTGGCTTCGTGATGTAATCGTCGGCTCCTGCTTCAAGCCCTGCGACCATGTCGGCCGCTTCCGTTTGAGCAGTCACCATGATGATTGGCACCGTCGATGATGACCGCATTGCTTTACACACTTCAAAACCCGATAAATCAGGGAGCCGCAGGTCGAGTAACACCACATCGGGCCGGTACTGCCCAAACTGCACGAGCCCACTCGCTCCGTCGTGTGCTTCAACGACTTCGTAGCCCTCATCTTCGAGCGCTAATCGCAACGCAAGCCGGATTGCGTCGTCATCTTCGATAAAGAGCACCTTGTGCACCCTGCAAGTGTGCCACTTTCGGTTGGTCGCGCGCTGACGGCGGAGCGGTGAAGCACAACTTTTGTTACAGAAATCGCACAATTCTCGCAAGAGTTCGCAATACGCCCCTGGCAGTATCTGAACCTGTTCACGCTGCATCGGTGGGAGACCGACCTCCCCCTGGTGTCCCACCGGCAGCGGAGCAACAGTCTCGCCTAATGTGTCGGCATGTTTCGTTTGCGTTCGCCTCGACTCACCTCTCGAGTAGCAGCATTCTTTGGAATAATCGGTCTACTCGCAGGTCTCGGACTGACGACAGCGGCATACTCGGTTGCTCGAGACTCTCTCGTCGATCAACGAGTCACTACCGCTCGCTCAGTCGCCTTTGATCACGCATTAGAACTTCGCGACGCCTTCGCGCGAAACACTGTGGCCCAAACCTTTCAACAACTTGACATTGGGTCAGGTGGCTTTGCAGTACTCACTCAGCCCTCACTCACATCGCTCCTTCAATACCCGGCATCTGCGTTTCCTGATTCTCTGCGAGACACCGTGACGGCCGGCGATTCAGGACAACAACTCTTCGAACTCGAAGGCGAGAAGTACATCGGTATCGGTATTCACATCGAAGCCAGCAATTCCGGATATTTCGAAGCGTTCTCTCTTAGCGCAACTGAACGCACCCTCGCCGTACTCGTCACTGCCCTTCTCATCGGTTCCGCCCTCGCCGCTCTCCTCGCCGTATTTTTTGGCTTCAGTACGAGTCGCGGATTGCTTCGCCCGCTTACCCGAGTAGCCACCACTGCCGGTGACATTGCTGGAGGCTCCCTCGATGCCCGCCTCGAACCTACCGATGACCCTGAACTCAGTCGGCTCGTCGTCGCCTTTAACAATATGGCCGATGCCGTTCAGTCCCGGATAGAACGCGAAGAACGTTTTGCCTCTGAGGTCAGCCACGAGCTCCGCTCGCCCTTAACTGCGATGACCGCTGCTGCTGAGTTGCTTGCGTCCCGAAGAGGCGAACTTTCCGAACGCTCCCAACAAGCCCTTGATCTCCTCATCGCTCAAGTTCGGAGGTTTGACGCCATGGTCATCGACCTTCTGGAACTTTCACGACTTGAGGCAGGGGCAATCGATGGCCATCTCGAAGAGGTCGACGTTGGAAAACTGGCGAGTCAAATCATTGCTCGTTCATCGACGCCCTCAACCCGGCTCTCCCTTAAGTCCAACGCACCGATCATTGCGGTCACCGATCGGGTTCGCTTTGAACGGATTCTCTCGAATCTGGTCGAAAACGCGCACATTCACGCTGGGGGGGCCACAGGGGTTTCAATTTCAATCCAGCGAATTGGTGACATTGTGATTGCCGTGGACGATGCCGGACGAGGTGTCGACGAACCTGACCGGGTGCGAATCTTCGAACGGTTCACCCGCGGAAGCGCCGCTCGAGCACGCGAGGGAACTGGGCTCGGTCTTGCCCTTGTCGCCGAACACGCTGCGGCGCTCGGCGGATGGGCTTACGTCGATGACTCGCCCAGCGGAGGTGCCCGATTCGTCGTTGTTCTCCCAAAAGCCAAGCCCACGCTGATCGACCACGACATGCCGACGGGGGTCTCGTGAATCGGGCTCACACACCGCTTCTGCATCTATTCGCAACCGTCGGGGCGATGTCGATGGTGATCACCGCCTGCGGCCTGCAAACCGACTCTGTGGCGACACTCTTCGAGGACATCCCTTACGGCCTTGCGGAAACAAGTACTTCCACCACGACAGCGTTCACTCCGAACCCAGAGCGGGGAACCACAACCACGACTGTCGTAGCCGATCAGCAGACGGTTGATGTGGTTTACGTCAGAAGATTCACCCGTGAACTCGAGTCGATACAGGTTGATCTCTCCTTCCCTGTTTCGGGCAGGGACCTTCTCGATCAACTCAGCAACCCACCAGTCGATGCCCAACCAGAACTGGAGACAGAGGTTTCACGCGGTCTTGTTTTGAGTTTTGGAGTCCAGCGCGGGCTCGCCACTGTCAATCTTTCTCGATCTGCGATCAATCAACTCGGAAGCGCTCAACAACGCCGAGCCATCGCTCAGATAGTTCTTACTCTCACGCTCTTCACCTCAGACGAGGGTGGTATTGGTCAGGTCGTATTTCTTGTGGGCGGTCAACCGATTAGCGTCTACGTTCCACTACTGGGTGCAAATAGCGAGCCCGGGCAACCGGTGGCGTGGACCGACTACTCCCAATTGCTCGTCGGTGTCAATGCCCGACCACCAGCGTCCACAACATCAACCACGACGTCGGTACCGTCATCAACATCAGTACCTGCTAGCTCTACAGGCCCCACTTCCCTGCCAGCAACCTCAGTGCCCACCTCCCTGGACTCGACAACAACGATTGTGAATGAGTCGTGAACGATGTCGGCCTCAACGGCCATTGAGTGTTAGTAGCCCAGACGCTCTACGCGGTCGGGACGTCGCTGCCAGTCTTTATCGACTCTCACCTTCAGCTCCAGAAAGGCTCCTTCAGGCATTTGAGCGCGGGTACGCGTGCCCACCTCTCGCAAAATCGACCCACCCTTGCCAATCACCATTCCCTTCTGGCTCTCACGTTCAACGATGATGTCGCAGCGGATACGAGGCCACTCCCACTCGGTGACCCGGGTCGCAATTGAGTACGGAAGTTCGTCTCGCATAACGGCAAGTAGTTGCTCACGAACCAACTCGGCCACCCACACTTCCTCGCTCATATCGTTGCGGTCTCCTTCAGGAAACCACTGAGGCCCCTCAGGCAGCCGATCGAGCAAAAAATTATTGAGGCCGTCAAGCCCCTCACCACTTTTCGCTGATACCGGGAAATAGGCAGAGGCATCAAGCTCTGAGGCGGCACCGAGCATCGCGATCACCTGATCTCGGGTCGCAATATCGACCTTGTTCACCACCACGACAAGACGGTCTCGCTGAAGCCGATCGGCAACCCACTGATCGCCTGTCCCGAAGGCGCGGGTTGCATCGAGAACTAGACACTGCATATCGACATCTGATGCACTTTCAAGCGCCGTTGAATTCACTCGCTCACCGAGGGCTGAGACGGGTTTATGGAGACCCGGCGTATCAACAAAGACAAGTTGACTAGATGGACGGGTAAGAACACCCATCACCCGATGGCGAGTTGTTTGGGGTTTGTCTGAGACGATCGACACCTTGTGACCGCACATTGCATTGACGAGCGAACTCTTACCAACATTGGGTCGGCCGAGCAGGCCAACAAGGCCCGATCGGTAGTTGTCGTTGCCATCATTGGCGGTTTCTGCCACATCTCTAGTCAACACCGCTGCCTCGTCAAAACTGAACATCCTCTGACATGCTGTCTCCATGAGCCCACGAATTATCAACGGAGCAGACGAACTCAAAGGTCTTATCGGGGAGCACCTTGGCTACAGCCCATACGTGTCGATCTCTCAAGAACAAGTCAACCAATTCGCAGATGCGACCGGTGACCACCAGTGGATTCACATCGATGTCGAGCGTGCCACGGCGGGCCCGTTTGGTGCACCGATTGCCCATGGCTACCTCACCTTGTCGCTTGGACCTGCGCTCTACCCGCAGGTGGTGTCCATTGGAGGATTCTCGATGGGCGTTAACTACGGAACTAACAAGGTTCGGTTCATGTCACCAGTGAAGATTGGTTCAAACCTTCGACTGGGCGTCAAACTTCTTGAAGTCACCGATATCTCCGGCGGTATTCAAAGCACGATGGAGTTCACCTTCGAGTGTGAAGGTGCAGACAAGCCAAGCTGCGTCGCAGAGGTTGTGTTCCGCTCCTACGAGTGACAACCCGGCGCTTAGGCGCTTCTTAAGACAATGGCAGCGGACCAGGTGCACGACAGCAGCGATGTCGCATTTATTGACATCCTTCGAGCCGTTGCAGACGTGCGTGGTGACGCAAGCTGTATCAGAGGACCTGGCTCAACGTCATTGACCTGGTCACAATTCATCGAGCGAGTCGAACGCGCCAGTGCGGCGCTGAATGCCCTCGGTCTCGGGTGCCATCGCGAACGCAGTGATCTTGCGCATCACGAATCAGGCCAGGATCACCTTGCCTTGCTGATGCACAATTCACCGCAATGCCTCGAACTGATGTGCGCCGCATTGGCGAGTCGGGTTGCCCCAGTCAATGTCAACCACCGCTACACGGCAGACGAACTTGTCGACACCTTGAATTACGCGCAGGCGACAGCCGTTGCGGTGCATAGCGACTACGCCGATGTGCTCCTTACTGCGCTACCTCGGCTGTCGCGTGTCAAGGTCGTCATAGAAGTGACCGATAGTGGGGAAACCGCGATCTCCTCAGCTCACAACTACGAGAACCTCCTCAGCGCGCACCATCAACAGGTGGAGCCTCCACGCGCCTCAGGCGACGACCTGTATCTCGTCCTCACCGGTGGCACGACCGGTCGCCCACGGGCGGTGATGTGGCGAAATGCCGACGCTGTTATCGAATGTTTCGATGCGGCACGCGCACCACAACCGGTGAAACGTTTTCTTGAAACGCTTCGGCCTGATCTTCGAACATTGCCGTGCGCTCCCCTTATGCACGGTGCCGGCCAATGGATGGCAATGCGTACCTTGCTTGTAGGAGGTTCCATAGTTATCCCTGAGCACGCAGAGCACTTTGACGCGGCCGATACGTGGAAGGCGATTGAGAATCATGGAGCCACCACAGTCGGCATCGTCGGTGAGTCGTTCGCTCGGCCTCTCCTCGAGCGACTTGACTCTGGGGACTTCGACCCCCACAGCCTCAATGTTGTCCTTACCGGGGGTGCACCGCTCACAAGCTCCACGAAAGCCCGGATTCTCGAACACCTGCCGACGGTGCTCATTGTCGATGGTTTCGGATCATCAGAAACAGGTGGACAAATGTCCATCGTCTCGTCATTCGGTTCTGCGACGTCGGGAACTTTCAAGCCGCGACCGGATCGAACTGCGGTGCTAAACGAACGCCTCGATGCAGTGCTCCGACCCGGTGACGACGAGATCGGCTGGCTCGGAACAACCGGCCGTTTACCGCTCGGCTACCTCAACGACGAATACAAAACCGCCCAAGTGTTCCGCACTATCGACGGCGTGCGCTACTCAGCTCCTGGCGATCACGCCAAGCATCTCATTGATGGATCGATTGAAGCACTCGGACGTGAGGCTGTATGTATTAACACCGGTGGTGAGAAAGTATTTGCGGAGGAGGTCGAAGAAGGGGTGCTAAGACATCAGTCAATTCGCGATTGCGTCGTCGTTGGTGTGCCGAGCGATGTGTGGGGAAGTGAAGTCGTCGCCGTCGTCTCGCTGAACTCCGACGATCTGGTTGCTCCGACCCTCGCCGACATCACATCGACGATGCAACATCTCGCTCGCTATAAGCATCCGAAAGCCCTCGCTGTCGTTGACCACATCCGACGCACCCCCGCCGTCATAGC
>DLTS01000078.1 GCA_002501485.1 Acidimicrobiaceae bacterium UBA7830
GACCCCCGAATTGAATGGATTGATATCGAAAGCGACCCTGTCGTCGAGGTCGCTCCAGCCATCACGAAGTATCTGCCGTAGTGTTGGAGGTGTAATGGATATCAGGCTCACCCATCATCATGGCCTCGGTAACGAGTTTCTCGTTGTCGACACTCGCCAGGTCGTCGAAGGCGTCTCGCTCGAACGGATGTCTATCGACTGGGTGTCGGCGGCGATTGCGTGGTGTAACTCGAACGGTGGGCGAGGTGCAGATGGGCTGTTGCTGCTCGATGGCTCAGGGCCGGACATGACAATGCGACTCATTAATGCCGACGGATCACCTGCAGAGATGAGCGGAAACGGAATTCGATGCCTCGTGCAAGCCGGATTTATGGCTGAGAGTTCTGAGTTTCCCGTGGTGAATGTCGTAACCGATGCAGGGCTTCGTATCGTGCACCTCGTCGAGTCACTCGACGACCACTCGCTAATGCTTTCGGTCTCGATGGGATTGGTTTCGCCTCTCGACGAGCCCGAGCACTGGGAGCGACTCGAATGTAATCCCGATCGTCCAGTGCGACACCTATCGCTCGGCAATCCGCACTCGGTCGTCGGGGTTGACGACATTGATGCCGTCGATCTGTGCGATCTCGGTGAACGGGTACCTCACATCAATCTAGAAATCGTGTCTCCGGGACCTGAGCCTGACGCAATCACGATGAGAGTTCACGAGCGAGGTGTTGGCCTGACTCAAGCTTGCGGCACCGGTGCATGCGCAGCGGCAGAAGCAGCACTCACGTGGGGGCTTGTTGCGCAGAGCGCCGACGCAGTCACCGTCCATATGCCGGGTGGAGATGCCGTCGTGCACATTAATCGTGATACCACCGAGGCAACACTCACCGGGCCTGCAGTATTCACTGGCGAAGTGATGGTGACTTTGTGAGCAACCCGTATGGGGAGGCGCTCGGGTCGACGCTGATCGATCGCACATTTCGGGAAAAAATTGTGCTCGTTGGTGTCACACTGCCCGGCTCAACAGAAGACGAGACCGAGGCCGGTCTCGACGAGCTTGAACTGCTCGTCGATACCGCAGGAGCTGATGTTGTGGCGCGAATGACTCAGCGACGTACAGCTCCCGATCACACTTGGTTTATCGGTCGAGGCAAGGCTCACGAATTGAAGATGCTGTGCCTTGCGGTTGATGCCGACACCGTGGTCTTTGACAATGAACTTCACCCCGCCCAACAATTCCAACTTGAGAAACTGCTTGGCCGAACAGCGATTGATCGCACGGCTGTCATCCTCGACATTTTTGGTCAGAACGCCCGGACCCCAGAAGGTAAGGCGCAGGTCGAACTCGCCCTCATGCGATATCGACTGCCGCGTCTTCGCCGAGGAAAGGGAGCCAAACTTTCACAGCAGCGCGGCGGTGTTGGCGCACGTTTTGGCGGTGGTGAAACCAAACTGGAAACTGATCGCCGGCAGATAAATCGTCGAATTCGAGCTCTTGAGACCGAATTGCGGCAGCTCGCTGAGACTCGTTCACTCCAGCGGAAACGTCGTGATCGAAGCGGTCTCGCCGAGGTCACGATCGTTGGCTATACCAATGCAGGTAAGTCGACCTTGCTGAATCATCTCACCGATGCAGGGGTGCTCGCCCAAGATCGACTGTTCGCAACGCTCGACCCGACCACTCGCCGTTTATCATTGCCGGGTGGTGAACCCGTGCTGCTCACCGACACGGTCGGATTTGTCCGCCGCCTTCCGCACGGTCTTATCGAGGCGTTTAAGGGCACTCTTGAAACCGCTGTCACCGCCGACCTTCTTGTTCATGTGGTCGACTCATCTGCACCTGATCCAGATGGACAAATCGCCGCAGTACGCGAGGTGTTGTCTGAAATTTCGGCCGATGATGTTCCGGAATTCATCGTCTTCAACAAGTCTGACCTCGCGCAAGACGTCGCAGACGACCTGCTTGTCGATTATCCGGGGTCGGCAGTGGTGAGCGCAGTGACCGGCGAGGGGATTGACCACATGTTGGCGACGCTCGGTGATCGTTTGCGGTCTCTCGACACGGTGGTTGAACTTCTCGTTCCGTGGGATCGTGGCGATGTCATTGCATCAATTCATCGCGAAGGTCAGGTCGTGTCGACCGTTGAAGACGAGCATGGAATGACCATTCGTGCCCGACTTTCTGACGCATCTGCGGGTCGGTTAGACGAGTGGTTGGTGTCGAGATCGCCGGAGGCCGCGAGCAACTCTGCAAGTGAAGGTGCCGTCGGGCAAGATGAATCGATGCACAGCAGCCGACGCCGCGACGAGGGCTTAAATGGCCACTGAACAGTTTGTCCCGCCTCCATACCCGTACGATCGGCTCGATCGCTTAGCTCCGCTCGCCGACCACCACGATGGTGGCGTTATTGATCTGTCGATTGGCACACCGTTTGATCCGCCCCCTGCGTCGGTCATTAACGCCTTCGGCTCGTCGGGGGCTGAGCGCGGGTACCCGGCATCAATTGGTTCGGCGCCACTTCGTGAGGCGATATCAGCCTGGATCGATCGACGATTCTCGATCGACGTTGCCACTTCATCGATAGCGGCATGCATCGGTACGAAAGAGTTTGTTGGGACTCTGCCCCAATGGATGCGGCTTCGAAACCCAAACCGTGACACCGTGCTGTATCCAGCGATTTCGTATCCAACTTATGCAATGGGAGCGACACTCGCCGGGTGTCGGGCCATTCCCGTCGCACTCGATGCCTCTGGAAAGATGCGGTTGGATTCAATTGATCCTCTCGACCTTGAGAGGGCCCTCCTTTTATGGGTGAACTCGCCATCAAATCCGAGCGGACAACTCGACGACTTGGGCGCAGCGGCGATGTGGGGGCGAACGCACGGTGTCCCAGTGTTTTCTGACGAGTGTTATGTCGAGTTCACCTGGGATGGTCGTCGCCGAACCATTCTTGAGAATGGTCTCGATGGGGTTGTTGCCGTGCATTCGCTGTCAAAACGTTCAAATCTTGCTGGAGCGAGGGTCGGCTTTTACGCAGGTGATCCCGATCTTGTTGGGTACCTCAGTGAGGTGCGTAAACATGTCGGCATGATGGTGCCTGGGCCGGCGCAGTCCGCGGCGATTGCTGCGCTGGGAGATGACGCTCACGTGGAGGAGCAGCGACAGCGCTATCACGAACGGTTGACGTTAATGGCCAATGTGCTGTCGGAGTGGGCGAAGTGTGATGTGCCGATGCCGCAGGGCGGTTTCTATTTGTGGATACGAGTTGGCGATGCGTGGGCCTTCGTTGAACGGTTAATGACCGACGGGGGAGGACTTGTGAGCCCTGGGGAGTTCTACGGCGAAGCGGGATCTGAATTTGTAAGGGTTGCAGTGGTTCAACCAGCCGAGCGCATTCAACTTGTTGCTGACCGTCTCTCAAGATCTGTCTCGTGAACGAAACCGGGGCACCTCAAGCACCTCGTCGAGGAATTCTGCTGATGTTTATGGCTGGAGTGATGCTCGCTTTAGGGGTCTTTTCGGTGCTGCTCGCAAGCCGTCAGGCAACCGATGTTGATGTTGCGGCGGCGCGCATGGTGAGCGGATGCGAATCGATCGTCGACTTGCCGATGAGCGGTCGATATCTCGTGAGTATTGAGACCTCAGGGCCATCGCTGTCGGCGGAGCAGGCCTGCCGCGAGATTCCAGCAGGCTCGCGATCTGGTGAACTCGAATCGGTTCGGATGCTGTCACCGACAGGCGCGAGGGCGGAGATTCCGGTTGCGGCGGCAACAAGCCGAATTGTTGCTGGCGGTCAGCGGGCATCGCTGGGCGTAGTGGAGGTCGATGCCGCAGGAGAGTACGAGATTGAGATCGTGGGCGCTGGAGATGTGGTCGTCACGATTGGTGCTGACCCATCACGGGTGCGAACCCAGGGTTGGTGGTGGGGGATTGGCTGCCTTGTTGCGGCGGTGGCCTGTCTGCTTGTGGTCCGTCCTCGTTCGCGTCAGCGTGGTACTGCTACCGACACCAACCAATGGTCGGCGCCTCTCGCAAGAGATCGTTTGGGGTGAGGTCAGGCTCAGAGACGTCGCATCACGGTGACGACACGCCCGAAGATTGACACGTCGTCGGCTGGAAATTCCATTTCATTCATCGTCGAATTCGCCGGAATGAGCACGACGTTTGAGCCCCTTTGTTCGTAGGTCTTCACGGTCGCCTCATCACCGGGTATTCCAGCAACAACGATGTCGCCGTCATTGGCAGAGGTTTGCTGCATGGCGATGATGAAGTCGCCGTCGAGAATGCCATTGTCGATCATTGAATCTCCGCGCACGCGAAGCATGAAAAGTTCACCATCGCCTGCGAAGTCGAGGGGTATTGGGTGCACCTCTTCAACATTTTCTTGAGCGAGGACATCGGTGCCGGCTGCGACATCACCGATAAGGGGGACGTGGCGCATGGGTCGGCGTTCCATTGCTACTCCGGAGGATGGATCCCACGTGACTTCGATCGCTCGAGGTTTGGTGGGGTCTCGCCGTAGGTACCCCAAGCGGGTGAGGGTATTGAGGTGGGTGTGAACGGTTGACGGTGACGTTAGGCCGACTGCGTCGCCAATTTCTCTCACCGAAGGCGGATATCCATGGTCTTGAATCTGGGCCTCGATGAACTCGAGGATTTGTCGCTGACGAGCCGTCATGCTTTTTCCAGTCATAGACACATCGTACAGGCGTTCGATCATTTAGTCAAACACCTGTTCGTCGAACAAATGTTTGGTTTATGGGTTGACACGAACAAACGTTCGTATACAATAATCCCGAACAGGTGTTCGCTATGAGGGTCATACGGACATGGCGTTTACATACGAACTAGCTGTCACACCCCTTCCTTACGGTGTGTTGTATCGAGAGTCCGATTACTCCGAGGAGACACGACATGAGCACATATGCAATTCCAACAACCGAACTCACGGTTCGCCGCCACACCGCTCAGATGGCGCTACCGGTTCGGCGGCCGACGGCAGCGATGTATCGTCGCCGTCGCCTCGTCGTTGGTGGAATCCTTGCGTTCGTGACGGTTTCTGCTGGGCTCGTAGTGAACGAGGTGCTGGCTGGCGCAAGCGGTGTGACCGCCTCCGCCGCGGTCGCCGGTGCAGCACCCGTTCGCTCAACCGTAACCGCCCAGCCAGGTGACACGTTGTGGGCCATTGCGAAAGTTCATCACGGTGATATCGACCTTGACCGATACCTAGATCGGCTCATCACGTTGAATGGTGGCCCATCGATTCAGGTTGGCCAAGCAGTCGTCCTTCCCTGACGAGCACCCGAACGGATCTTTCACCCGACTGGTGGCTATCCACCGTCTGTCTCGTTAGCGAGTGCGGGTCCTGCGCAGAAAATAATGAAAGCCCGACTCATTTGGTCATTTGCCCCACATCGGTGATGACCCACGACTACTGTGTGGGCGTGCGTTGCCCATCTTGCAACACAGATGACACTCGGGTAGCTGACTCGCGTATGGCTGAAAACGGCTCGTCGATTCGGCGTCGGCGTCATTGCAGTAGCTGCGGGCATCGGTTTACGACGTTTGAACGAATTGAGGAAGCACCGCTGACCGTTGTGAAGTCGTGCGGTCGTCAAGAATCTTTTGACCGATCGAAGGTCGAAAGCGGAATCGCTGCAGCTGCAAAGGGAAGAAATATCGACGAGGATGTCATCGCCACAATGGCAAGCGACGTTGAAGAAGCGGTCAGGGTGTCTGGTTCGGTCATCCCCGCTACTCAGATCGGAGTTGCTGTACTTGAACAACTTCGAGTGGTTGATGAGGTTGCATACCTTCGCTTTGCGTCGGTGTACAAAGAGTTTGATGGAGCGGCAGATTTTCACCGCGAAATTGAACTTCTTACAAAGCAGCCCCAGACCGCCGAAGCCATCTCGTAAAAAGACAGTCTCCGTCGGTGACGGCGTGCTGCAGCTTGAACCGATAGGCGTGCTCATCCGTTGACTCAATCATTCGTTGACCGGCGCCCCCGATGATTTGAGGCGAGACCGTGAGGTTGATCGCATCGATGAGGTCGAGTTGATGCAGAGACGCGTTCAACGTTGGGCCCCCTTCGAGTTGAACATAGCCGTCGTTCGGTACCAGAGCTTGGAGTTGATCGATTGCGTCAATGAGGTCGACGGACGTCTCACCAGCGCGTATCGACCGAATTTTGTTGGGAAGAGTGGCTGACCGATGGGTGATTACCACGGCTTGACCAGACTGAAATAACGGGCTGTCCCAGTCGAGTGAACCTGAGTTCGTGACGACGGCAACGGTGAGGTCGGGGCTTACGGGAGTTCCATACCCTTCGCTTTGAACCGTGCCGGCAGCGACAAGCACACAGCCGGACGCAACTCGAAGTGTGGAGAGCACCTTTCGGTCAGCGGTGTTTGAAAGGCCACCCGAGAGTCCGTCGAGAGAGATTGATCCGTCAAGCGATGCAACCATGCAGAGCTCGATTGGCGCGCGCCCGTTGCTGAGTCTCTGCCGTGGGTGCTGGTACAGCGTCGCAACTTGTTCATCGGTGAGAGGAGTCAACGCATCGTACACGTCTCTAGCATGGCATTCGATTGGGCGAAGAGACCGGTCATCCCCACACTGTCCCCAAAAGTTTTTACTTCATCCACAGGATTTCTTAGTTGTCCACTTTCGTTCCACAGGGCTTCGTATTTAGGGTGAGGTCAGTTCGCAGTACCGGTGCGCGGAGGGCTATGTCGGGGGGTCATGAGGTTCTCTGATCTGGGGTCAAAATCCCTGAACCTGCGCACCGGTACTGAGTTCAACATCGGTGAATACGTCCAGATTTTTCGACTTTCTTTGAGCGGTCGTTGACACGGGCCTAACTACAATGGTGTAATTGCAAACCGCCTTCAACACAACCAGTTGTGTCAGCGGTCAATTGAAAAGTCAGTGTTACCCAAGATCTTGTGTTTGGAAATCAGGATCGATTTCCAGCGATAGGGGAAAGCCCACACCGCAGACATGGCGGTAGTCCTATCTCCAAAGTCAACGGGTGGGCGGAAATGGTTAAGGAAACGCAAGGAGCAAAACATGTCATTGGCATCAGAGAACACCACCGAACTCGCAGCCCCTGATGGCACTATTGGCATTTCTCGATTGTTTACTTCCCCAGGAGTAAACCCTTACGACGAAGTGGTGTGGGAGCGACGCGACGCACGCATCACCAACTGGAAAGACGGCAGCGTTGCCTTCGAGCAACTCGACGTCGACTTCCCAGAAACATGGTCAGTCAACGCAACAAATATCGTTGCGCAGAAGTACTTCAGAGGAACGCTCGGCACACCCGAACGCGAAACATCGCTCCGTCAAGTCATCGAGCGAGTCGTTCGCACCATCACTACCTGGGGCCGAGAGGGTGGATACTTCGCAGATGATGCCGAAGAAGCTGCATTCGCGGACGAACTTCGCTACATCCTCGTTACGCAGCGAGCAGCGTTCAACAGCCCCGTTTGGTTCAACATTGGCGTCCCTGGGGTACCCCAGCAGGCAAGCGCATGTTTCATCTTGTCAGTTGACGACACGATGAACTCCATTCTCAACTGGTACCGAGAAGAGGGTGTCATATTTAAAGGAGGCTCGGGCTCAGGTGTCAACCTGTCAAAGATTCGTTCAAGCGCCGAGCTGTTGGAAGGTGGCGGCACCGCCTCAGGTCCGGTGAGCTTCATGCGAGGCGCCGACGCATCTGCCGGAACAATTAAGTCTGGTGGCAAAACCCGCCGTGCAGCCAAAATGGCAATCCTTAATGTCGAGCACCCCGACGTCGAAGAGTTCATTTGGTGCAAGGTCAAAGAAGAGCGCAAGGCACGCGTCCTTCGCGATGCAGGCTTCGATATGGACCTCGACGGTGCCGATTCATTCTCGATCCAGTACCAAAACGCAAACAACTCAGTTCGTGTTTCCGACGAATTCATGCAGGCAGTTGTTGAAGATGCCGACTGGAGCCTCGTAGGAGTGGTGACAGGGCAAGTCATCAAGACGATGAAAGCCCGCGATATGTGGCGTCAAATTGCAGAAGCTGCGTGGGAATGCGCTGACCCGGGTCTCCAGTTCGATACCACTATCAACCGTTGGCATACAGCAGCAACAACCGACCGTATCAATGGGTCGAACCCCTGCTCGGAGTACATGCACATTGATAACTCAGCGTGCAACCTTGCGTCGATCAACCTCTTGAAGTATCTCGATGCAGATGGCACCTTCGATGTCGATGCCTATCAGCACACTGTCGAAGTGGTCTTCACTGCCCAAGAAATCCTCGTCGGGCGCGCTGATTACCCCACCAGGCCGATCGCTGAGAACAGCCATCGGTTCCGTCAGCTTGGTCTTGGCTACGCAAACCTCGGGGCATTGTTGATGGCTCTTGGCTACGCCTACGACTCACCAGAAGGCCGTGCATGGGCTGCTGCTCTTACCTCGCTCATGACCGGCCATGCTTACGCGACAAGTGCTCGCACAGCGGCCCGTCTCGGAGCGTTTGAGGGTTATGCCGAAAATGCAGAGCACATGAACCGAGTACTCGGAATGCATCGCGACGCAAGTTACGAAATTGAGATGACAGAGGTTGTTCCCAACGATCTCGTTGCTGCAGGACAAGCCTCTTGGGAAGCAGCAGTGCGCGACGGAGCCCTCAACGGTGTCCGTAATTCTCAAGCGACAGTGCTCGCGCCCACCGGCACGATCGGTCTCATGATGGACTGTGACACCACCGGCATCGAGCCAGACCTCGGACTCGTCAAGATGAAGAAACTGGTCGGTGGCGGAACGATGCAGATCGTCAATCAGACGATTCCGCGGGCGCTCAGCCGTCTTGGCTACACCACACAACAAGTTGATGACATCATTGCGTATATCGACGAGAACAAGTCGATTCTCGGTGCGCCGCACCTCTCGGCTGACCATGTGGCAGTGTTCGCCTGCTCAATGGGCGACAACACCATCCACTATGAGGGCCATGTTCGCATGATGGGTGCAGTGCAGCCGTTCCTGTCAGGAGCGATCTCGAAGACTGTCAACATGCCAGAAGAGGCATCGGTCGAAGACATCGAGGCGTTGCACCTTCTCTCATGGGAACTCGGCCTCAAGGCCGTTGCGATTTACCGCGATAACTGCAAAGTTGCTCAGCCATTGTCAACAGCGAAGAAAGATGACGATTCTGCTGACGATGCGGTTGCTAAAGCAGCATCGATTGCCGACAACGTTGTCGAGAACATCGCTCATCGTCCTGTCCGTCAGAAGTTGCCTCGCACTCGCACCTCAAAGACGTTTGAGTTCCGTGTTGCTGATTGCAAGGGCTTCGCAACGGTTGGTGAGTATGCGTATGGCCAGCCAGGCGAGATCTTCCTTACCGTGTCGAAGCAAGGTTCAACACTTGCTGGCATCATGGACGCCTTCGCCAAGTCCGTCAGCTACGGCTTGCAGTACGGAGTTCCGTTACGAGCGTACGTTGAGGCGTTCACCAACATGAAGTTTGAACCAGCCGGTATGACCGATGATCCAGACGTTCGTTTCGCTGGTTCCATCATGGACTATCTCTTCCGTCGTCTCGCCCTTGAGTACATGTCATACGACGAGCGGGCCGAACTCGGTATCTTTACGGTTGCCGAGCGCACGCAGCCAACTCTTCCAGGTGTGGAAGAAATGGCTGTTGAGTCATCCACCGGCTCCGAAATGGTCGCTGACCCGAAGTCGGTGCCATCAGTTGACGAATTGGTCGCGGGCCTCGAATCTGGAGCAATTGCGCCAACCGTGGAGGACAACACACCAGCCCGGGGTGTTATCAACACACCAAGTGACGCTCCAATGTGCATGCAATGCGGGGTTCACATGGTGCGTGCGGGCTCATGTCATGCATGTCCATCATGTGGCAGCACCTCTGGTTGCAGCTGACAGTTCACATACCGATATCTCATGATTGAGGGGCGTGCAGTGCACGCCCCTCAATCAGTTTTCGCCACACTGCACAAGGCGTCGGATGGGGTGATTATTCACGTCATCGCATAATTTAGAACCATGTCTGCAACCGACGAACTCGCACACATTGATGCACTTATCGACGAACTATTGGCAGAATGTCCTCTGCCGGCAACACCGATGCCCGAGTTCCTCGGAGCCCAATTTGATCGAGGCCTTGCCTGGGTGCACTTCCCAACAGGCCACGGCGGTCTCGGGCTTTCACCCAAGCATCAAACCCATATCAACAGCCGTCTTTTTACGGCCGGAGCTGCAAATCCGTTTTTCCTGAACCCTATGGGTTACGGCATGTGCGGCCCGACTGTCGTCGAGTGGGGGAGCGACGATCAACGCTCCCGTTACTTGAAGCCTCTTTTCACTGCAAACGAGATGTGGTGTCAGTTGTTCTCAGAACCGGGGGCAGGTTCAGATGTGGCAGGTTTGTCGATGACTGCGGTGCAAGACGGCGAAGAGTGGATCTTGAACGGCCAAAAGGTATGGACCTCTCTTGCTCATATCGCAAAGTGGGGGCTCGTCATTGTTCGAACTGACCCAACTGCGGCGAAGCACAGCGGCATCACTGCTTTCGTTGTAGATATGCACGCTCCCGGAGTTGAGGTTCGTCCGTTGCGGCAGATGACTGGCGGTGCCGAATTCAATGAGGTGTACTTCACCGATGTGCGCGTGCCGGCCGCAGAGATGCTTGGCAGCCCCGGTGAAGGCTGGAGGGTGAGTTTGACGACGCTCATGAACGAGCGAACTGCCATCGGCGGCTCAACACCTCCGCGTGGTGCCGGCCCGATCGCCCACGCAGTCGAATTGTTCAACGAGCTTGACGATGCTCAAAAACCCTTCTATCGCAATCGTTTGATGGAGCTGTGGTGTGAGTCCGAAGCAATCCGTCTCAACAACCTCCGCGCTGCGGCAAACCGCAGGATGGGGAGCCCAGGGCCCGAAGGCTCGATCGGCAAAATGGCAGGTGCAGAGCACAACAAACGGGTGTACGAGTTCTGCATGGACTTGCTTGGCCCCCAAGCTCTGCTGTACGACGACTACGCCTCTGGTGGCGAAGGCTCTGGCCTTGCTTCGATCTCTCGGGTTGCGTTCTTGCGGAGTCGAGCAAACACGATCGAAGGTGGCACTGCCGAGATCATGAGAAACATTCTTGGAGAACGAGTTCTTGGCTTGCCCGGTGATGTGCGTGTCGACCGAGATCGACCTTGGAAAGACGTACCGCGCAGTTGACCTCGGGTGATCCTCCGGCACAATTGCTGGGCGTGAGAGGTCTCGACATTGTTGCTGTGGCCTTTCGAGCCTACAACTGCTGTTCTCGCTCGGTGCCGTCCTTTGGTCGGTGATCGCTGCTCTGGTGTGGTGGCGAGGAGGAAAATTGCAAGAGATTCCATTGCTGAGCTCGCAAGCGGCCGGAGTAGCACCAGATGGCACCGTGGTCTTCATTACCGGTCTTGCGGGAGGAGAATCAAGTTCGAGCTCGTTCACCGGAGCGTTTTTCGTCTGAATCGTTACGCAGGTCCGAAGCGGCTCTGTAAAACGGTAGTTCCTGGCGGATCATGAGCCCATGGTGCGGCCTCACCCCACGTGTCGGCAAAGACGAGGTTCGAGAGGGGTCTACGCCGCACAGGGCCGTGTGAGCCGGCTGGAACCCCCAGGGTGATGGTTGCGGCGAGTGCGACCTCTTCTGGAATCTCAAGGTAGGTACGGAGTTCGTCTTCAACAAATCCTTGAAATCCAGTGAGGACCCCTCCATAGCCAAGTGCTCGAGCGGCGAGCAACAGGTTTTGACATGCCGGGTACACAGATGCTCCTTCGGTTGGCGATGGTTCGCGGTAGCGGATAAGGCAGGCGAGAACAAGCACCGGCACATCGGCAAAATGATCAACGTAATGCTGCATTGTTCGTGCCATCCGGGCTTTTGGCGAATCGTCCTCGATACCCGAACCTTGGTCGTATCTGTCATCAGATCGCTTCGCATTCCACAGTGATTGGGCACCTTGAGCAATGAGTTGCTTGACATGCTGTGATCGCTCACTGTTGGTAAACACCATGAATCTGAATGGTTGACGGTTCGAACCAGAGGGTGCTCTCGTCGCCAAAAAGAGCATCTTGTTGAGATCTTCTTCGGGAATCGACTCGGTGGTGTAACGGCGAATTGCCCGTGTAGTTGCGAGCCCGTCGAGAAGTGAGAGGTCTGTCACGACCTCATCGTTACTTGCCCCGGTAAGTCTGTGTCGAATCGGATGGGCTCGGTGTTGGGTTCGGGCAGTATGCGTGGAACGCTATGAGGGTGGCGCAGCGATCAGAAAATCTCCGACGTCTCGATGGCGGTGACTTCGACGTATTGGTTATTGGTGGAGGCATCAACGGCGCAGTCTCCGCTGCTGCGCTCGCAGGTCGTGGCGCTTCGGTAGCACTTGTCGATCGAGGTGACTTCGGCGCTTTCACCTCTCAAGAATCATCCAACTTGGTCTGGGGTGGTTTCAAATATCTTGAAAACTACGAACTTGGCCTCGTCTACGGACTGTGCCGATCGCGAAACGAATTGATGAAGTCGTACCCCGACAATGTTCGTGAAATCGGGTTCCTTGCAACCCTCGACAAAACTGCGCCATACCGGCCGTGGTTTGCGGGCATTGGCGCAACCGCCTACTGGGCAATTGGGAGGTTCGCCACCAAACCTCCGAAAGTGTTTTCGCGGCGCCGGTTGGCACAGGCCGAACCTGCGATTTCAACCACAACTGCACGGGGCGCGATTCAGTATCAAGACGCGTATCTAATCGATAACGATTCACGCTTCGTCTTCTCTTTCATTCGCTCGGCCTTTGAAGCCGGAGCAGTGACGACGAATTACGTCGAACTTGTTCATGCTGAACGGCGCAACGATCGGTGGCACGTATCACTACGTGATGTAGTCACTGGTGATGAGATGACTGCCTCAGCGAAAACCCTGGTGAATGCAGCTGGTCCGTTTGTCGATGCGCTCAACGAAGTATTGGGAACGACGACCACGCATCGCATCGTGTATTCCAAGGGTATCCATCTCGTCGTGCCCCGGCTCACGACGACCGATCATGACCGTGTGCTTGCGTTCTTCGATGACAGTCAGCGATTGTTTTACGTGATTCCAATGGGGCGCAGATCGGTCATCGGCACGACAGACACGCGTGTAGACGATCCCCACACTGCTGTAACCGAGGAAGATCGGAACTTCCTGCTCGAACAAATCAACGCCCGAATGAACCTTGAGAAGCCGTTGAACGCCTCAGATGTCATCGCAGAGCGCAGTGGTGTGCGTCCCCTCGTAGTGAAAGCCGAAGGCGAAGGATCCGACGACTGGCGATCAAAAGAGTGGACCTCGCTCAGTCGCCGTCACGAGGTGGAGTGCGACGCGCAGCAGTCAGTGGTCACTGTATTTGGTGGGAAACTTACCGATTGTCTCAACGTGGGAGCTGAAGTTGGCTCCGAAATTGAGTCTTTAGGTGTACGTCTTGAGGCCGACCAACAAAATTGGTACGGGGAACCCGATTCTGCGAGCAGGACAGAGTTTCTCCGTCAGGCGCACCTCATGCATCTCGATGAAATGCGTTCGAAGCCTGATACCGAGCCGCTGTCGGTCCGACTGTGGCGCCGCTACGGCCGGCGGGCATTCGACATGCTCGAACACATCCGCAATGATTCTTCGATGGCAACAGACGTGATGGAGTCGGCCGATTACCTGCGAGTTGAACTCCATAATGCTGCTGATCACGAGATGATCGTGAAACTTGACGACTTCATGCGCCGTCGCTCAAAGATTGACCTCGTCGTCGCAGATGATGAGTTTGTTGGCTCCGATGGACTCGCCGAAATTTCGCAGTTGCTCTTTGGTGGCGACGGTGAACGAAAGCTTGACGAGTTTTATCGAGAGCGGGCAGCTGCCGTTACTGATTGATGAGGCCGGTGCTGCCCTCGCCGATTTCGAGTTGGGCTTCGTTGCAGACTTGAGGCCGTAAAGGGTGTTCCTGCTGGTGATTAGTCGTGTGGTCGATGACCGGTGGCACTGGGATAGCAACATGTTCTGCATCATCTGTCGGCTCCGCTGAAACAACGATGGCAATGCCGAACGAGGTGACGATGGCCAGAGCGCTAAGCACCTGTGTTTGAGTGATGATCATCATGTTGCGGGGTGTCGCCGGTCCTTCAACCTGGGCGGTTGATGAATTTACTCCAGTGCAAGCCGCCGAAGGTGGCGGGTCTAGGTTCGTCGTGTGCCGTCAGCGAAGTTCCGGATTTTGTTCACGCTGTTTGCGGTTGGTTTTGGAGCAAATGTTGCGACGCCACTGTTTCTCATTTATGAAGACCGCCTTGAGTTAAGCACGTGGACTCTTACTGCGTTGTTCGCGATTTACCCAATCGGTCTTGCTCCTGCGCTTGTCTTTTCAGGGCCCGCATCTGATGTTCTAGGGCGACGAGTGGTGATTGTTCCAGGGGTGGTGCTGTCCGGAGTTGCAAGCCTCGTGATGCTGTTCGGAGGCAGCACGGTGGGCATGTTGTATCTGGGAAGGTTCCTACTCGGGGTCGTCTCAGGGATCGTGTTTGTTGTTGGGAGCGCTTGGACTCAGGAGGTCGGAAGCAGTAACCCGATGTTGACATCGCGACAGATCGCAGCTGTGATGTTCGCAAGTTTCGGTACGGGGCCCCTAATTGCAGGAGTAGCTGGGCAGTGGAGTTCGGCACCATTGGTGATTCCTTATTTGGTTCACTTGGCGCTGGTTGTGTTCGGGATGTGGCTGATCAGGGGAGCTCCAGAAACCGTGATGCGCGACTCAACGAGGAAAATTCGACCAAATCTCGGTATGCCGAGGGGAACCGGACGTGATTTTGCGGTGGTGGTAGCCCCGACCGCATTCGGCGTATTTGGCATGCCATCGCTCGTGTTTGGCCTATTTCCAGTGTTGTTGAAGCCTGCGATGCCTGGAATCGCAGTGTTGATCTCAGGCGTGCTCGGGTTCGTGGTGACATGGTCGACTTTCCCTGCCCAAACACTCGTTGGCCGTATCGGCCCTTATCGAGGAGCTCCCCTCGCCCTTGCATGTGGAGCGGCTGGAACCACCCTCGGGGCCATCGCATTTGCAACCGATACATGGGGGTTGGTCTTTGCCTCAGCGGTGTTGATGGGGTCAGCATCAGGTTTCGCGATGACATCGGGGCTGCGTTTCGTTGACATCATTTGTCTGCCCGAGGACAGGGGAGCACTAACCGGGTCGTTTTACGCGGTGGCGTATGTGGGAATGATGAATCCACTTCTCGTAAGCACCGTAAACAAGGCGGTTGGCTCGTTCGTGCCAATTCTCGCCGGTATTGCGATCGTAACTGCGCTCGGAAGCTGCTGGCTGTTCGGAGCCGGCGCGCAACTACTTCAGCGGCACGGGGCGATGAGTTCGTCGAAAATGATATGAGGCCTGTCTGTCCGTGAGACACGGACGGTTAGCGACATTAGCCGCTGACCGTGGAATTTCGTCTCGCCTTCACCGTGGTTCGATTGCCACACGTGACCACTAGTCTTCGAAGCGATGGGGACGTTGCGCTTCAGCTTTGGGACGATGGGTTCGGGGAAAAGCACCCTGGCTTTGCAGATCCATCACAACCTCGCAACCCGCGAACTGTACGGATTGCTGCTGACATGTCTTGATCGCGAAGGCCAGCAGGTCTCGAGCCGGCTTGGAGTATCGGCTCCTGCCATTCACGTGTCTCCGGAGCTCAACATTCACGATCTCGCACTCAAACAGTGGCCACTGCACTACTTGGTCTGTGATGAGGTTCAGTTCTACACCGTTGAACAAGTTGACCAATTGGCGAGAATTGTTGATGAGATGGAGGTCGATGTGTATGCCTTTGGCCTCATCACCGATTTCCGAGGCCTGTTGTTCGATGGAACGAAACGAATGCTCGAAGTCGCCGATGAACGGGTGCCTCTGCAAGTTGAGGCGCGCTGCTGGTGCGGAAGTCGTGCCACCCACAACGCCCGAGTGGTGAACGATTTCATCGTGTACGAGGGTGAGACCGTTGTGGTCGGTGACACGGTGGCCCCGGGCGAACAAAAAATGTTTGGTGACGTGGTTCGGTACGAACTCTTGTGCCGCCGACACTTCATTGCCGGCGATCTCGGCATGTGAACGCGATTAGCTGTCGGCGGCAAGCCGAGTGAGTCTGAGAGACGCTGCGGCAACTGTGATGCCCGCAACGCGGCCAACAAGTGCACCGAGGTCAGCGAGCGGATCGGCGTAGCGAAACGGGATTCCCCCGATGCCAATCAAGGCGAGTCCGATGACGACGATTGAGATGCCACCGATCATGGTGGCAAGACGTTGGAGGGAGCGACGCGGTGGCTGATCGTCCGGGTGGATACTCATCCACACGATGCTTGCGAGTGCGACGCAGAGCGCCCCGATGAGGAGCACGATGCTGTTCTGTGGAATGGCAACGAACGAGATGGTTTCGACTCGTTGGCCCCAGACTCCGTCTTCAAAACGTGAGGTGGTAATGGCGAACGCGCGCCGAAGTTCAATTGCGACGAGGGCGAGATACGCAAGCCACAAGCACCATCCAGCGGTGGTGAGTGCATCTACCCATCGAATTCGGATGGGGTGGGTAAGTGTGGTGCCCGTGGTGTTGCCGTCTAATTCCATGTGCAGGGGAGCCGTTTGATTCCGTTGATGAAGTTGCTCTGAAGGTAGTCGGGTTCAGCGGTACTGCGAAGGAGTGGAAGACGCTGCTGGAGTTCCTCGAACGCAACAACAAGTTCTCGGCGGGCGAGGTTCGCACCGAGGCAGAAATGTGGACCGCCGGCACCGAAGCCAACCTGCGTGGGTTGCATAGGGCGAGCAACGTTGAACTGGTCAGGCTCATCAAACACCCGTTCATCGCGGTTGGCGCTCGAATAGAACAAGACCACTTTGTCGCCGGCCGAGAGTCGTTCACCTCCAAGTTCCGTGTCTGCGGTCACCGTGCGACGAAAATGGATGACCGGCGTCGCATACCGGACGATCTCTTCTACCGCAGTCTTCGCATAGGTATCGAAATCACTAAACCAGAGGTCGCGCTGGTCAGGGTTGTGAGTGAGGGCGTGCAGGCCGTGGGTAAGAGCGTTTCTGGTTGTTTCGTTGCCGGCGACGACTAGAAGAATGAAAAACGACCCAAACTCCTGAGGGCTAAGTCGGTCACCATCAACTTCCGCAGCCATCAACGCTGAAGTGATGTCGTCACTTGGGTTGGCGCGGCTGCGCTCACCGAGTTCTTGGGCATACGCAAAGATCTCAAGCGAGACCTCCATGAGTCGCTCGTAGGTTCCACCAAACTCAGGGTCGCTCGCTCCAAGAATGGTGTTTGTCCATTCGAAGATTGATGCGTAGTCAGATTCTGGGATGCCCATCATTGAACAAATGATTTCGAGTGGAAGGGGTCCGGCGAATTGCTCTACGAAATCGGCAGTGCCGTTTGGGTTTGTAGCAACCATTCGTTCAATGATTTCTATTGCTTTCGCTCTGATGATGTCTTCAAGATCGGTGACGTGCCGCGGAGTGAAACCCTTCGACACGATCGACCGGAGCCGAAAGTGCTTCGGATCATCCATGTTGATCATCGACCCATAAAACTCATTAAGTTCTTGGGGCAGGTCAGTGATATTTGAGCCAAGCCCGGAGCAAAACAGCTCTGGATTACGGCTTGCCGCCCAGACATCTTCATGACGAGTGACCGCGAAGTAGCCGGGCCCCGGAGGAAATGGCGAACCCTCGAGGAAACGTTCGGGATACTTCGGAAGGCCTGGCGAATCACGAAGGACCCGGAATGCATCAAGACGCTCCGATCGGGACCCGGTCCAGAACTGCATCTGTGAAATGTCGGGCAGTCCTGCCGTTGACTGAAAGGTGACGTCGTCCATGGCGGGAGCGTAGATCGGTTCTAGTCTGTGGGACGTGCTCAGCCTCGATGAGATCGAACGTGCGTTAGTTATTACCGCTCACCCTGACGATGTCGACTTTGGCGCTGCAGGGACCATCGCCAACCTCACCGACTGCGGTGCGACGGTCACATATTGCATCGTGACCGACGGTCAAGCCGGTGGTTTTGACGATTCAATACCCCGCCGGAAAATGGCATCGATTCGGCGGGAGGAGCAAACCAAGGCAGCGAGCAAGGTTGGGGTTTCTGACCTTGTGTTCCTCGGTTGGATGGACGGAGAGGTCGAATCAGGGCTTGAACTTCGACATGATCTTTCGCGGGTCATTCGTGAATATCGACCCCAAATAGTGCTCACTCAGTCTCCAGCACTCAACCTTCGCAGGATTTATGCGAGCCATCCCGACCACATTGCTGTTGCTCAATCAGCGATCGCTGCGGTGTACCCAGATGCTCGAAATCCATACGCCTTCACCGATCTCATCACCGACGGATTGGAGCCGTGGGCTGTCGACGAAATATGGGTTATGGGTCACCCGGAGCCCGACGAATTCGTTGAGATCACTCCACAGATAGAACGGAAAATTTCTGCATTGCTATGCCACGAAAGCCAACACCGTGACCCATCTGGGATGATGGACCGAGTTCGGGAATGGAACGCGGAGACGGCTCAAGTTGCAGGCTTCGGTGAAGATTCTTTTGCCGAGGCGTTCACTGTCGTCGACACCCGCTAACTCCAACATCGGCAAGATGACCGTTTGCTGATCGGCCACTTGGCTGCGACTGTACTGAAGAAGGGTATTGATCACTAAGGTGACGGCATGACTGAAGCAGTAATTGTCGCAACCGCCCGAAGCCCGATTGGCCGTGCCGCAAAAGGCTCGCTCGTTTCGATTCGCCCCGATGACCTTTCGGCGCAGATCGTGAAGGCGCTGATGGCGAAAGTACCTAGCGTCTCGGCGTCTGACGTTGAAGACCTCATCATGGGTTGTGGGCAACCTGCGGGAGAGGCGGGGTTTAATGTTGCCCGCGTGACTGCGGTTCTTGCTGGACTTGATGAAGCTCCCGGTGTCACGGTCAACCGCTACTGCTCATCATCGTTGCAGACCATTCGCATGGCTGCCCACGCCATTAAGGCCGGCGAAGGGGATTGCTTTATTGCGGCAGGTGTAGAGACGGTGAGTCGTTATGCCGCAGGCGCCAGCGATACCGCACCAAATAGCGTGTTCTCGACAGCCGGCGAGCGCACTGCATCGCGGGCCGGTGGTGGCCAAGGCGCGTGGAGCCCCCCTTCGGGCCTCCCTGATATGTACATCGCCATGGGCCAGACAGCAGAAAATGTGCGAGAGGTCGAGAACGTCAGCCGTCAAGAAATGGACGAATTCGCGGCTCTCTCACAGCAGCGTGCAGTTGCAAATGTCGAGAATGGTTTCTGGGCAGATGAAATCACTCCGGTCACACTTCCCGATGGAACTGTGGTTTCTTCCGATGACGGCCCTCGCGCCGGAACCACCGCTGAAGGTCTCGCTGGTCTGAAGCCTGTGTTCCGCCCAGACGGTGAGATCACCGCCGGTAACTCGTGCCCATTGAATGACGGTGCAGCCGCAGTGATGGTGATGAGCGACCGTAAGGCCGCAGAGCTTGGGCTCACGCCGCTCGCACGCATCGTGTCGTCAGGAGTCTCGGGGCTCAACCCTGAGATCATGGGTCTCGGCCCGATTGAGGCAAGCCGTCAAGCTCTTGGCCGCGCGGGGATGTCGATTGACGATATTGACCTTGTTGAAATCAACGAGGCCTTTGCAGCTCAGGTGGTGCCGTCAGCCAAGCACCTTGGAATTCCGCACGACAAGTTAAACGTGCACGGTGGAGCGATCGCAGTTGGCCACCCGTTTGGAATGACCGGTGCTCGCATCATGACGACGCTGATTCACGGACTTCAGGCGACCGACAAGCAGTATGGTCTTGAGACCATGTGCGTCGGTGGTGGCCAAGGTATGGCCATGGTCGTCGAGCGTCTCTCCTGACGCACCGACTTTTCTCGATATCTCAATGCAACGCTGCTGGCCGAATGGTCAGCGGCGCTGTCGTTCAAAGCGCCGAGGAATGTCGGCGCTGACGATGATGTAGTCGTTGTTGGTGACCGCCCGAAGCACATAGAGCTCACCGGCGGAGTGGAGTTCGGCGAGGGCGTATCCGTGACCGGTGACATCGCGGACACCAGTTCCGAGGTGAACGATGTCTTCGACCACGAGTCCCGCAAGATCGACTTCAGATTCCCAGAGGCCGACGAGGGCTTGTCGAAGTGTTGGGTCGTTGAGCAACTCACGATCATCGATGATGAGGTCGATGGTCATGATGCTTACCGGTTGGAGTTCGGTCGTTGCAACGATGGTCTCTCCTTTGAGGTCACCATCGAACATGACGACAACTCGACCGTTATTGTGCGGTCGGCCATTCACAAAACCGTATTTACGGACCGGAAGACCGTCGTCGCCTGTCGACTTCCAGCAGATGCGATCGCCAGAGCGAAATATGATCGGTCCGATGGTCGTCATGACACGGCCTTAAAGGTGCGGAGTTCTTCGATTGTGGCGTCGGAAACTTCCGACCATAGAGATATCGCTTGTTCACTCCATTCGTCGAATGACCGGTTGGTGAGGGCAACCAGACCGGTGCGAATGCTCGGATCGACCCACATCATCGTGCCGGCACCGCCGAAATGGCCGAATGTTGATGGCGCATTTTGTCTGCCAGTCCAGTGCGGATCTTTCGCGCCACGAAGTTCGACACCAAGACCCCAAGGGCAGGGGTCGAACCTTCCGAGCCCCGGGATCGTTCCGGCAATACCTGCGAACTGCTCGGTGATGAAGTCTGCGTAAGTCTCAGGGCTGATGAGCGACGGTTGGAGGTACTCGGAGAGGAGCAGAGCCATATCGTCAATCGTTGACCACATACCGAAGGCGGGCGAGCCGCGCAGTTCGGTCGATGTCATGCCAAGAGGTTCGATGACCGCTTCGTTCAGGTAATCGCCGAAGGCAATGCCTGTTGACGCGGTGATGAGTTCCGCGACCATTTCGATGCCGGTAT
>DLTS01000014.1 GCA_002501485.1 Acidimicrobiaceae bacterium UBA7830
TGACGCATCTGAAATGCATGACCATGCAATGTCGATGCAAGAGATCGACTCGCTCTCGCTACCAGCCGGCACGCTGGTGCAACTCGTCCCTGGGGGCTATCACATCATGCTGATTGATTTAGCCGAACCTCTGGTCATCGGCGAAACCTTCGACCTCACCCTTGACTTCGACCAAGCCCCCAACCTCACGGTGACCGTTGAAGTGAGTGACCGGTAACTACTCCTGAAGTGGGGATGGCTGATTCACGTTTGCGATCTGCCAGAGCCCGACGAGTGCATATCCGGCAGCCGCACACGCAACGACGCCAATCGCAGCGGTGCCCGCCCGATCGACCCAATAGGGCAGCGAGGTGGGCAGCAGGGCTGAATCAAGTACGTCCTTGCGCCCTAACACCCAAAGCGCAAGGAAGATGCTGCTCATGAGTTGCACACCATCTCGTTGAATCGACGATTGCCGATTCAACAGGAGGGCCGACCCGCTCAACACAGTGGCCAACAATGGGACCACAAACGATGTCAGTTGTGGGCCCGTTCCGGGAGCCGCCCACAGATACTGAGCGCCACCAATGACGAGCCCAAGCACAGATGCTGCCACCATCAGTGTCCGGAGTGCCGCAGATGTCCGACCATTGACCCCCACGACAAGAAGCAACGCACCGGCAGCGGCGAGGAGCGGGGCGAGCAGAGACGGTCTCTCAACCAAAGAACTTTCCACGCGCACATTCACTGGAACACCGTCGACGGTGAACGAGATGGAGTCGGAAACGAGTACATCGCCCGGCTTGGCATTGACCGGTGGTTGCGGTGACATGTAGTGAATGCGATGGTCGTGCCATGCAAGCGTGCAGTTCGAAGCAATCTGCAACCAATCGGGGGCAGCATCGTGATCCACCACATCTGCTCCGAAGTCTGACCCGTAACGGTCCTTGTTGTACCACGTTGACATCGAGCGTTGATTCTCATAGGCCGTGCAATCAGATTCCATCTTGAGGTACTTCTCTCCTTCATACCCCGGAATCTCGACGGTGGTCCCTCGTGCAACAGTCACTGAGAGAAATGAGTCATGTCCTTCGATCGTGATCGCAGCATCATCTACAAGTGGAAGAGATTCAGATGTGGTCACCTCAACGATCACCGATAAATAGTCGGTGGGCCCGGGAGCGTCAGCGTGAGCGAATCCGGCAGGCGCAGCAATCACGATCGACCCAGCAATAGCAGCGCACCAGACTCGGTGTTGCCAAAGTTCATTGAACGTCATTCGAGAACCTGGAGTGTGAATTCGCCACTGGGGTGAATAGAGCAACCACCGGAGAGAGTGCCGGTGCTGGTGAATTCCTGTGAGAGAATTTCGCCCGCGCCAACGAAAAACACGCCGACGACATGGCCACGGTCGTCATCGTTGATGATTCTGAGTGATTCACCAACACGCACCGTGAGCTCCGCCGGAATGATGTTGATCGATTCACCGGCATCGATCTGCGCACCAGCGCCAAGCGGGATGGTGTACTCATAATCGGCGTCGTCTGAATTGGCAATCGTTTGAAACTCTGGCTCATCATCGCCGGAGACAACGGCAATAATGGCAAGGACTGCTCCGGCGAGAGCAATGAGAGCAAATGCGATACCTCGCTGCTTCACGACCGTCGCCCACCAAGAAGGTCGTTCAAGTCAGCAGAAATATCAGATGACGGCACGCCGAAGGGCCATGTGAGCAGCAGGGTTCCTTGGTCGTCGACAACGTAGAGCGAGGTCGAGTGTGCAACTTCGATATCGGTACCTACTCTCTCGACGAGATAACTCACACCAAACGGTTGAGCGGCGGCGGCGAGTTCGGACTCGTCGGCCGTACCGAGAGCGATTGCGGTTGGGATAAAACTCTTCACGTAACCGTCGAGCACGGCGAGGTCACGATCAGGATCGACAGTCACCATTGCGACCTCGACACGAGATGCATCATCGAGACGACGAAGTGCAACCGTGAGGTCTTGGAGTGTTGTCGGACAGATATCCGGGCAGTTCGTGTAGCCGAAATAGATCGCGAGCAGGTTGCCGCCGCTTGCAACGAGTTCGCGCGACGACTCCCCACCGATGACAGGAAGGCTGATCCCCTGAGACGATGGCGCGGGAGTTCTTACATACCCCGAGAACTCCCGGGTACCTCCACAGCTAGATGCGATCGCCAACATCGCACACGAGACGGCGAGCAAACGACGCGTCATGGTAGCGGCATCTCTTCGATGAACTGTGCGATGAGATCCGCTTGTTCAGCAGTCAGACCGTTCTGCGGCATCTTGATGTTGTAGCCCGCAACGAGCTGTGCTTGGGGAAGAAGTATCGACTTGATGAGGTACTCGCGATCGGCAAGCACCGACGAACCATCGCTCAACGCAACGATAGAACCGGCATGGCCAGCCAACTTCGGGCCGACCCCACCACTACCGTTCGCTCCATGACACGCTGCGCAACCGTTGTTGTCGTAGAGGGTCTTCCCCTCTCGTGCCCCGTCTGAAAGAGAAAGTTCCGGCTCGGTCGAGCACGCCCCGACTCCGATAGCCAGCCCGATGACGGCAATCAGCCGAACGCAGAAGATCGATCGATGACCTCGCACACCTACAGTCAATCAACGCTCGATGGGTTCTTGCCCATAGGAGAGGCTCTTTTCCGGCGTAGTTGACCGGCGGTACGCCACCACGTTGTAATCAGTTCGGCTTCATCACCGGCGACTCCAAACGCCGCACACATTTCGATGCCGAATGTGTGTTGTTCACTGCGCGCAAGTTGCGACACGATCTCCGCATTGAACTGATGTTGCGGCCACGGCAATTCAAGAATCAACGTGGGAGAAAGGCGCAGCGATGTTGGCGAGAGCCCAGTACCGGCTCGTTCGTGCCAGGCGATGAGCGCAGCGATCGGCGAGTTGATAACTGCGGCAAGTGGCAGAAGGTCATCGAGTTCAGATGGGATCACCGTGGTCACCGGCACCCCGGGCAGCCACTCACCTCTTTCGTCGGCCACAGCCTCAATCGTTCTAGTTTGGGCGGCAACGAGCACCTTCGGTCGTAACATTTTGTGTGCCCATTCGCTGAATCGGCCAGTGAGGAGGGCGACATCAACTCGTGGAGCCGTGAAGAGTTGGTGTGCGAAACGAACCGGATGCGTTCCCCAGAGGCAGGCACCGGGATCAATGAGCCCAGATGTAACGAGAGGTGGACCGTTGTGATGATCTGCAACCGCTGGAACGAGGGCGTAGTACTCATCACGAAAGTTGGCGGTAGCGGTCGCTCGATCGCCGACCACCCCGGAGGTGTACAGAGTTGGAATCGGTGGAATCCCGAGCGCGGTAGTGATCGCAGATGTCCATGGCGCATCACTTCCTTCAACGAAAGTTTTGCGGCGCTCAAAAACGAGAACGGCCACGGTGACATCAGCATCAAATTGAGGGGACGATGACCACCATGACGTCACAGGAGTTGCAAGCGACGTAACGCGAGCTCTCAACTCAGCGGTATCTCGTGAGGCGAGCACTGATTGTGGCAGCACGATGGCCAGGCGGCCACCTGGTCGTAGAGCCTCGACGCCAGCAAGGCAGAATTCCATTGCGCTGTTTGCGTACGGTCCGCCACCCCGCGCACTTGCACCTTTGCGAGATGTTGACGCAGATAATTGAGACAGAAACGGTGGGTTTGAAACAACGAGATCAAATCCTTGCTCACTATGAAAAGCAGCCCAGTCGATGTCGAGTCCATTGGCCTCAACAAATTCGATCCCGTGTGCCTCATTGCTCTTTCGTGTTTGTGGATTGACATCGCAACCGATGAGTGAGCATCTTCTGGGCATTCGGTTCTTCACTGCGAGGAGAAGTCTTCCATCGCCGCACGAAGGGTCAAGGACTCGCATTTTGTCAGATGCCGGCTCTACGGACCAGCCATCGCTGGTGAGGAGATTGAGCATCCGTTCGATGAGTGCCGGAGGCGTATACCACGAGCCGAGACGGCGGCGCTCGTCGCTGTTCGCCACCGATTGTTGATCCAACACATTTCCAGCGTAGGGTCACTGCCGTGCCAAGTGGGTACATCGAATTCGACAGGGCCGAATGGGCTGCACTTCGCGCGGCGACGCCGTTAACGTTGGGTGAGGCTGATCTTGAACAACTGAGAGGTATCAACGAGCAGATTGACCTTGAAGAGGTTGCTGCTGTGTACCTCCCATTGAGCCGCCTGCTTAATCTCTATGTGAGTGCGGTGCAAGATCTTCACCGGGTGTCCGCAACCTTTCTCGGAGCGTACGCACCGAAGGTGCCCTACGTCATTGGAGTGGCGGGCTCAGTTGCTGTCGGGAAGAGCACATTTAGTCGAATCTTGCAGGCATTGCTATCGCGTTGGCCAGACCATCCAGCGGTTGACCTCGTTACCACCGATGGGTTCCTCTATCCGAATGGAGAACTTCAAGCCCGCGGTCTCATGGAGCGCAAAGGTTTTCCAGAAAGCTATGACACCCGTGCGCTTATCGAGTTCCTGCGCAATGTAAAGAGCGGAGCAACAGCGTCAGCGCCGGTGTACGACCACGTCACTTATGACATTGTTTCTGATGAACGGGTTGTGGTCGACTCACCCGACATTGTCATCGTCGAAGGCATCAATGTGTTGCAGGTGGGCGGCGACGAGTCAGAATTTGTTTCCGACTACTTCGATTTCTCTATTTATGTTGATGCGGATGAACTCCATATTCAAAAATGGTACGTCGAGCGATTCTTAGCGTTCAGAGAGTCGGTGTTTCAGCGTGAAGACAGCTTTTTCGCGCATTATGCACACCTCAGCGACGACGAAGCAGCTGAGATGGCAAAGTCAATTTGGCGACGGATTAACGGGGTGAACCTCAGCGAGAACATCATGCCGACAAGAAGTCGCGCCTCGCTCGTTGTGCGAAAGGGTCGAGACCATCGCGTATCTGAGGTTCGACTTCGGCGACTGTGACGGTTTACGACTGATGCTCAGCGGCGAGCCATTCAGCCACATCTGAGATGGAGGCAACAGTGCAGAAGGTCCCTTTGGGGGCATCGACAACCTCATGTTCCCACGTCACGTGATACGGGATATGAAGGCCAAAACCTCCGAGTTCGACGATGGGGAGGATGTCTGAACGAACTGAATTGCCGACCATAACAAATGTCGATGGGCTAATACCCCACTCGTTGAGAACTGCTCGGTACGTCGACACATCTTTCTCAAGAACGACTTTGACGTGCTCGAACAGATGATGCAGACCAGAGTTTTGAACTTTGCGCGTTTGGTGAAAAAGATCGCCTTTGGTGATCATCACTATCCGGTGGGTTTGAGCAACAGCGTGCAGGGCGTCAGCGACGCCATCGAGAAGTTTCACGGGCTCTCGTAGCATGTCATTAATGCGATCAACGAGGATGCCGATGTCTCGAGAGGGGATGGCGCCTGCCGACGAGGTCACCGCTGCTTCGATCATCGAAAGGCCGAATGCTTTAACTCCATAGCCCGATATTGCAAGGTTGCTGAGCTCGGTGGTGCGAAGTACACCCTTGAGATCAACTCCTGGAGAGGCATACGGGCTCACCGTCTCCAAAAAGAGCCTTTCAGCGTCGTCGAATGTGTCTTGGCATTGCCACAAGGTGTCGTCGGCATCAAAGCCCACCACCTCAACCATGTCACGGCTCCGCATCAGCGGTGTATCGCATTGAGATAGTTGTATACCGTGATCCGACTCACGCCCATCGCATCGGCGAGGTCTTCGACGGCACGTCGTAACGTGAAGGCGCCTCGCTCATCGAGGAGTCTCACTGCGCGCTGTTTGTCTTCGCGTGATATGTCGGCAAGTCGACCGCCGATCTCCGTTTCGACGGACTCGATCATGCGATCGAGGGCGCCGTGTAACTTTGGAAGCCGAACCGCTGCGACAATCTCTCCATTGGCCTCCAGAGGAATATCTGACGGTAATGCGTCTGGAGGCTCTACCGCAGTGGCGCCGATCGCATCAAGCAGAGGTTGAATAGTTGAGACCAGTGGGTGTCGGTCGGAGGGATTCATGTTGTGGTATCTCCGACGACGTCAACATTGACCCTAGTGGCCCCGTGTGCAAACGCCGCTTTGAGAACCGCCGCAACGACATTGGGGATGTTCTCTTCATCAGCGTCACAACTTGAGCCGAAGGCTCCAAAATCGGCGGTGATGCCAAGCGAGGCGAGTACCGCGATGGGTTCGGTCACATGAGCACCTGGTTGGCCCTCAACGAACGGCTCGATAGTGAAATCAATGCGTGCCACGGTCCAAGTGTACGAGAGTTGCTGAGGTGCTGGAGATGCGGGTTAGCTAGTCATGACTCTGAGTAGTTCTTCAGATCCAGCAATACGGTCTCGACCCGCCGACCGAAATGCTTCATCGAGACGATGGGGGTCTGTTTGAATGAAGCGTTCCTCTCCTGCTCAAAGCGTTGGCTTGCTGGGCCCTGCCACGTGGTTGATCTGATCGTGCGATCGACGGTCGACACCAGTTGAGCGATCACCGACATTTGCTCGTGAAGCGTTCGATCGAGTTGCTTTTTATTAGCTCAGTGCATCATTGCGGTACCTCTCGTCGACGTGAAGGGTCGCAACAGATTGCGGAGCCTCTCTGGCTCGCCGGCAATCAGTCGCTGGCGAGAGGCCAGGAGCGAACACCTTCAGCCAAACCCTCGATAAGACTTTCCGTGTGGGGCGTCAGGCCCCCCTCCCAGTCCCACCACATTGGTGACGAACCTCTAACTCGTGGAGGGAGTTCGATCTGAACGCCACCATGTTTCGGAAGGTTTACAGGGTTCTTGGGGTGAAGTCCTCGGAGATGTTTGGGGATGTCCTCGACATCATCGATGAGGTTGTATGCCGGCAGGCGCGGCTGAAGTACAGACGTTAAGTGTTTGGCAAGCGGTCGGTTTGTACCCCCGAGTAGTAGGGATGAGAAGAGTCCTCGCCTTCCGAAGCCGTGAATGGTGATGACCACATCAACGTGTTCAAAAAATGAGCGCATTGTGGGAGATTCATCTGGTTGAAACCGCGTTGAAGGCAGATGAGGGGGATCTCCGTTTGGATGAATGACCCCGTAGTACGACGCATTTGACTGGGCTGCTGCTTCACGAGCCACGATGTCGGTGAAGGCTTCGAGACCGCCTCCGTGAAATGCCATAAACCCGAACGTTGACCGCAGGGTCAACTCTTCACGAACACCGTCCATTTCAAGGAGTTCAGCGAAGGTTGTCGGACACATCTCTACATCGTGGCAGATCGACCGGATCAATGTCGCTCGCTCCTGCGATCTACCCAAAACTGTTGACGCCCCGTAACATCAATGGCGTGTTGGTATGGATGGATCTCGAAATGACAGGACTCGACCATATGAGTGATGCCATCGTTGAGATTGCGACGATAATTACCGATGATGAGCTCAACATCATCGCAGAGGGCCCTGATCTGGTGATTTATCAGCCAGAAGAGGTTCTCAGCAAGATGAATGAGGTCGTCGCTAACATGCACACCGAGTCAGGACTGCTCGATCAGATCACGGCGTCAACATTGAGTCTCGATGAGGCGGGACGTCTCACCCTTGACTTTATTAAAGAGCACTGTCCAGAGGCCGGAACCGTGCCTCTCTGTGGTAACTCGATCGGCACCGATCGCAGATTTCTCGCCCGCTACCTGCCTGAAATTGAGAACTATCTCCACTACCGAAGTGTTGACGTGTCAAGCATCAAAGAACTTGTCCGGCGCTGGTATCCCGAGGCAAATGCGCGCCGCCCGTGGAAGCCAAACTCTCATCGAGCGCTCGATGACATCAAAGAGAGCGTTGCCGAACTGCAGCACTATCAGCGGGTTGTTTTCCGGTCGCCAGGCGAGGTGACCAAGCTGTTGGCTGACAACACACCGTCGTGAACAATTGACGCAGAGGTGCTTTGCAGGCGACACTCGTCAGATGCGAGCTGCAGTTGTAGAACAGTACGGAGGACCTGACGCCATCGTGGTGAGAGAGGTCGCTGACCCGACGCCTGGTCCAGACGAGATTCGCGTTGCGGTGTCGTACAGCGCCTGCAACCGCGCCGATACGTTGCAGCGCCAAGGCGCTTACCCAGATCCCGTCAAACGAGAACATGAAATCCTGGGTCTTGAGTACGCAGGTGTTGTTGAGTCGATCGGATCTCGGGTCACTCAATGGTCGGTGGGTGATCGAGTCATGGGAATTGAGGCGGGAGCGTGCAACGCTGAACTCGTCGTCACTCATGAGCGCATGGCGATGCGAGTTCCTGAGTCGGTCGCCGATGAAGAGATGGCAGGCATTCCAGAGGTCTTTATAACGGCGTGGGACGCGCTCGTGGCTCAAGGCGGCCTTACCTCTGGCTCCTGGGCGCTTGTTCATGCGGGAGCGAGTGGGGTCGGCACGGCCGCAATTCAGATCGCGAAATCAATCGGCGCGAAGGTCGCGGTGACGTGTTCAGCGCGCAAAGCCGACGCATGTCGCGACCTTGGCGCGGATCTTGTACTTGAGCGTTCGCCGGCTGACTGGCTGTCAGAACTCCAAACCGCAGTTCCGCAAGGGATGAATGTGGTACTGGATGTCATCGGAGGCGAAGAGTCAGACCGGAATCTTCGAGCAGTCGCCTCCCAGGGCACCGTCATGCAGGTTGGTCTCATGGGTGGGGCATCGTCATCGATTACGACAGGGCTCATCCTCGCAAAACGCGCAACTTGGATTGGCACAACTCTTCGTAATCGACCTCTCGAACAGAAGGTCTTAGCGGTTCAGGGCTTCACTTCCCAGATGTTGCCGAGGTTCAACTCTGGCGATCTGCGACCGGTGATTGACACAACGTTTTCGTTAGATGAAATTGCGGATGCGCATCGGCATATGGAAGCCGATGCAAATGTCGGAAAAATTTTGCTGAAAATCTGAAAAAACGTGAGATGTTGTGATGCTGAGGCTCTGGAAGAGCATGAGCATTCAACTCGATATTCCAGAAATCCCTGAAAGCACTCCATTGCGGCTCGACCGGGCGCGTTGTTCAGATGGAGAAGGTGGGCTTGCCCATATGTTCTTTTCAGATCATGCCCATGAGCTGGCACGGGCAAAGGCGATCTGCAGTCGCTGTCGGCTTGCCGAGGACTGTTTGGAGGGCGCACTGCAACGTGGTGAGTATTACGGCGTGTGGGGTGGGCAACTTCTCATGGAAGGTGTGATCGTCGAAGACCGTCCCCGGAGGGGGCGGCCACCAAAAGAACAGCGAGAGATGCTTGTTGTCGACGAGGTACCCGTGCCACCACACCTCGTTGCCTAATAGCCTGCAAGAGTGAACCGAATCGTTCGTCTCCGACTCTTTGCGGTGGCCACGGGCCTCGTGATGGTTGGTCTTATCGCAGTCGGGGCACCAGAGGTGCGGGATGCCATTGTCAACGATGAAACCGACGCGGTTCTGTCAAACCCGGGCGAGTATCAGTTGTCAGAAGAGGGTGAAGTTGCGACGCGCTCGGTGTTTCCATCGGCGGAAGTCATCGATGTGAATGGGGCGATGGTCGATTCGGCGGAGTTCATTGGCGCGCCGATGGTTGTCAACCTCTGGTTTGCAGCGTGTCCTCCCTGTCAGCGCGAGATGCCGGACTTCGCAGCAGTTCATGAGCGTGTTGGTGACGAGGTCAGGTTTGTGGGAATTAATCCCGTCGACTCCACATCAGCGATGACTGACTTTGCCGATCGGATGGGCGTGAAGTATGAGCTCTACCGAGACCCACTTGCAGAACTCACGGACGCGCTAGGAACACTCGGGTTTCCATACACCGTGTTTGTCGATGCTGATGGTGACATCGTTGGAGATGCGGGCGTTCTCAACGAAGACGAACTCTTCGGGTTCATCAATGAGTATTTCGATATCGAGGGAGGATCTGACCTATGACGCTTTCGTTTCTCCGAGGGCTCGTTGCTGCGGTGAACCCTTGTGGGTTCGTCCTGTTGCCGACGTACCTCATGTTTTTCCTTGGTGCAGACACATCTGAAGCGGCGTCTGGCCTCGGGGTTCGCCGAGCCAGTATCCGACGAGCGCTCACCGTGAGCTCATCACTCACCGCAGGGTTCATGACCGTGTTCATCGTCGTTGGCATCGTCACCTACAACTTCACATCTTGGATTCAGCAGAATGCTCGATACGCAACAATCGTGATAGCGGTAGGCCTGGTTGGTCTCGGAATTGCAATGCTCAGCGGGCGCTTCGTTGGACTTTCCTTGCCGCGACTCGATGTCGGCGGGCGGGATCGCGGCGTCCGATCAATGTTCTTGTTTGGCGTGGCATACGCCGTTGCTTCACTGGGGTGCACGATCGGTCTTTTCTTACCGACGCTGATCGCAGTTCGAAATGACGGATTTGTCGGGGCGATCGGCAACGTCGCCGCATACGCAGCCGGCATGGGGCTGCTGATCTCGGCTCTCACGGTGTCGCTCGCAGTAGCAAAAATTGGCCTCCTCGGGGTGTTGCGTCGAGGGATGCACCGCGTGGAGCAGATTGCCGGCGGATTCGTTTTGTTATCGGGGATCTACCTTGCGTATTACTTCTGGATGGTTGACATCAATAACCAAAGCGACCCGATCACCGTTGCTGTTGAGAATTTTCAGCGCAGGGTGATCACCAGTCTCAACAACAACTGGCAACTTGTCGCCATCGTTCTCGGAGGCATCGTTGTTGCCTCCGGAATATATGTGCGTTGTGGTCGAGATGAGCGGCAGAAAGTTGATGTGGAGTCGCGGAGTTGACCTCGGTAGAAACTTTGTGCGCGAAGTACGGTCGTCCCATGGCTAGCGACTCACCAACTTCGCCCACACCACAAGAGCAACCCGAACGCCTTCTCGCTGCCGATATTCCTGTTCGGCCTGCTGCCACGGTGATGTTGGTGCGAGATGGCGACGAGGGACCAGAAGTCTTCATGTTGCGCCGCACCCTCTCAGCGGCGTTCGCAGGCGGTCAGTATGTCTTTCCAGGTGGCAAAGTCGACGGCACCGACCATGCCGATGACCTCGAAGCGATCTGCGACGGTCTTGATGATGCAGAAGCCTCAGCCCGACTAGGTGTCAAAAGTGGCGGGCTCGCATGGCTTGTTGCAGCGATACGAGAAAGCTTCGAAGAAGCAGGAGTATTGCTTGCCCGACGAGCCAATGAGACGGAAATGATTCGATTTGAGGGGGACATCGTCGCTCCAATGAACGAGGCTCGCAACGCCATCTACAACGGAACAGAGTCGCTGTCTGAGCTTTGTGCCCGTCACGATCTTCGTCTGGTGACCGACGCAATCGGTTTTGTGAGTCACTGGATTACTCCGTTAGGAGAAGCTCGGCGCTTCGACACTCGGTTTCTACTTGCTCGTGCCCCTGAACTGCAAGAACCATTGCATGACGGTGGGGAGACGATCGACAGTCTGTGGGTACGGCCACAAGATGCGCTGCAGCGTTGGAGAGCTGGAGAGTTACAGATGTTTCCGCCGACGATCGCCAATCTTGAATGGTTAAGCAACTTCGCAACCGCCGATGAGGCACTTGCTGGTGGAGAGTCGATGGGGCTCCCCGAGACGATCCTCCCGCGAATGAAAACCGACGCAGAGGGAAACGTCATCGGAATCGCAGTTCCAGGTGATGCCGACTATGACTCGGTACCGGCCCCAGAATTTGTGTTTGCCAGATTCCGCTGATCTTCAGCCGTAAAAGCATCGTCGAACGCGGCAAGGATCTTCGTTGCGCAGCCGTCGAGTTCATCGGCCACATCAACGGGCGGTGCAACCTCGGTCACGATGCGATCGACAATGGATTGCATCGAGGCAGCAGCGGCACCGGTGCCGCTGAGAATGACGGGCTCACCACAGTCTCCGCCTACCGATACAGAGGTTTCGATGGGGATCGACCCGAGTAGTGGTACATCGACCGCCTCGGCGAGCGCCTGACCGCCTCCTTGCCCGAAGACAGGGTGGAAGT
>DLTS01000020.1 GCA_002501485.1 Acidimicrobiaceae bacterium UBA7830
GGCCACAACTACATCGGCACCGAGCACATTCTCCTCGGACTCATTCGAGAAGGCGAAGGAGTTGCTGCACAAGTACTCGTCAAGTTGGGTGCCGACCTTTCCCGTGTACGCCAACAGGTCATTCAACTATTAAGCGGATATCAGGGCTCAGGCAGTGGCGGCCAGTCGGGTCAGTCTGAGTCAGGTGGCCAGGCGGCTGGCGTTGGCGGCTCCTCGAAATCAGAGGGAGACGACAAAAACAGTCAGATCCTCGATCAATTCGGTCGTAACCTCACGCAAATGGCCCGTGAAAATGCGCTCGATCCTATGATCGGACGTTCAACCGAACTCGAACGGGTGATGCAGATTCTTTCCCGCCGCACTAAGAACAACCCGGTTCTCGTCGGCGAACCCGGAGTTGGCAAAACCGCCATTGTTGAGGGTCTCGCCCAGCGCATCGTGAACGATGAGGTTCCTGACACGCTTCGCAATAAGCAGCTCTACACCCTTGACCTCGGCTCTCTCGTCGCCGGTTCGAGGTATCGCGGCGACTTTGAAGAGCGCTTGAAGAAGGTTTTAAAAGAAATCAACTCTCGCGGCGACATCATTTTGTTCATTGATGAGATACACACGCTTGTCGGAGCAGGTGCCGCAGAAGGTGCTATCGACGCAGCATCAATTCTAAAGCCGATGCTCGCTCGTGGAGAACTACAGACCGTTGGTGCAACAACGCTCGACGAATACCGCAAACACATCGAGAAAGATGCTGCACTTGAGCGCCGTTTCCAGCCGGTCAAAGTTGAAGAGCCGACGCTGTCGCACACCATTGAAATCCTCAAGGGCGTTCGTGATCAGTACGAAACCCATCACCGGGTCACCATCACCGATCAGGCCATCGTCGCAGCCGCAAATCTCGCTGACCGCTACATCTCTGACCGTCATCTTCCCGACAAGGCCATTGACCTCATCGATGAAGCAGGCTCACGTTTGCGCATCAAGCGCATGCAGACGCCCCCTGATCTTCGAGACGTCGAACGCCGGCTTGATGAAGTGCTTCGCGAAAAGCGAACAGCGGTCGAAGAGCAGCGCTTTGAAGATGCCGGAGCACTCCGAGATCAAGAGAAAGCCCTCCTTGAAGAAAAGGCTGCGAAAGAATCTGAAGTTAAAGCATCTGGAGTCGATCTCTTCGATGAGGTGGACGAGGAAGCGATCGCCGATGTGTTGTCGATGTGGACCGGCATCCCGGTCTACAAACTCACTGAAGAAGAGACGCAGAAACTGCTTCGCATGGAAGACGAACTCCATAAGCGGATCATCGGGCAACACAATGCGGTCTCTGCCGTAAGCCAGTCGATTCGTCGTACCCGTGCGGGTTTGAAAGATCCGAAGCGCCCAAGCGGATCATTCATCTTCCTCGGACCAACCGGAGTTGGTAAGACCGAATTGGCAAAGACATTGGCCGAGTTCTTGTTCGGAGATGACTCTGCGTTGATCACGCTCGACATGTCCGAGTACATGGAAAAGCACACAGTGAGCCGACTCGTTGGCTCACCCCCTGGATACGTCGGCTACGAAGAAGGCGGACAACTCACCGAAGCGGTGCGACGCAAGCCGTTCTCAGTCGTCCTCTTCGACGAGATCGAAAAGGCGCACCCCGATGTCTTCAATACGCTGCTACAGATTCTTGAGGAGGGTCGCCTCACCGACTCGCAGGGTCGCTCAGTTGACTTCCGAAACACGGTGCTCATCATGACCTCGAACCTCGGTACGCAAGATCTGCGCAAAGCAAATGTGGGCTTCACTCTCGCCGACTCAGCGATGTCGTATGAGCGCATGAAGGAAAAAGTCAACGACGCTCTCAAGCAGCACTTCCGCCCTGAGTTCCTCAACCGCATCGACGAGACCATCGTGTTCCATGAACTCGCCAAAGAAGAGGTTGTTCAAATGGTCGATCTGATGCTTGCCCGTCTCGCTGGGCAGCTCGAAGATCAGGGCATCGGTATTGAACTAACGCAGTCGGCGAAAGAGCTGCTTGCAGATCGCGGCTATGACCCACACCTGGGCGCTCGCCCGCTTCGTCGAGCCATCCAGCGCCATATCGAAGACGAACTGTCAGAGAAGATTCTCTACAAGCACTTCAGCGCCGGGCAAATCATTGTGATCGACACTGTCGAAGAAGAAGAGCGCGAAGGTTCGTTGACGTTCTCGTTCAATGCAGTTGAAGGTTTCGTTCCGCCATCGTCGGTTGAGTTGGCGGTAACCGCGTCAAACGACGACGCACAGCCTGACGCTCCTCCGGCTGAGTAGCTACCGCCCACTTACTCGTTCAACAAGCTTAAAAAGGCCAGCGGTTAGCATCACGAGCACTGTCGCTGGAGCGAGCACCACTCCGACTGCTGTCGTCTGAAGTAGCACGCTGATCGAACGGCGTATCGTCGATTTGCGTTTCCACATGGTTGCGAATCGAACGGCCAAGTAGATGAGATATCGACGAACGGCTAACACCTGGTCGGCTCGCATCAAATCACGAAAGACGTCGTCGGCCGCCATCCGGTTGTGCACCGGCGGGTCGCTCGAGTCGAGCGCGTTTATGAGCCAGTCATGCACGATGGCCGCACGTAGATGTAGTCCTGTTCGACCAATCAGCCATACGAACGGCCACGGCACCGACGCAAGGTCTGATGCAAATCGATGTTCGCCTGTTGGGATGACTCGTTCGCCAAATGAGGGGTGCCGCACGGTGAGCGCTTCAAGAGGAATGAAGATTTCTTTCCCATCTCGAATGTGGTGCTCAAGAACAAGGCGGCCGTCGATCCCACAATTCATCTCTTCGATATTGCCAGAAACGACCAACGCGGAACATGGGTTTCAGCCTGCCATGATGTGGTTCGTGCAGTTCTTGAAATCAGCCCGCCTTGCGCTTCTTGCGTCATTCGCACTCATTCTCGGTGCGTGCCAACTTGACGTCGATATCGCCGTGTCGATGTCTGCGAACGGTTCGGGCTCGGTGAGTGTTCGCGCCGTCGCTGATCAGACGCTGGTTGAAGCAGCACCGTCTATTGCGTCTCAAGTACTCGTTGACGATCTGCTCGAAGCCGGTTGGCTCGTCAATGGCCCCTCCCCAACCGATGACGATGGAGTGGTAATGGTGCTCACCCACAACTTTTCTAACGCAGAAGAACTTGCGCTCATCCTCGGATCGATCGGCCCTCCTCTTTCGGACGTAACTGCTCGGCGTGATGTGACTCGCGACGCTCTCGACAATGTGATCGCTGCGGAAAACTCGGTGTCAGCAAATCTTGGCCTCGTTAACGGGTTCAACGACTTTTCAGACAGTGACCTCAATGCTCTGCTTGGCGGAACGCCATATGGTGATGTGCTCGGAGGACGCTCCCCGTCAGATGTGATGACTGTCGATATTTCGATTGCGATGCCTGAAACCAGTGCCGAAGGTGGCGAACGTATCGAGATGTGGAGTGCTCCCCTCAATGGTTCAACGGCGAGTCTCGAAATGACCACCCGTCAGACCACTAACAACCCCATCACGTGGACAAGTCGCATTTCGACAGCTCTCGGCTACCTCCTCGTGGTGTGGGTTGCTGTATCGGCCATTTTCATCTCATGGGTTGTTATCGCACGGCGTCGCCGTGCTCAAAGGCATCATGCTGGCTAATCTCATAGTTCGTGAGCGATGAAACCGGAACCCCGTCGAACGACCTTGATGTAGATCAGATCGCTGCCGAACTCGACAACGTTGCGGCCGCCCTCACACGACTCAGCGACGGCACCTACTGGGCCGATGAAGTCACCGGAGAAGAATTGCCCGCCGAGGTACTTGCTGCTGACCCAACGCAGCGTCGACTCTCGTGATCGACATCGTTGACCTCCATCGGCGATGCCTACTGGGTAGCGCTGAAGCACAACTGTGGTCGGAAC
>DLTS01000056.1 GCA_002501485.1 Acidimicrobiaceae bacterium UBA7830
GGCGCCAGTCAAGAAGGCTGCTCCAGCGAAAAAAGCGGTCTCGTCAATACCTGAGCTACCGAAGGTTCGTGGTCGGACGAAAGATGGAATTGCGTACACGAAGGACTTTGACGTCAAGTTCTTGAAGTCTCAACGAGAGCTCCTCATTGCGGAGCGAGCTCGCCTCATCGGCCAAGCCGACCAACTTGACGCAGAAGCGACAAGCCTCATCGAAGAAGCCGAGATGGGGGATGTGCAATTTGATGATGAGGGAGGAGAGGGCGACACGATGGTCGTCGAGCGTGAGCGCGATCTCGCGCTAAGTGCACAGGCTCGCGAATCGGTTGTCGAGATCAACGAAGCACTCGCTCGTATGGAAGTTGGCACCTACGGCTACTCAGTGCTGTCGATGCAACCGATCCCTCGTCCTCGGCTTGAGGCCATCCCATGGGCTCGTGAGCTCGTCGAAGAGAAGGTCGGAGGGATTGGTCGACGATGACAGACTCGGCGCGGCGACCCGAGCTGCTTGTCGCTTGGATCCTCGCAGCGGCCGTCACCGCAGTTGACCAACTCACGAAATCGCTGGCTGTAATCCGCCTGTCCGACGGGGCCGTCGATGTGGTCTGGACGTTGAAGTTCCGACTGACATACAACACAGGTATGGCATTTGGAGCTGGCTCATCACTAGGGCCGGTGATTGCGGTCGGCGCATTTGTCATTGTCATGGCGCTTGCTCGGTCAGTTTCGCGACAACCACGGCTCGTATATCGAATTGCAGTCGGCACCCTCGTCGGAGGTGCCACTGGCAACCTTCTCGACCGAATTTTCCGTTCACCAGGCGTGCTGAGAGGCGCTGTGGTCGACTTCATCGATTTCGGGTGGTTTCCCGTCTTCAACATCGCGGATATAGCGATCAATGTCGGCGCCGGCCTGCTGATCCTGACCGTGTTCCTTGATTCTCGGCGTGGTCGCTCGAGCCGCGAGAGTGGCATCGATGATCGTTGAAATTGTTCCGAGCGCACTTCATGGTGAACGAGTTGACCGAATCGTCGCGTTCATTCTCGACGTTTCCAGGTCCGTTGCATCTGGTCTTGTTGATCGAGGTGTCGTGCACGTCGATGGCAGTGTCGAAACAAGCGGAAAAGTCAGATTAGTTGCGGGTCAAGAAGTATCGGTAGACCCTCTGCAGGTGCCGGGCGAAAGCTTCCCAGAAGCAGACCACACGGTCGAAGTCTCCATCGTCCATGTTGATGAGCACGTCATCGTTGTCGACAAGCATGCAGGGCTGGTCGTTCACCCGGGTGCAGGAAATGACACGGGGACGCTGGTTAACGGCTTACTTGCGGAGTTCCCTGAAATTGCTGGCGTTGGTGAACCACATCGACCAGGCATTGTGCATCGTCTTGATGCCGGCAGCACCGGTCTGCTTGTTGTTGCACGAACCCAACATGCGTATGACGAACTCGTTCCCCAGTTTGCGGACCACTCTGCAACACGTATGTACAAAGCGCTCGTATGGGGGCACCCAACAGCGTTGCACGGTGTGATTGACGCCCCAATTGGGCGATCTCGGCGCGATCCACTCAAGATGGCAGTCGTCGCCAATGGTCGTGACTCACGCACCGAATACCAGGTTGTTACTCGCTACGTGTCTCCGGTCGATTGCGCGTTACTTGAATGCTCGCTGGAAACCGGCCGAACCCATCAAATTCGAGTACATCTCTCGTCGATCGGGCACCCGCTGATCGGTGATCCGTGGTACGGCCAACGTCGACCCACACTGGGTATGGAACGTCCGTTTCTTCACGCAGCGCGACTTGAGTTTGACCACCCAAATGGTGAGGGTCGGGTGGCGTTCTCGAGTGAACTTGCAGCAGATCTTCAAGAGATGCTGTCTAAACTTGAGCCAGTCGATGTCGAATCACTCGAAGACTGACGGCCAGGGTGCATCCCCTGATGCCATGTCGACGATTGCGTCGAGGGTGTAGCCGTCAAGATGTGAGCGCATGACTTCACCGGCCGCATTCCAAATGGCGAGCAGGACACACTGGCCCTCATGGTCACATGCCCCGTCGGTGTGAGGCGCGCCGAAGTCTCCAAGCGTGATGGGCCCATCAACTGCCGAGAGGATCTCTGAGAGACGAATATCGGCAGGTTTGCGAGCCAGAACGTACCCGCCTCCGACACCTCGTTTAGAACGAACAATCCCGGCACCTTTGAGCGCGAGCAAGATTTGCTCGAGGTAAGGCTGGGGGAGTGCGGTGCGCTCGGCAATGTCTCGAACTGAGGTCGGGCCGGAGTCGTCAGCCCGAATAGCGAGGGAGAGCAACGCTCGACAGGCATAGTCACCCCTTGTTGAAACGCGCACGCCCTCATAGTAGGCGACGGCTCCGAGGTTCGCGCCTTTGCAGCACAGCAAGCAGACAATTCGAGCATCTCGACGTCGAGTTGACGTTGACGATCTTCGCTGATGGACTGTCGTCGTGGGCGATGTTCAACCTTTCTCCAGTTCTTCAATTGAGCGGAATGGTGATCCGGCTCCATGCATCCCTGAGTACGGCGGTGCAAATGTCTGCGGCATTATCCCAGCGGTGCTCGGTGGTGCCGAATTACCCAATTGGATGCCTCTGGCTGTTGCTGATGCCTCTGCAGTCGTCGTTCTTGTGCTCGACGGACTCGGTTGGCAGCAGCTCGAAGAGCGCGCCAATGTTGCGCCGGTGTTGAATTCCCTCGCAGGAGGGCCGATTTCCACGGTCGCCCCTAGCACTACAGCCACTGCGCTGTCATCGATAGCAACGGGGCTCACGCCGGCGGAACACGGAATTCTCGGCTACCGGATGCTCATGCGGGGAGCTGTGACGAATATGTTGCGCTGGGCAACCGACGAGGGGGTTCGTCGACATGATGTATCGCCTCGCGAGTTGCAACCGGCGAGAGCATTCTGCGGCCAGCGCGTTCCGTATGTCACGAGTCAAGAACTCATCGGGTCATCGTTTTCAGATGCGCACCTCTTTGGAGGTGTTGCGCATGGGTATCGGGCGCTGTCATCTTTGCCAGTGGTCGTTTCCGAGCTCGTCAAGAGTGGTGCGACGTTTGTGCATGCCTACTACCCGGGCGTCGACAAGATTGCCCATGAGCGAGGGTTCGGAGAGTTCTATGACGCCGAGCTCGCATGTGCCGACCGAATGGTTGACGACTTGCTCAACCGCTTACCGCGTGACGCGGTCGTGCTCGTCACTGCCGATCACGGCCAAGTCGAGGTTGGTGACCGACTTCTCTGCCCGAGTGATGATGTGCTTCGAATGATTGAACTGCAGTCAGGAGAGGGCCGAATGCGGTGGATGCACGCCCGCCCAGGAGCGGAGGAGGATCTTTTTGAGGCTGCGTTTGAGGAGTTTGGTGACGTCGCATGGGTACGGCGTCGATCAGAGGTCATCGAAGAGGGCTGGTTTGGTCCGCATTTTCCTGCACCAATGAATGGACGTCTCGGCGATGTAGTGATCGCGCCGTTCGCGCCGGTGAGCTTGTTTGAGGAAGCTGATTCAGGTCCGTTTAATCTCATTTGTCGACACGGGTCGCTCACCGAAGACGAAGTGCTCGTTCCGCTGATTGCTGGAGAGGGCCGCAGGTAAACTTTTGTGATCGTTTCCCCGAAAATGCAAAGTTGGCGTTCAGTGAAAGGACAAAGCCTGTATGACTGAAAGTGGTGTTGAGCATCCGGAGATCGTCTCTGACGGCGAGAAGTCAGAAGACGAACTCGATAGTGCAGAAGAGTCAATCACTGAGCCTGGAAAGGTTCTGCGCATTGGTTCGATGGTGAAGCAGTTACTCGAAGAGGTTCGGCAGGCTCCACTTGATGAGGCGAGCCGCGAGCGACTTGCAGAGATTTACGAGCGATCAGTGATTGAATTGTCTGAGGCACTCTCGCCCGACCTTCAAGAAGAGTTGAGGATGATCGCTCTGCCATTCAATGGTGATGACATTCCCAGCGAGGCTGAGCTTCGCGTCGCTCAAGCGCAACTTGTGGGTTGGCTTGAGGGTCTCTTTCACGGTATCCAGGCGGCATTATTTGCGCAGCAGGTAGCGGCAAAACAGCAGTTCGAACAGATGCGGCAGTTGCCATCGAATGCGGCGAATCCTGCTGAGCGCAATGGCACTTACCTGTAAATGTCTATGGCAAGGTGTCGCAGGCGCTCTGGTACAGTCGACAGATCACACGTCCGTCATTCGGGCATGAGACACCATTTCTTGTCGTCCCACTGAGACCTTCATACCAACTACGTGACCGATTCATTTACCCACCTCCACGTCCACACAGAATTTTCGATGCTCGATGGGGCAGCGCGGCTCGATGAACTCGTAGCGGCTGCCGTTGCGGACGGTCAGCCAGCGATCGGAATTACCGATCACGGCAACATGTACGGAACGCTCGAGTTTTACAGAGAATGCCGGAATCGCAATATCAAACCGATCATCGGCACCGAGGCCTACATGGCTCACGACAGTCGGTACGAGCGGCCGGTCCGCCGAGGCCGTCTCGACGATTCGGGTGGTGATACCGAGGCGGGTCAGAAGCTCTATTACCACCTGACATTGCTTGCAGAGAACCAAACCGGTTATCGCAATCTCATTAAGCTCTCAAGTCTTGCGTTCCTCGAGGGGTACTACTACAAACCGAGAATCGACTGGGAATTGCTCGAGCGACACTCCGATGGGCTGATTGCGACGACTGGCTGCCTTGGCGGCCATGTGTTGCAGTCACTACTACGCGGCGATGAGTCTGGGGCTCTTGAGAAAGCGGCGCGCCTGCAGGACATTTTCGGCAAAGACAATCTCTTTATCGAATTACAAGATCACGGTTTAGCAGACCAAAAGCGCACAAACCCCCAACTCATCGATATCGGAAAACGAATCGGTGCTCCGCTGCTCGCCACAAATGATTCTCACTACACGCATCGTGAGGACCACGCGGCTCACGACGCCTTACTTTGCGTGCAAACCGGTTCGCTGATGAGCGATCCTAATCGATTCAGATTCGACGGGCACGAGCACTATTTGAAACCAGCCGCAGAAATGCGTGAACAGTTCCGGGAGGTTCCCGAGGCGTGTGACAACACGTTGTGGATCGCAGAACGAGCTGATGTCGAGATCACCTTTGGAGAGGCACTGCTGCCGGACTTCCCGCTCCCTGAGGGTTTCGACGACGACCGCGCCTATCTCGAACATCTCACATGGGAAGGGGCAAAGCGGCGCTGGGGCGCAAGCTTGCCAAACAACGTTGTCGAGAGGGTGTCGTACGAACTCGAAGTCATTGCATCGATGGGGTTCTCTTCGTACTTCCTCGTGACGTGGGATCTCATTCGGCATGCCCGCGATTCTGGAATTCGAGTCGGCCCTGGCCGGGGATCAGCAGCCGGGTGTGCGGTTGCGTATTGCCTCTGGATCACCGATCTTGACCCAATCAAGTACGACTTGCTGTTTGAGCGGTTTTTGAATCCCTCCCGCATTTCGATGCCCGACATCGATATGGACTTC
>DLTS01000079.1 GCA_002501485.1 Acidimicrobiaceae bacterium UBA7830
TCAGTGAAGGATGGTCGATCGTCGTCGGAGATCTCAACGAAGAACGCGGAGCAACCTTGCTGAGTGAAATTGATGCGGGCGACCGGTTCGCATTTCTTCCCGTCGATGTTGCTGAAGAGACCGATGTCGCGGCACTGGTCGAACTTGCAATGAATCGGTACGGACGTCTCGATTCGATGGTGAACAATGCGGGCATCGGTGGAGCATTTGGTCCGATCACTGAACAAGAAGTTGACGAGTGGGATGCAACGTTTGCCATCAACATGCGCTCGGTGTTTCTAGGCACTAAACATGCTGCTCGAGCAATGATCGGGCTCGGTAACGGTGGCACGATAGTGAACACGGCAAGCATCGCCGGAATCTCGGGTGGTGCCGGGCCACAGGCCTACTCCGCGACCAAGTCGGGTGTTGTTTCACTAACGATGACTACCGCATCTGAACTCGCGGGGCACCGCATTCGCGTGAATGCGGTCTGTCCAGGAGCGATTTACACCGAGTTATTGACGAGAGGAAAACCTGAGCGCACCGACTCATGGCGAGCAGAGATCCAGCCATGGCCCGATCGTGGTGACGCCACAGCCATCGCCGATGTCATGTATTGGCTGTCAACTGACGAGTCACGATTCGTGACCGGGCAGTGCGTTGTTGCTGACGGTGGTCTGTTGGCTGCGGCTCCGCGTCTCATCGATCACGAATTCGAAAAGATGAAGATGATGTCAGGCATCGCGTATGGAAATACTGGTCGCGCACCCGAGGTGCGCCGGTTCGTTGACGGCGACAAGAGCGTGTGAACATCTAGACCCATGAGCGCTCAAGAAACAATCTCAGCCGTTGCGCAAAAGACCGGTGACATCGGTGCCGCGTTTTACTTCACACCAGAAACAGTCGGACGTGGAAAAGAGTTTGGCCTTGGAGGGTTTTACTTCTACATCATCGGCCGAGGAGGCGTGCTCGGAGACGTGGAGGCCGCAGTAGTGCACTCCGCGTTTGGCTATTTCAACCCTGGAATGATCGAAAAGTTGTGGAATGGTGGTCGCGAGAAAATCGCGCCTCGAGACGCAGCTCGCGAGTACATCGCGTGCGCCCACGCTCATGGCCGTGCACATTTTGCGGACCTTGACGGGCTTGAAGAGTATGTCGCTGCGGTACAAAAGATCTTCGACGCAATCGATGATTCTTCGTTTGCGCTTTTCGCAGGGTTAAAAGCCGAGCCGGTGCCGAGCGACGCACCTGCGGCAGCCTTCCATCAGGCCATGGTGCTACGCGAACTGCGAGGTAGCGCGCACCTCACAGCGATTGCAGCTGTTGGGCTCCCGTCGGTAACGGCACACGCCATCAAACGTCCGAATGATGTTGCAACCTTTGGTTGGGCAGAGGGTGAGGTCGGTGAACCGACCGCTGACGACATTGCAAAGCGTGATCGGGCCGAAGCGATGACGAACGAGATTCTCGAGCCCGCTTTCGCTGCACTCACCGACGATGAGGCGGCAGCACTCATCGCCGGAACCGACGTGATGCACGTGGCACTCAACAGCGCCGGCTAGTTGTTTGCGCCAGTGGCGCCAACAACGACCCAACATCCCACTGTCGAATCGATCGACTCTCCCGGAGCGGTGTAGAACGCAACGCCATCATCGCGAAGTGCGATTGAGTGGATATCGGCAACAGCGTCGCTGCCTGCGTGCAGCCGGCAGAGCCGCACCCCGGCGCCTCCCAACTCGAAGCTCTCGCTGGCTGGCAGTACCGGTCGAGCAAGTGGAGTGGCGTCAAGAGTGCTGAGCAAGAGTTCGACCTTAACCGGTTTCGTGGTGAGACCACCCCGAACCACATTGTCGCTTGACGCCATTAACTCAATGCCCGTGCCAGACACGTAGGCATGTAGGTTTCCAGCCTCGAGACGCAGTGCCTCACCGGGTTTGAGAGTGACAAGGTTGAGCAAGAGCGTGACAGCAACGCTGGGCTCACCCGGATACATCGCATCAAGACGTGAAACGAGAGCAGCCTCCGGTCGTACTGATCGCGCACACGCATTGACGATCGTTTGAGCGTCGAGCCGACCGAAATAAAGATCTGCGATCACCGATTGCGGGCCGCCAAAAATCAATTGCTGAGCAACATCATCAAGACCTACTTCACGCAACAGGGCAACGCTGTCATCGATGGGGCGAATCCCACAGAGCGCAGTGAATTGTGTCGTTGCAAGAAGCAGTTCTGGTTTTGGATGCGGGTCATCAAAGTAGCCAGCAGCAAACCCGTGAGCCGCCTGTTCGGTGTTTGGATGCGTCTGCAGCGAGAGGGGACTACCCGCTGACAACAACTTCAATAAATAGGGAAGCTCACCGGTGACGGTTTCGAGCGCTACACCATCTTCAAATGTTGTAGGCCCCCGATGGTGAGTGCCCAACCAATATTCCGCCCACGGTTTACCGTCAGGCGTAGCGCCAAGAAACTCAGGAATTGCGTCAGTCGTGCCCCAGTCGTAGTGCTGAACGACGCCGGTAATTGGCCGCATTAGGTGAACCATACTCCCGAGCGAATTTTGATTGACGGCACACCTGTCAAAACAGGCGCAGCTCATCGGGTGCGAGACCTCGAAGCGCGTCGTAATCAACCTCGACGCAGCGATAGCCACGGGATTCGGCAAGGACTCTGGCCTGGGGCTTGATGACCTGGGCAACAAACATGCCACGAACATCTCCTAGCGATGAATCGAGATGGAGGCGTTCGATGTAACGGCTGAGCTGCTCGACACCATCGATTTCGCCACGACGTTTCACCTCGATGGCAACCACGGCATCGTCAGTGTCGCGACAGACGAGATCAACCGGGCCGATCGCAGTCGGATATTCGCGACGGACGAGTCGCAGACCGTCCTCCATCACTTCAGGCGAGGCGGCGAGCAATTCTTGCAGGTGGGCCTCAACGCCGTCTTTGGTGAGTCCTGGATCTTCACCAAATTCGTGTGAGACTTCATCGAGTACTTCTGCGAGATTGATCGTAAGCGTTTCGCCTTTTGGATTGGTCACGACCCAGTGATCGCCATTGTCAGTAAGGGTGTTTGGCGAGTTCATCCAGTTGAGCGGTTTATACGCGCCGCCGTCAGCATGAATTGCTACGCACCCGTCTGCCTTCACCATGATGAGTCGAACGGCTTCGGGAAGGTGAGCAGACAAACGGCCGACATAATCGACCGAGCACCGGGCAATAAGAATTCGCACGCAAAGAAACTAGACGTTCGCCGAACGTCGCGTGCGCTCAACATGAGAGCGCATTCGCTTCTGAATGAGTTCTCTGCGCTCTTGAAGTTCTCTGTATGTGAGGCGATCGGTCGACAGGTCGACGCCGAAGCCGGCTTTCACGCTGTCGAGATTGACCTGCATATTCGCCGCGTCAATTCCGATCTCGGTCATGAGACGCTCGCCATGGCGTGACGCAAACATCATCGAAATATTCGCTACTTCTGCGAGGAGGTCAAGGTCGGGTGCAAGTCGCGCAATCGCTCCGTCAAGGAACACCATA
>DLTS01000088.1 GCA_002501485.1 Acidimicrobiaceae bacterium UBA7830
TGCGACAATGAGTAATGCAGCGAATGGAAGCGACATGGCAATGAGGGGTCGACGTCCGCGCCGATCTGCCGCCCGTCCGCCAATGATGAGCCCAATCGCTGCTGGCGTTGCAGTTGCCAAACTAAACAGTGAGATAGCAGAGCCCGAAAGTTCTCGGACATCGCTGAGATAGCGATTTTGGAAGAAACTTGCCGGTGCGACGAGAAGATTTACTCCGACGAGGATTGCGGCGAGAGTGAAGAATCGTGTGCGATGCAACGGAACGTGCTCTGCGTGCGGCGCGCTAAATCGGCGTGACTCGGGAAGCCGTCGGGTGATATCAATCGCGATCACCAGCCATATGAGCGTGAGAGCAAACACCCATCTCCAGCCTGAAGGGCCGAGATCGGTGAGTGGCAATGCCATGACGGCGATACCCGCACCAAGGCCGCTCGCCATCGCCATAATGCCAACGGCGTAGGCCCGCGAACCTCGTGGCATCTCCTCAGCGGCGATGACAGCAATAAGAAAGTCGAGTGCGAGGCCGAGCGGTCGCCCGATGCTTTGGGTTGCGACGAGAAAGGGAAAGTTGGGGGCGAGAGCGCCGGTGGCGGTCACGATCGGAGCGATCCACGCCATCGCTACGACAATCTTGCGACGGCCAATTCGGTCGCCGGCGATGGCGAGAGGAATGGTGATGAGGATTCCGGCCCTTACGAGAGCTCCGGCGACACCAACGCCGGTGTTACCCACTCCGAAGTCATCTGCTGCGAACGTGACCGTTTGAGTGAAGACGGTGTTGGTGAATGCCGAGCTCATTGCTGCGGCAGCCAGCAGGCCAAGAATCATGACCTGACGGGCGTTCAGGCGATCGGGTGGCGCCCACCACGGCAGAGACGGCGGGTTAGAGGCTAGCTGAGGGCGTCGGACCCCTAATCGATTGACAAAAAACATGATGGGAAAAAAGAACACCCACCCAAACCATGGGATATCGATTCGATATGAGGTGGTTTCAACGATTCTGTTGTCGTCGATGCTGACCTGGCGTTCCCAATGAGAAAACGGACCATCTGCGAGGACAAACGTGTGGCTCATGTCGTCACCTGAGGGTAAACGCTCTTCTACCACGAGGTCATGACGTGGTGTTGAAAGTACTGATATGAGATGGGGTGTTGCCTCCCAAGAACGCGCCACTGTTCGAGTGCCCCGACTTACGTTCACGGCGGGAGCATACTGTTGCAGTGCCTAATGACAGGACGGGAATGACAGAAGAGGTGGCTGAGCCGGTCATCCGCATCGACCACCGGGGCCCTTTACACGGCACTGTTCGCGTGCCGGGCGCGAAGAATTCTGTCCTGAAGTTGATGGCGGCAACAGTGCTTGCCGACGGGGAGTTTCATCTCGACAACGTTCCTGAGATCGTTGATGTCGACATCATGTCTGGTCTTCTTCGCTCGATTGGTTCCCAGGTCGACGCCGGCAGCGATGGTTCGTTGCGCATCACTCATTCTGGCGAGTTATCAACCCGTGTTCCTGCCGATCTGGCAGGTCGTATGCGAGCTTCAATAAACCTGCTCGGGCCACTTGTCTCGCGGGTTGGCAAGATCGAGATCGCCCTTCCCGGGGGTGACGATTTCGGACTCCGACCAATCGACATGCATATCGCTGGACTCGAAGCCATGGGGGCGACCTGCAGATTCTCAGATGGCGTGCTCTCGGTTAACGCTCCCCGGCTTTTCGGCGCCGACATCCGCTTTTCTTTTCCCAGTGTTGGAGCGACCGAAAATTTGGTCACCGCTGCAGTGTGTGCTGACGGGGTGACGACGATCGATGGCGCAGCTCGCGAGCCAGAAGTTGCCGATCTTTGCCGCTTCCTTGTCGCAATGGGAGCCCAAATCGAGGGAATCGGGGAGTCAACGCTTCGAATCACTGGAGTGCCTCACAGGGCATTGCACTCTGCCTCACATCGCGTCGTTCCAGACCGAATTCAAGCGGCAACCTATATTGCATCGGTAGCGGTTGCCGGCGGCGAAGTTGACATGATCGACGCCCAGCAAAACGACATGCAGATGTTCCTTCACCGTTGTACTGAGATGGGGCTCGTGTTCACCGATCTCGACGGAATCGGTGTGAGGGTCACCGCTCCTGAACGACTGCGGTCTGTTGACGTACAGACTCTTCCATACCCGGGCGTTGCAACCGACTACAAGCCACTCATGATTGCGATGCTGTCGGTCGCTGATGGCTCAGCTGTGGTTACCGAGAACCTTTATCCGGGTCGGTTCAGATATGTCGACGAGTTACAGGCGCTTGGAGCGAACATCAAGATGCACGAGCATCACGCAGAGATCACTGGCGTGCAGCGGTTGTCAGGGGCGGCGGTAACTGCGCACGATATTCGTGCCGGCGCAGCGCTTGTCGTTGCCGGGTTGGCAGCCGACGGCGTGACAACAATCAGTGGAGTGGGTCATATCGACCGCGGGTACGACGACCTCGTGGGTCGCTTACGAGAGGTTGGAGTCGGCGTCACCCGAGGGTGATGACTCGCGAGCAAGCTCATGTTCGGCTGCCGCTCGTTCGACTCGCCGCTTCACGAGGGCGAGCAACGCAATGACGATCACGATCGGACCTGCGACGAGCAGGATTTCATCCCAACCGCCTTGATGTGCAAGCAGGTGGGAATTTCTGGCGTTTGAACCGACCACGATCTGAGCGTAGGAGATGTTGTCAGAGTTCGCATCGCTCGACGGGGGTAAACCGAGCCTTGAATGGTTGAATAGAGGCGTCATGTTGGAAAAAGTTCTTGCGACGATCGAAGTCATTCGGCCGGTGCTTCAAGCTGACGGCGGCGATGTCGAACTCATCGACGTCGACGAAGACACCGGTGTCGTTTCTGTTCGTCTCATCGGAGCCTGCGGTACGTGCCCAGTGTCAACAGAAACCCTCAAAGGTGGCATCGAGCGAATCATGCGAGATCGAGTTGACGGTGTCACCGAGGTCATTGATGTGTCGGCTGCGGAGAACGTCATCTGATGGCGCGTGCGTCAGCTGATCCAGAGGCATTATTTTCGGCTGCACTACAAGGTGACCGGGCTGCGACTGCACGCTTGTTGTCCCTGATTGAGCGTGGCGGCGAACCCGGCCGAGTGGTTGGGCGACTTGCGTACCCGAGGAGTGGTGAGGGCTACACCGTTGGTTTGACAGGTGCCCCCGGAGCGGGAAAGAGCACATTAACGAGTGCGGCGATCGGTCATTTGCGCTCACTCGATCTCGAAGTTGCGGTACTTGCGATCGACCCGTCATCTCCGTTTACCGGTGGAGCGATTCTTGGTGATCGAGTGCGTATGCAAGACCATGCAACCGATCCCGGTGTGTTTATTCGGTCAATGGCAACACGAGGCCATCTCGGAGGACTTTCATTGGCGACACCTGAAGCGGTTCGACTACTTGACGCCCTTGGGCGCAAGTGGATCCTTGTCGAGACGGTTGGGGTCGGTCAGGTCGAAGTCGAGGTCGCTGGCAAAGCAGACACAACAGTCGTCGTCGTCAACCCTGGATGGGGTGACAGCGTGCAGGCGAATAAGGCTGGCCTGATGGAAATCGCCGATGTGTTCGTGATCAATAAGGCTGACCGAAAGGGTGTTGAGGAGACTCGTCGAGACCTTGAACAGATGCTTGATCTGTCTGATCTCCCACATGACGCCTGGCGGCCTACAATTTTGACAACCGTCGCAAACACGGGTGAAGGAGTTCCAGAGTTATGGGATGCCGTTCTCGAACACCGTGAATATGCGGAGAGTTCAGGGCTGCTAGAAGAACGTCGTCGTTTCAGGTCATCTGAAGAGTTGAGAGAGATTGTTGCCAATCGTCTTCGTGAGCGAGCCCGAGAAATCTGCACGGGTGATCGTTGGGATGAAGTTACCGGAGAGGTCACCGAACAACGACTCGATCCGTGGTCAGCTGCTGACGAGATGCTTGCTCCGGTTGACGCCTGAGACGGTGACGTCCCTCTGCGTCCGATCGAGCGCTTCGATGACAAATGACGGACCGGTCCACAAGCCTTTGCGACAGAGCAAATGGAAACGATCGTCGTAATCGCACCCTTCGAGATCGTGAAGCCTGATTACCGCACCGTGAGAAATGACGTCATTGCCGGGGCCCATCGTCGCAAGTCGGCAACGCTGTTTCTGGGTTTCAGGAAAGGTGGTTGACCGCAACACCCGATGGGCAGGCCGAACCAGTACACCAAGTTCGATGGGTCTTCGCTCTCGGTGCCATTTCACCCTCAGCTCTCGGGCAACTGCCGATCCGGCGACACCATCATGTTCCCCGCAATATCTGAAGAAGCTGTGCGTGCGCCATAGAGGTCATTGCCTCAGTGGCGTAAGAAGGTATTTAGCGACCTACGAAGTCAGCCTTGCCCGGGCCATGCTCCAAGAAACTCTTCACCCCGATCTGGGAGTCTTCTGACCGGAACACCTCGGTAAAGGCACCACGCTCAACTGCGAGACCATCATCAAGAGTGAGCGAGAGGCCCCGATCGATCGCCTCTTTAGCTAATCCTTGGGCCACGAGCGCGCCCTTGGCGAGACTCGATGCAAGCTCGAGTGAACGGTCTCGGAGTGCTTCATGTTCGACAACTTCGTCGGCGAGTCCGATTCGCAGCGCTTCTTCGGCGGCAACTTGGCGTCCGGAGAGTGAGATTTCTTTAGCTCGGCTCGCCCCAACAATGCGGGGGAGACGCTGGGTGCCGCCACCACCTGGAATGATGCCAAGCAAAATTTCGGGTTGCCCGAAGACAGCCTTTGTCGAGGCGATTCGATAGTCGCAGGCCATCGCGAGTTCGCAGCCGCCACCAAGTGCATACCCAGCAACCTCGGCAATCACCATTCTCGGAAGCGCGGCGAGAGCACCGAGAGCATCATGGAATTTGCGAGTAATCTCGGCGCCCTCCTCAGGGCCGCCAAACTCAGAGATATCTGCGCCAGCAGCAAAAATGCGCTCCCCTCCGGTCACGATTACCGCTCCTGGCAGGTCGGCAGTAAGTTCATCTGCAATTGCATGCAGTCCTTCAAGGACGGCGGTGGAAAGCGGATTTACCTTTCCATTCGTGAGGGTGATGATCGCAACACCATCGTCGCGACGTTCGAGATTGATGACAGATTCGATGGTCATCTCTCCAGCATGACCGATTTGGTCAGTTGAGACCGAGCGCATCGAGATAACACGCCATCATTCGTTGGGCTATCGCCGACCACGAATATGACTGTTCGACGAGTCGGCGCCCGTGAGAGCTGAGCGATTCTGCGAGATGGCGGTCGCGAAGCACGGTGTCGATTCGCTCTGCGAGTTGGCCAGTATTGCCTGGTTCAAATGTCAAGGCTGTCTCGGTTCCCTCGACAATCTCTGCAAGGCCGCCAGTTTCGGCAATGACCAGCGGTGACCCTCCAGCGAGCGCTTCAAGAGCGACGACTCCGAAGGGCTCATAGAGTGAAGGAATCACCACGCACGCCGACCGATGAATCATTGTTCGGAGCTCGTTATCAGAGATATACCCGGGAAGGTCGATTAGGTCGCTTACCCCGATGACATCGATTTGCGATTGCAAGTCGGCGAGATATGAGCCACGGCCGGCGACCACGCAGTGTACGTCCGGGTGGTGAGACCGAAGTTCAGCCATCGCTCCAGCGAGCACGTGAAAGCCCTTCTCATATTTGATGCTTCCCCACGCAAAGATCAAGTTGGCGTCGGGTTGCTCATCAGCGTGAGGTGTTGGAGCAGCCCACCAGGTTTGGTCGATGCCACCGGGCACGCTGCGCACAGCTGCTGGATCGAGCTCAAAATCTGTTGTGACCTGCCGACCGAGAAGTTTTGAAATTGTGATGACTCGTCGTGATGCGACCGCCTGCCACCATTCGATGCCATTGACATCTGAAGGGACGCCAGGAGGCACGTGGCCCCCATGGCGGCTGCGTTCGGTGCCGTGGAAGGTGGTTACGAGCGGGCATCCGTGTTGGCGGGCGGCCACCTGTGAGGCCCACGGCACCTCCCCCTCATGGGCATGAACGAGGTCGGGC
>DLTS01000011.1 GCA_002501485.1 Acidimicrobiaceae bacterium UBA7830
CCTTATCAGGGATGCGCTCTAACCGACTGAGCTATAGCCCCGGCAGAGAAAAGACGTTATCGGGGCTCCAACCCGAACCTCAACCTCGACTAGTCAGGCCGACGGCGACGAAAAGCTTCAATCGGGTCAAACGTGCGCTCAGTGACTTCTTCTTCAAGCACAGACAGCCGTATGCCGCCAACTACATCACTTATAAGGTTGAAGATCGTTGCCACCAGTACGGCTGCACCAGTTGTCGCAACCACGAGGAAAAGTCCGATCACCCAAGCAGCGCTAAAGATCTCGTCACCATGCAATTCGAAAGTCTCCCAGCCGAACTGGGTGAACCAACGTTCAACATTCGCAATCGTTCCAGTCGAATCAGCGACCCGCCACAACATCACGCCGGCGGTCATCAAGACCACATACAACACAAGCGAAAAGAGCGCAGCCACTTTGAACGTTGACCATGGGTCGATATGGCGAACTACCCGGGACACTCGACGCACTCGGGGACGGCCACCAGCCCGACGCAGCACTACTTGGCGGCGAACTCCGAGGAATGATGGCGACGTTCGGATCGTCGGCGCGTCATTCTCAGCGGACCCCACTTGTGAAACCTCGCCAGGGGGCTGCGCTGTCACGATCTCTGGAATGACGAAGTCGCCTGTTGGTTCGGCTACTTCGTCGGCGTCCTCCGGCACGTGGACCGGCGTGGTCCGGGGTGGGGCATCAGGCTCCCGCCCTTGTTCGGGCTGCTCTCCAGCGTCGTCGTCATGGGTGTGGTCGACCACCTCACCGAGTGTACGCAAAGTGGCTCAAGTGTTCGGTTCAGCCCTCTAGCGCGGCGCTTGCGGCCACCTCCGTGAACGCAGCTTTTTATAGGCGCGACAACGGCAGCGCCATTACGTTTCGCAATAGTCAGGCCCCGTCACAACACGGCCAGTGCACCCTCATCCGCGTCGGCCTTCGCCTCCTCAAATTCGACTGAGACGTTTATGAGTCTGCTAAGAACTGCACTCAACCCCACCCCTCAGCGACCATCGTTTTTATGGTGCGAGTCGATAGCGCTGTGCCTATTCGCCAGCGATGATCGGTGCAACAGAGGCAACAGTTTGCCCGTCGTCGAGATTCATAATTCGAACTCCGGTGGCATCACGTCCTTGGGAAGAAATTTCGCGGACTTCCATGCGAATGGTGACACCACCCGAAGAAACTGCCACGATCTCATCTTCAATTCCAACCATGAACGCCGCAGCGACGACGCCTTTCTTGCCGGTGAGTTTGATGCCGCGCACGCCTTGGCCGCCACGGCCCTGGGTATTGAACTTGTCGAGTTGCGTCCGCTTGCCAAACCCTGCTTCGGTCATGAGGAGAATCGCAGTGTCATCACGGGCGACATCACATGAAACGACTGCGTCATCACCGGTCTTCAACTTCATACCGCGAACACCGGCCGCTGAGCGACCCATCGCTCGGACGTCGCCCTCGTTAAAGCGGATTGTCATTCCTGACTTGGCCACCATGAAAATGTCGTCGGTACCGCTTGTCTCAATTACCTTCACCAATTCGTCATCATCGTTCAGATTGATCGCGATAAGGCCGTCGCGTCGGCTCGAGGTGTAGGCATCGAACGCCGTCTTCTTGACGGTTCCTTTTCGTGTTGCGAAGAACAAGAACCGTTCTCCAGCAAAGTCACGAGTGTCGATGATCGCCTGAATGAATTCGTCCGCTTGAAGGGGAAGCAAATTGACAATCGGCATGCCCTTGGCGGTGCGCTCGCGCTCCGGAATGTCGAGGGCGCGCAATCGATACACCCGTCCACGATTTGAAAAGAACAGCAAGTGTGCATGGGCTGTAGTGAAGATGACATGACGAATGATGTCGTCTTGTTTGAGTTTGCCTCCAGAAACACCGCGGCCGCCGCGGCCCTGCGTCTTAAACGATGAGGCGGAGACCGCTTTCACATACTGCGCCTCTGTCATAACAACGACGAGTTCTTTATCTTCAACGAGATCCTCGATGCTCATTTCGCCTTCGTCATAGGTGACTGCACACACTCGATCGGCTGCAAAGTCATCGCGGACAGAACTGAGCTCATCTTTAATCACGCCACGAAGTTTCTTGTCGTCGGCCAAGATCGATTCGAGCTCTTTGATGCTTTCGCGAATACTTTCGAGTTCTGACTCGATGTCGATACGGCTCAGACGGGTGAGTTGACGAAGTTGCATGTCGAGAATGTCAACAGCCTGGGCCTCTGAGAACTCATAGGGCTTTTCCATCAAAGCTGCTTTTGCCGCTTGTGCGTCTTCGCTACCGCGAATGAGCGCAATGATGTCATCAATGACGTTCAGCGCCTTAATGCGGCCATCAAGAATGTGTTCACGCCGCTTCGCTTTTTCTAAACGGAAGTTCGAACGACGGGTGATGACCTCAATTTGGTGACGAACATAGCCATCGATCGCATCCCGCAAATTCAGTGTGCGGGGCACACCGTCAACAAGAGCGACCATGTTGATCGAGAAACTGGTCTGAAGTTGCGTGAGCTTAAAGAGATTGTTGAGGACCACATTTGCATTTGCGTCACGCTTCAACGTGATCACCAAGGAGGTCTCGCCACCGGACGACCCGTCATTGATGTCGGCGATTCCTTCAATGTCTCCGTTGTCGACCAGTTCAGTGATGCGAGCCGCTATCGCTGAACAGCTCGTTTGATACGGCAGTTTGGTGACAACGATTTCCATTCGACCCGACTTGCCCTCGTCGATGGTTGCGGTCGCACGCATCTTCACTGAGCCACGCCCAGTTCGGTATGCATCGATAATGCCGGCGCGCCCAAGAATCGAACCGCCCGTCGGGAAGTCAGGCCCTTTCACAAATTCCATCAAGTCGTCGGATGTTGCATCTGGGTTGTCGATGAGGTGCACGGTTGCGTCGATGACTTCACCAAGATTGTGTGGTGGGATATTTGTCGCCATGCCAACAGCGATTCCCTGAGACCCGTTGACGAGCAGGTTGGGGAATCTTGCAGGCAACACAGAGGGTTGCTCTGTGCTGCCGTCGTAGTTTGGCACCATGTCAACGGTGTCTTCGTCGATATCGGCGAGCAATTGCATTGCAAGTGGATGCAACCGACATTCGGTGTAGCGGCTCGCAGCCGGACCAAAATCAGGCGAACCATAATTGCCGTGAAAATCGATGAGCGGGTGACGCACAGAGAACGGTTGGGCGAGACGGACCAGAGCGTCATAAATCGCGCTGTCACCGTGCGGGTGGTAGCGCGCCATCGTGTCACCCGATACGCGGGCACACTTTACAAATGGTCGATCGGGTCGGAAACCTTGCTGCTCCATGTCCCAGATGATGCGACGGTGGACTGGCTTGAGACCGTCGCGAACGTCGGGCAACGCTCGCGACATGATGACCGACATCGCATACTCCAAGAATGAGTTTTCCATCTCATCTTGAAGTGCGATCGGCTGAACCGGATCGTGCTGATCATCCGGGTCGAGTGGAGTTTGATCGTCACTCATCAGAAATCAAGATTCCTCACATCGCGGGCGTTGGTCGTGATGAAGTTGCGACGGCTTTCGACGTCATCGCCCATCAACACGCTCATGATCATGTCGGCCTCTGCGGCCTCTTCGACGGTGACCTGCAACAGCGTGCGGGTCTCCGGATTAATGGTCGTCTCTCTGAGTTCTTGCCAGTCCATCTCACCCAGTCCTTTCAAACGTTGGAACTCTTTTCGGTGATTTGGTTTCTCTGCGAGGAACCGATCTTTCGCAAGATCGTCTTTGAGATAGACCTTTTCTTTGCCCACTTCCGTGGAGTAGAGAGGGGGTTGCGCAATGTAGATATATCCAGCTTCAACGAGATCACGCATCTGTCGGAAGAAGAACGTGAGCAACAGGGTGCGAATGTGGCTGCCGTCGACGTCAGCGTCGCACAACGCAATCACTTTGTGATAGCGAGCTTTCTCGACGTTGAAATCTTCGCCAACGCCAGCACCGATTGCAGTAATCAAGGCCTGAATCTCATTGTTTTTGAGCATTTTGTCGATACGAGAGCGCTCGACATTGAGGATTTTTCCTCGAATCGGCAAGATCGCCTGAGTTTGAGGGTCTCGAGCGTTAATTGCTGTACCGCCAGCCGAGTCGCCCTCAACAATGAAGATTTCTGATTCATCGGGGCTCCGCGATGAACAGTCACGGAGTTTGTCCGGCATGCCTGCCCCAGAAAGTGCGGTTTTGCGCCTCACTGTTTCACGAGCCTTTTTCGCCGCTACACGTGCCTGCTGGGCAGCTATCGCTTTCTTGACGATCTTGTTCGCCTCAGTCGGATTTTCATCGAACCACTCTGAGAGACGTTCGTTAGTTGCCTTCTGCACGAATGACCGCATGGGGACGTTGCCAAGTTTGGCTTTTGTTTGGCCTTCGAACTGGGGTTCGCGCAGTTTCACCGAGATGATTGCTGTGAGACCCTCTCGAATGTCTTCACCCGTGAGGTTGTCGTCTTTTTCTTTCAGCAGGTTTTTGCCACGTGCGTATTTATTCATCACAGAGGTCAATGCGGTGCGGAAACCTTCAACGTGCATGCCGCCTTCGATGGTGGAAATACCGTTGGCGTAGCCGTGAATGCCTTCGTGGTAGCCGGTGTTCCACTGGAGAGCAATATCGAGGTTTTGGCCTTCTCTGTCGTCATCTTCGTAATGGCACACTTTGGCGAACAGTGGGTCTTTCGACTGATTGAGATGCTTCACAAAGTCGACGATTCCGCCTTTGTACTGGAATGTGACCTCTTGTTCGCGCTCAGGTCGTTGGTCAATAAACGAAATCTCGAGTCCACGATTGAGAAATGCCATGATCTGCAGGCGATCGAGCACCGTGCGGGCAACAAATTCTGTTCCTTCTACCTGAAAGATTGTCGGATCTGGCCAAAACGTCACCGTCGTACCTGACGTACGATCACGCTTCGGAGTTTCGCCTTTCGACGACAGTTTGTTTTTTGGTTTGCCGCCGTCTCGATACTCCTGGGAGTAACGCTTGCCGTCTCGATCGATTTCGATGCTCAAGCGCTCGGAAAGTGCATTGACCACACTGACGCCAACGCCGTGGAGTCCACCCGACACTTTGTATCCCTCACCGCCGAATTTTCCCCCAGCATGGAGCACCGTGAGCACAACCTCAGCGGCACTCTTTCCTTTGTGAGGGCCTGATGGATACGGATCAACAGGCACACCACGCCCGTTGTCGCTCACTTCGCACCCTCCATCCGCGAGCAACGTCACGGCAATTTTGGTGCAATGTCCGGCCATTGCCTCATCGACGGAGTTGTCGACGACTTCCCAAATGAGGTGATGTAATCCGGCCAAACCTGTCGAGCCGATGTACATGCCTGGCCGCTTGCGAACAGGGTCGAGTCCTTCGAGGACTTGGATGTCCTTTGCGCCATATTCACTCTTTGATTTTTTGGTGTCTTTGGGCACTCAGTACCTCATCTGTTGTCGTCGCAATATGGATCAAGCACTGCGCTCTTCCCACACGTGCAAACAGACTGAAATGCCCATGAGCACTTGAAAATTCTACCAAACGGGTGTTCGCTGAACCGGTCAATCCGACAGGTCGCGACAACTGTCACGCCGGGTTGCGACACGTGAACAAGTCGGCGACAACAGATACCGCCAACCCGGAGAAATTTAGGCCAACAAGGCCTTCACAGCGCTGGCAATTCGGCCGCCGTCGGCACCATCGCCGACACGATCTTTCACCGCGCTAATGACCTGTCCCATCGCTTTCGGGCCTTCTGCTCCCGCCTCGCGAGCAGCTGCGATTTCTTCGTTAACAATGTCCTGCAATGTTGCGTCATCCATCGCCGCTGGGAGGTACGCCTCAATCACCGCGAGTTCGTCTCGCTCGGATGCAGCTTGTTCGGTTCGTCCCGCATTTTCGTAGAGCTCGGCCGCCTCGCTTCGGCGTTTTGCCTCCAACCTCAGCACTGCCGTGATTTGTGCATCGGTGAGTTCTGCGGCCTCGTCTCCTGCAACCGAAGCCACTTGAACCGCCGACAACACCATCCTGATCGTTGACGTCTTCAGTTGATCGCGCTCTTTCATCGCAGTGTTCAGGTCGGTTCGGAGTAGCTCAAGGAGTTGAGAAGCCATGCCACATCATGCCGGAATCGTTACCGTCGGCGCGCCACCCTCACCTCAATGTTGTTGATCGTGACCTCGGCGACGTCTCGTAACCGTTGGGATATCTCTTCGGTTCGGAACTCAATCTCGGTGACCCACGCTGGTTCATCAACGTCAATCACAAGAACCCCGTCTTCAAAACGTGATGGTCGGGCGTACCGGGCCACGTAGTCACCGACAGCTTCTTCCCAACGACCGAAGATGCCACCAACCTCTGCTCTAGTTGGTCCGCGAAGTGAACGAACCACTGAGTCAAGAGAATCTGATAGCGACATAATCTCGTCATCGTCACTCATCACCCATCACCGTACCGCTGTCGATTTTCAATACGCGTTCAGGCTGAGCAGCAGGAGGCAACGGTGCCGCAGTCGTAATGACCACTTGGCCTGCCGGCAGTTCACCCAACAGTGCCGTTGCTCGATCATTATCGAGTTCTGACAAGACATCGTCGAGGATAAGAATCGGACTCGACCCCACGTGATCGGTCACGAGCCGATGTGCGCCGAGGCGGAGGCTTAATGCAAGAGTGCGTTGTTCGCCTTGAGAAGCATGGGTCCGCGCCGGCAATCCGTTCACCAACAGGTCGACATCGTCACGATGCGGGCCCACTGTTGACACACCCCTTCGAACATCATCCCGACGAGTAGCAGCGAGAGCAGCGGCCAACCCCTCCTGGCGCCATTGAGGGTCATAGGCCAACGACACGCTGTTGCTCTCACCGGCGAGTTGCTGATACGCCTCGGCTACCAATGGCTGAAGACGTTCGACGAGCGCAGCGCGTGCACGGCCAAGTCGCTCGCCAACTTCGGTGAGGCGGGAATCCCACACGTCAAGCGTCGTTGACGCGTCATCATCGAGTCGGCCGCCACACTGGCGTAAGAGGATGTTGCGTTGTTTCAACACTCGATCAACTTCAAGGCGAAGCGCATCGTTTTTCGTCGCCAACGCAACAAGGGTGTCATCAAGGAACCGCCGGCGTTCGTTTGGGCCGCCCTTCACCAGAGTGAGATCGTCTGGAGAGAAGACAGAGGTACGCACTGTGCCAAGGAGATCTCTTGTTCGTTGTAACCGCTGTCGGTTCACTTGAACTCGACCGCGGCCAACCCGGGAGATTTCAACCTCTACTAAAGATTGACGGCCGTCGGCGCCAACAATCTGAGCTCGGATAATTGACTGGTCGGCGCCAACCCGAATGAGAGCATCAGCAGGAGCTTGGCGGAATGAGGTTAGGCCCGAGAGATAAGCAAGCGCTTCGGCAAGGTTGGTTTTCCCTTGGCCGTTTTGACCAACGACACAAGTGGTACCGGCCGTGAGGTTGAACGTTGCTTGCCGATAATTTCGGAAGTCAACAAGTTCAAGGTGCTCAACGAGCATGGCGTGACATCACGGCACCCGTACTGGCATCAGCAGGTAAAGGTACTCGTCGTGACCAACTCCACGAAGTACAGCTGGCTTCATTGGGTCGACGACGGCGAGTCGAACTTCTTCGCCATCAACTGCATCAACACCCGCAGCGAGATAGTCGGGGTTGAACGCGACCGTCATCGGTTCGCCTTCGAAGCTGGCATCGATTTGCTCTGACGCCTCGCCCACATCTGTGGTGATCGCGGAAAGGATGACATGATCGGGTTCGAGTTGCAAGCGAACCGGGGTTGCACCCCCTTGAGCGAGAAGGCGGACACGACGCAAGGCATCGAGTAAGGCGTCGCGACCGATCGTCGCAACGTTCGGGTACGAACTTGGCAGTAGGTTTCGATAGTTCGGATAGTCAGCAGCGATGAGACGAGTGGTGAGGTGCACATCACCAATTTCGAACACGGCGTCGTTTTCTCCGAGATACACCTTGAGGTCTTCTGCACCGCTCACGAGACGTTGCACTTCGTTAAGTGCACGAGCGGGAACGAGGACTTGCTGACCGGCTCCAAGTAGCGCCCCTTCGTCAAGGTCGCGCACAGCAAGTCGATATGAGTCCGTCGCTACCATGCGGACTGCATCATCTTCCGACACGATAAGCACACCAGTTAGTTGCTGACGAGCTTCATCGGTGCTTGCGGCACGCACCACCTGGCCGAGTGCAGCTGACATCGTTGAACCTGACAACACGAACGGTTCACTCGACGGCGGCACAATTGAAGGAAAATCATTAACCGCCATTGGTCGAACTGCAAATTGGCTGCGCTGCGCTGAAATCGACACGTTGTCGCCAGTAAATTCAACATCAACGCTGCCAGCCGGAAGCGCCTTTACGATATCCGCAGTAAGACGAGCAGGAATGACAGTTGAGCCTGGCTGTTCCATACCAACCGGGACTGATGCCTTGATCGTCAGTTCAAGATCAGTGCCAGTGATGGTCAGTGTGTCGTCAGCGACATCAAGTCGCACACCTGACAGCACCGGTGATGTACCGGTCGAGTTTGTTGCTCCTCGACCAGCGGTGGCTAACGCCGTGGCCAAGATTTCACGTTCACATCGAAATTTCACAGCGTGGTCCTTTTCCCCAGAGAGGATAGATACAGAGTGTTAGTGATAGTAGGTGCTGTGGATTGGGGAAAAGAGTGAATCACCCCAGCACATAGCACATATTTGTCGTCACAAGATTTCCGAGCGGTATCCCCTGCGCGATGATCACACACATGTGATTCGGTGGACGTGTCGATCATGTGCGACAGATTTCCACGGCTTGACCACATGTCATCCACTACTTGATCCACAGCCATCATGACTTCAACCGTTGCAGCAGGTCGGTGACCTGCTCATAAATCTGTTTCCGTTCGCCCATTTGTCGCTGAATTTTTTCGACAGCGTGAATGACGGTGGTGTGGTCTCGCCCTCCAAACAGACGGGCAATGCTCGGGTAACTGAGATCGGTAAGTTCGCGGAAGACATACATTGCGATCTGACGAGCAGTGACCAATGGGCGCTGTCTACTTTTCCCACGTAATGCGTCAACCTCATACCCGAGGATGTCAGCCATTTCGACCAACAGCTCCATGTCGGTGCGTGGCTTTGCCACAGAGTCCGAAAGTAAATCGGATAACTGAGATTTTGCAAGATCGGTCGTAATCGGCACACCATTAAGTGAGGCATAGGCGGTCACACGAATGAGCGCTCCTTCGAGCTCACGAATATTTGAGGTGATGTTCGACGCAATGAACTCGAGGGTCTCGGCGGGAACCTCAACTCGATCTCGTTCACTCTTGTTGCGAAGGATGGCAAGGCGGGTCTCTAAATCAGGTGGCTGAATGTCGGTGATGAGACCCCACTTGAAACGCCCGCGAAGACGCTCTTCAAGGGTTGGTATCGCATCTGGCATTCGGTCGCTAGAGAGGACGATCTGCTTATTCGCTCCATGTAGGGCATTGAACGTATGGAAGAACTCTTCCTGTAGGCCTTCCCGCCCTTCAAGAAATTGCACATCGTCGATGAGAAGGACATCGACTTCGCGATATCGACGTCGAAGCCCAGCCATTGAGTTTGAACGGATCGCATCAACAAATTCGTTCATGAACGATTCAGTTGAGACATACCGCACAACGTGATGCTGGTAATGAGACTCGACATAGTGCCCAATTGCGTGCAGGAGGTGGGTTTTCCCGAGTCCAGCCGAGCCATAGATGAACAGTGGGTTATACGAGCGAGCCGGTGTTTCCGCCACCCGTTGGGCCGCGGCGAGAGCGAATTGATTCGAAGCCCCTTTCACGAATGTCTCAAACGCATACCGAGGGTTGAGTCCGCCAGGTTCGTTTCCGCCAAGGGGTGCCTCTGGCGGGTTATGGTTAGAAGCAGGCGTAGCCACCTCGCGTTCGATGTCGATGGGTGCAGCATCGGTCGTCGCAACACTCACAGCAAACGCAAAACCGGGGTAACCAAGTTCGGTCAGTGCATCGTCAATCATTCCTCGGTAACGCGACATGATTCGTTCGCCGGCAACGTTGTTTGACACTTCAAGCAAAATCCCGTCTTCATCGCCAACATTTACTGCGTCATTGAAAGTAGAGAACCACACCGATTCGGTGAGCTGATCGCGAAGAAGTGGAACGACGGTTTCCCACAGGTTTGTAGTCGCTTCACGTTCCATGTTGGATTGGTCCTCTAAATCTGCTGATAAATATTGGGGTTTCGCTCGTGCGTTACATCGATGTAACTACCCACATGTTTATCCACATCTGTGGAAAACGGTTATTTTGTTGTAGGTACACGTCAACTCGGCGCGCTGTATGGAAATCGCACGCTATCACGCGGAGCAACCTGTGGAAAACCGGACGAGTGTGTAAAGTGCAGGCGTGGTTGGCTCCGCCGGAGACAAACCGTAGTCTTTGGGAGTCTGGTTTCATATCCATGAAGCCGTCGTGTAGTCGAATGCCCGATCGTGGTCACCATGTATCTCGATCAGACCGGGTTCATTGAGGAGTGACGAAGAAGTGAAGCGAACCTTTCAACCAAATCAACATCGTCGTGCGAAGAAGCACGGTTTCCGAGCTCGAATGAGTACCCGCGCCGGCCGCGCCGTGCTTAAATCACGTCGGGCAAAGGGCCGCGCTCGTCTTTCCGCTTGATTCACCGAATCCGCACTGCGCACGAGTTTTCTCGACTCGATGCCGAAGGAATCCAGGTGCGGACTGATGTCTTGTGGTGCAAATTCCTTGCCGATCCAGCGATGTCGCCTCCTCGGGTGGCGTTTTCGATCGGACGCGCCCACGGTCACGCCGTTCGTCGAAATCTGGCACGACGTCGATTACGGGAGCTTCTTCGCAGGCAGGCGCAAATGAACCTGCTGCCTTGCGGGGCTTTGATGGTCGGCATTATTCGTTCAAAAAGCGAACATATGTTCGATATGTCGCCCGAGATGCTGGCGCAGCAGGTTCAGAAGTTAGTCGAAGGGCTGCCGGCGCAATGAGAGCGCCACGAATTCAGCAACGTATGCTGCGGGCGATTGAGTGGTATCAGCGGGCGTTTCAATGGCGTCCATCTCCCTGTCGATTCTCACCGACATGTTCGCACTATTCCCATGAAGCGATCTCGATGTACGGCCCTGTTCGAGGGCTGTGGCTCACTATTCGCCGACTGTTGAGATGTCGGCCATTTGGACCATCGGGCTATGACCCGGTCCCGGATGTCGTACACGAGCCAGTCTCCCACCACCATGAACCAATGAGGTCCCAATGACAACAGTTTCGCTAATTGCTGGAGTGTTTGAAGTTCCTGCAGCTGTACTGAATTGGCTTTACACGCTCACCGGTAGCTATATGCTCGCCGTTTCACTGTCGGCATTCGTCGTGATGGCGATTGTCACGCCCCTCACGCTGAAGAGCACTAAGGGCATGTTGGAGATGCAGCGCTTAGCACCAGAAATGCGCCGTCTTCAGCAGCAGTACAAGACTGATCGGCAAAAACTCAATGAAGAAATGATGAAGCTTTACCAAGAGCACAAGGTCAACCCAATGGCCTCATGTCTTCCGTTACTTGCACAAACACCAGTGTTCATTGTGATGTTTCGTATCCTTTACGACGCAACATATAAACCTGTTGGTGGCAACGAAGCCATAGCCAGGGCAGTGTTGACATCGGTGGGTCGGGGTCAAGAAACAATTGGCTTCCTCCCCCGGTATCTCTCTCTTGATTCAGAGATGTACCAGGCGCTCGCTCGCCAAACCGAGATGTCGTCGTGGGGACTTGACCTCTCAAAATCACCGGCGAGCATGCTGGGCAGCAATTTTGGCCAAGGCCTCATCTATGCCGGCCTTGTGGTGGTTCTTGGCTTGTTGTACTTCTACCAGCAACGGATGGTTGCTGCGAGGGCCTCGATCAGCCCGACGATGTCAGAATCACAACAGAAACTTATGCAGTACCTGCCGGTGGTCTTTGCAGTGTTCCAGATCTTCTTCCTTCTTGCGCTGGTGATCTACTACATCATTCAGTCGATTATCCGCATTTTTGTGCAGTTCTACATCACAAGACGGTTTTACGCTGACGACGAATCGCTGGGTCGTCAAGCCCAAGCCGCAAGTGCAAAGGCTCGAGAACTTTCCGAGAAAGACAGTGGAGGTGGCGGTCTTATCGCTCGGGCAAAGCGTGAGCTTGAAGATGCGACCGGAGCATCTTCAGAGACGAAGAGCACAAATTCAGGTGGAACGCGCCCTTCTCCAAAAGGTTCAAATTCTCGAACCAATGGTGGTTCGAAGGGCAGCAAGGGGCGTCCACAGTCATCGAAGAACAACCAGAGACGCGATTTAGGTCGCCCCGGCGGGCAGCGTAAGCGTTGAGACTAGGACAGAAAGAGACTTTTCATGGAATGGGTTACAACAACGGGTCGTAGCGTTGAAGAGGCAACAGAGGCAGCTCTTGATCAACTCGGTGTTGCAGCTGATGAAGCCGACATCGAGGTTCTCGAGGAGCCCAAAAGCGGTTTATTTGGCCGAACACGTGGCGAAGCGAAGGTTCGGGGACGGGTGCGACCGACAGAAGTACGGTCCAAGCGTGAGAACCGTCGCTCGCGCGGAAACAAAAACGACGGTCAACAGCGGCGCGAACGTCAATCGTCTGATGCGTCGGGTAACAACAAGTCATCACAATCGCGCAAGAATGGCGGACAACGAAGTACTCGCAACTCAAAGAATGAGAAACTAATGAATGATGAACAACGTGATCCAGTTGAACCAGCGGCAGTTGGCGAGGCAGCTGAGACGTTCATGACCGGTCTTGCCACCGCATTTGGCGTTGAAGCCACCGTTGTTGTTGAGCGAGAAGACACTGAGATCGAGGTTGCCATGAATGGCTCCGACCTTGGTTTGTTGGTTGGGCCCGGAGGACGCACGTTGACCGCCGTTCAAGACCTTGTGCGGGTTGCTGCGCAGCGCCGCCTCGGAGATCATGACACCCATCTTCGCCTTGATATTGCGGGGTATCGCGAGCGTCGGAAAGCCTCACTCGAAGCGTTCGCTCGAAAGATTGCTCAGCAAGTGCGTGAGTCTGGCAAAGCCCTCGCAATCGAGCCGATGGCATCACCTGATCGCAAGGTCATTCATGATGTTCTCGCCGGCGAAGAGGGCGTGTCGACCGCATCCAAGGGTGAAGATCCAAACCGTCGGGTCATCGTCTCACCAGGTTGACCTCCGCTCTGTAGGGCGGCAACGTGCTTATGATGGATGAACTCCTCCTCAGCGTGCTGCAACTCGCAAAAGACGCTGGTGTCATTGGTAGAACAGATCTCGTAGAAGAAATCTCTCGAGCTCGGGTGTTTGTTGCCGGTCTTAGCACCTACCCAAGCGACATAGCGGTGCTAGATATCGGTTCAGGGGGCGGCTTGCCGGGTCTTGTGATCGCTCATGACCGACCCGATGTCCACGTCACACTGATTGACCGGCGCGAAAAACGAACTGATCTTCTGCAACGTCAGGCCACTCGGCTTCGCCAACATCAACCTGGACACCCCATTGATGTGATGTGCGGAGACGTTCGCGCCCTTCAGGGCAAACGGACATTTGATGTGATCACCTCTCGAAGCTTCGGGCCACCCGAGGTCGTCGTTGAGACCGCGCTTCCTCTGCTCACGCCCGCGGGCAGATTGCTGGTGTCAGAACCACCACACTCAGACGGAAACCGCTGGCGTGCGGCGTTGTCGAGCGACATTTCGGCCTCGGTTGAGCTGTTTTCGCGAGACTCAGGAACGCTTGCCATCATCAGCGGGTGAGACCAGTGTTTCCCAGGAAACCACAGGCTGTGGATAACACTGTTGAAATTCCATGACTGAAACTGCGCGTCTCAACTTGAAGCTGAATCAAAAATCGTTTCCCGGGAAACAATTCAGTGTGAAATGGGTTGTGTAATCAGGTAATACGAGGCAAAGTGTCGTTGATGAGCGAAATCTCACCGTCGTCAACACCTTCGCAGATGCCAGCACGAAGCCTGCCTCGAGTGATTGCAGTTGCGAACCAGAAGGGCGGCGTAGGCAAGACCACGACCTCAATCAACACGGCGGCCGCACTCGCTCAAATGGGGCTTAAGGTGCTCCTCATCGACATTGATCCTCAGGCGAATGCAACGAGCGGCTTAGGTATTGATGTTCGGTCTCTTGACAGCTCGATTCTTGACGTCTTAATTGATGACGCCCCGCTGTCAGACTGCCTCTGTCCTACCGAAATTTACGGGTTGCAAGTGGCCCCATCGAACCTTCGTCTCGCGGACGCAGAAATGACGATGTATTCGATGTTGGCACGTGAAACACGATTGAAGAACGCAGTTGATGCAGTTGTTGGCCAGTTTGATTACATCATTATTGATTGTCCACCGTCATTGGGACTACTGACACTCAACGCTCTGTGCGCTGCTCGAGAAGTGTTGATTCCTATTCAATGTGAATACTTTGCGCTCGAAGGCGTAGGTCAATTGCTCGAAAACGTACTTCGTATTCGCCGAAGCGGGCTGAACCCCACTCTTGAAGTGTCGTCAATCGTCTGTGTGATGTACGACGCACGAACAAATCTCGCTGAAGAAGTAGTCGATGAGATCCGCCAACACTTTGGCTCAACTGTTCTGAAAACGGTGGTCCCACGAAACATCAGACTCTCAGAGTCGCCAAAGTACGGGATACCGATCATCACACACGATCCGATGTCTCGTGGCGCAATAGCGTACATCGACGTTGCACGGGAGGTGCACAATGGCTCGCAACCAACGGCAGGGTAGAGGTCTAAGTTCACTTATCCCAAGCGGGATGGATGAAGTATTCGGGCGGAGTGGTGATGCTCCCGCTCTCCGCGACATTCCCCTTCATTCCATCAAGCCGAATCCACACCAGCCCCGGCAACTGTTTGACGAGGACGGCCTTCAGGAACTGGCAGCTTCCATTGCCCAGATTGGCGTGCTACAACCCATTCTTGTTCGCCCTGCAGATAGCGGGTATGAACTCATTGCTGGTGAGCGGCGTTGGCGAGCAGCAGGAATCGCTGCGCTTGAGGTGATTCCAGCGATTGTTCGAACCACAGATGACATGTCATCGATGGAACAGGCGCTTGTAGAGAATCTCCATCGCGCAGACCTAACGCCACTTGAAGAAGCTGCCGCGTATCACCAACTCATTGAAGATTTTGGCTTCACTCACGAGCAGATTGCAGAACGAGTGGGAAAGAGCAGATCAGCAATCTCTAACGCCTTGCGTTTGATGGCATTGCCCACTGAGATTCAGCAGTATCTCCGTGATAGTCGTCTCACTGCCCGTCATGCTAGGTCACTACTCTCTGTCGACGATGCAGAAACACAACTTCGGTTTGCGCACGAGGCAGTTAGCAATGAGTTGACAGTACGGGAGTTGGAAGCACTGATTTCAGGTCAGAATTCGCGGCAGCCAGTGACGCCGCCAACGCAACCCGCAGATGGGGCAGGGCTTGTCGAGGGAACTCGGTTGCGTGAGGCAGGTGTTATTGAGGTTGAAGAAGCACTTGCACGGTGGCTGGATACGCGTGTTCGCGTGTCGCTTGGAGCGTCAAAGGGCAGAATTGCAATCGATTTTGCTGACCTCGATGACCTTCGACGCATCCACCGAATCGTGTTTGGTGATGAACCAACAAGCGCTCCTTGAGGCTGGGAGCCTCAACCTCTTGCTGAGAATTACCAGATCCACAGTAAAATGAATATACTGTGGATAATTCACACACCGGCTAATAAAGCGCTTTTTATACAAGAGTAATGCGAAATAAATGAATATTATTCATTTATTTGACGAACCCACCGTTCGACTGCGAGAACCACACCCCGAACAATTGTTGGTGTCTGACCAACGATTTCCGAGGTGGGGCCCAGACGCCACAACACGGCCGGCATACGAGTTTCTCGAAGGACCGGAACGCGTGCTCCAATCACGTCAACATCCTCCCGCCTCAGCGGGTACCGAACATCATGAGCTAGTTGCTCACTGAGCGACCGACCCGCAGCAGATTCAAATCCAGGTACGGCGTAGTACTGGATGAGAGACACCGGCTCATGTGCAGCTTCGAATCCGATGTACACATCTGCTCGGTAGCGATTCGCTAGTGCTGCATGTGTTGACGCATCAGGGTCACCAATCACAGTGGCTGATGCGGAATGTTGACGAAGAGCAGTGGTGACCTGCCGAGCAAGCGCCCCAAGGCCGCCATACTCGCCGATCACGATTCTGAGGTGACCCAATGAACGACGCCCGGAAGTCACGGCAGCAACCTCACGAACCATGACGACTCCGGGTCCGGAGCCAGTATTTCGAGACAGCACATCAAGCGCTGAGACCGTGTCAGGACCGCAGATCCCGTCGTCGGGGAGCCCCGAGTTTCGCTGGAGATCTTGGAGTGCGGCTGTGGTATCCGGCCCGAAAATGCCGTCGACCCGTCCGCAATCAAATCCTAAACGGGCGAGTATTCGTTGTAGCTCGGCGACGTCTTCGCCTCGAAGATTTGGAGCGGTGAGCATAAGCAGCCGGTCACCAAGTGCCCAACCAGACTCGACAAGAAGCGACCAGGTGAGTTCATCGCAACTGCCCGTGGGTGGAATACCCTGCGATGCCTGGAAAGAGGTAACGGCCTCTTTCGTCGAATCACCAAACCAACCGCTTTCGGTTGCCCGAATCGGATACGACGATCGAATAAGTCGTCGTTGGAGATCCCTAACGGCTTCGCCGCGCTCGCCGTGGGTTAGTGGGAGTTGCCCAGAAATGTTCCGAACTCCTCGAGGAGAGCTGATTTGCTCTTCGCTCCGACAATTCGGTGAACGGCCTCTCCGCCATTGAACACGATCATTGTTGGGATACTCATCACTTGGTATCGCATGGCGATATCGGGGTTTTCATCCACGTTAAGTTTCGCAATTGTCATCTGATCGGCGTTCTCTGTTGCGATCTCGTCGAGAATCGGAGCAACCATTTTGCATGGACCGCACCACTCTGCCCAGAAATCGACGACAACTGGAACATTCGATGCTCCAACGGTTTCGTCAAACGTGCTGGTGGTCAAATTGATTGATGCCATTTCGATTCCTTTGTGTTCCGCAAACTGAGAGAGCGTGTTCCGAGACTACCGCGACGAATGCGGTCTTGTTTGGCATCAAGAGTTAATGCTGGCTCTCAAGCCAGCGCTCTGAGTCGATCGCAGCCATACAACCCGAGCCGGCAGCAGTAATTGCCTGCCGATACGTGTGGTCTTGCACATCACCGCAGGCGAACACACCTTCGATATTGGTGTACGACGAATCAGGTTGCGTCTGGAGGTAGCCGGCATCGTCCATGTCAAGCACACCAGCGAACAAATCTGTGTTGGGTCGATGGCCAATCGCAATGAAGAGACCGGTGACAGGCACTGTCGAAACCGTCCCATCGACAGTGTTTGTCACCTCAATACCGTTGACCTTGTCGTCGCCATTGATTTTCGTCACGGTGTGATTCCACAGGACATCGATCTTTGGGTTGGCGAAGGCACGATCTTGCATGATCTTTGACGCTCGGAATTCGTCGCGCCGGTGAATCAACGTAACTTTTGATGCAAATTTGGTAAGGAAGGACGCCTCTTCAATTGCTGAGTCACCGCCGCCGACGACCGCAATATGTTGATCACGGAAGAAGAAACCATCACAGGTTGCGCAGGTTGAAAGACCGTGACCAATCAAACGCTGCTCCTCCTCAAGCCCCAACATGAGTGAGCGGGCACCCGTCGAAACGATGACAGAGTCGGCGTGATACTCAGTGTCACGCACCCAAACCTTGAACGGGCGAGAGGAGAAATCAATGTTGGTGACCTTCTCGGTGAGAAACTTTGCACCAAATCGTTCGGCTTGTGAGCGGAAGTTCACCATGAGTTCTGGTCCCATGATGCCGTCGGGGAAGCCAGGGAAGTTTTCTACCTCAGTCGTCAACATCAACTGGCCGCCAGGTTGGTCACTTGTTGACGATGGCTCACCTTCAATCACAAGTGGCTCGAGACTCGCTCGGGCGGTGTAGATCGCTGCGGTGAGACCAGCTGGACCTGAGCCGATGATGATGACGCGTTCGCGAGTGGGTTCCATGATTTCTCCAATCCGAGGATCTCAAGAATTAGGTGTCGGGTGACCGCCGACGACGCATCACAAGGCCGCCAAGAGCCAACATCAGCAGGCCTGAGATGAGATAACTCACATACACCGACCGACTGTGGTCAATGCCAGTGTTTCCGATTGCGAGACTGATGAGTGATTGCAACCCTCGAGTGAACATGATGAGAGCGATCGCAATGAGGGCGACTCCAATGATGAAGCCGATGAGGCCAAAGACAATGCCTCGAACAAGCTTGACAATGTTGTTGGTCACTCGGTCGCGAACTGTCCCGACGACCTGTTCGACACGATCAGCGGTATCGACCGCCCAGTCATCGTTGGAGAACGGATTCCCGATCACTCAGTGGACTGTAGTGAAATCTTTAGGCATTCCTCGCTCTGCACGAAGAATTCAGTGTGATTGTTCGCTGATTGAGCGACACAGGCCCTTGATGAGAGGATGCGGAGAAACTACTTGTTGCCAAGATTGATATCGGCAAGAACTTCACAGCTTGCAATATCAATGGCGAGGTACTGATCGAGCACCGTCGTTCTCGCCAACACGACGATGATCTCGTCAAGCATCACCTCTGCAAGTAGTTCGACATGGTTGAACTCGCAGGATGCTGGACTGGGCGGCATTGTCGCGCCCTGTTCGAGAACACTGCGGACAAAATTTGGCAGCTCGTCGATACTGATCGATTCCAACTCATAGATGTCTCCGGCCATTTCCTCTGTCTCTGATTCAGCAACGGCCATCATGTCGTCTGCGACCATTTCATCTTCTGTGCCCGACACTTCAGAACCCGGCGCAGTGTCGCCCATCGACGCAACTTCGGGCAGCGCTTCAATTGCGGATCCCTCTAACGCTGACTCTTCTGTAAACGCAAACTCGTCAGATTCAGATGGCATTCTCTCCTCTGATCGTTCACCAGAACTTTCTTGGACGAAAAGTTCCGCCGTACCACTCTGACCGCTGCGAAGCTGGAATAATGCTCCAGCACCGATGGCGATAGTTAGGACGGCAGCCGCAAACTGCAGAACCGTATTTGATCGGAATCGGCGCCGTGACTCGATGTTGACGACCGGCGACTGAGATTCGTTGTCGAGGGCTGCTATCACCGATGCAACGGTGTGATCTCGCTCGGTGTCTCTGACGACAACGTCATCGAGAAGAGCTGAGCGAAGACGCGCAACGAGAACCTCGTCGACATCGCCATCATCTGGCGTTAATTGGTTGACGTCGTCATCACTCATTTGTTGTCCCCGTTGGTTAGACGTTCAACATCATCGTTTCGGTTCCTACCAAGCTGTCGGGCGAGCAGTGCTCGGCCGCGAGAAATTCTTGATTTCACCGTTCCAGTCGCCACACCGGTGAGATCGGCGATCTCTTGGTACTCCAACTCGAGGACGTCGCGTAGAACAACCGCGCGAGCGAATTCGACGGGTATTGCGTCAAGTGCTTCACGAATATCGGCTCGCACGTCGCTCCACTCGATGTTTGCTGTGATGTCGACATCGTCGACTGGTTCAATGCCATTCCCGTCGGTGTTGGTGAGTGTCGTGGTTGTTGGCCGTCGACGCTGCTTACGAAGCTCATCGAGGCAGGTTGTTGTCGCAACCCGATGGCACCAGGTGCCGAATGCAGATTTACCTTCAAAAGTGGAGAGGCCTCGAGCGATTCGCATAAGAGCCTCCTGGGTTTGGTCTTCGGCTGCACTTCGCGATCTCATCATCCGCAGGCATACAGCAAATACCCGTTGGTACTGCGCTCTTAAAACCTTGCCGATCGCATCGCGATCACCTTGCTGGGCACGTTGTAGTAGTTGAGTATCGCTTAGGAGTTCATGAGCCATTGCAGCTCACCGATTCGCCCACGATAAGGATTCGCTGAAGAACATGCTTCATCTGGACCGAGCTCTTTCAGCCACACTGCAAGATGAGTAGAGGCTTCATTGATAGACACCGCAACAACCCCTGGATCAACTCCGTAACTCGTCGACCCAACTTGAGTCCATGACTGCAGCGACAGCGGGGGTTCTACTGCGTCAGTTCGGTACACATCAATCTGAAATGGGGCGTTCAACGTTTCAAATTCGACTCGCCCGTTTGAAAGTTCTGGAAGAGAGACAACGAGGCCGACTCCGGGTTTTGCCCCGAGGTACTGGTCGCTGTAGCACTCAGTTGACCACGCGGTGTCTCGGCTGCCATCGGCAATTGCCAGGGGTGCTTGGGCGTCGTTTTCTGACCCATTGTCTCCAAATGGATCCCAGGCACGAACCTTGATCGATGTAGAACTCATTACGATTTGGGTTTCAGGCGACAGGGAGCCTTCAACGTCTTCGAGGATGATGGGGTCTTCACTATTGCGCTCAGCAACTGGTGCCGTGGTGATTTCAGGTAGCGGAGAGACATTCGATGATGAGTTGGTGTCGCGGTTTGACAAGATGAGCGCACCGAGGAGAAGCACGACCACTGATGCAGCAAGCCCAATCGGTAGCCACGGTTGACGAATCGGCCGCGCACTTGCGAGTGACGGGTCGTCAAATACTTGAGGTGGTGTGGTTGTTTTAACTGGTGGTGGCGTCACGGTCGTAGTCACACGAGGCAGTCGACCCGATTCGCCTGGCCGCACTGGATGCGTGCGAGGTGCGGGAGGTTCGGTGGGAGTCCCGTCAATAAGAGGTGGCGTTGTATCAACGCTCATCAATTCTTGACGCAACTCTCCGCCGGTCGCTGGGCGATGTGCGGGATTCCGTGCGAGTGTCCGGTGAATGAGATTCACCAGATTGATTGGCAGTGTCGGCCGTAGATGCGCAAGGTCAGTCGGGTCACGCTGTAGACGAGCAAGAGCGGTGTCGGCATCTGATTGGCCAAGGAACGGAACCCGACCAGCGAGACATTCATAGAGAACTAAAGCGAGTGAGTAGAGATCGGCGCGACCGTCAAGTTTGTGACCCCTCACCTGCTCAGGAGAGAGGTACTTAGCGGTCCCCATCATTACGTTGTCGCTGGTGAGGTCTTCATCAACCCCGTCGAGACCCTTTGCAATTCCGAAGTCGGTGAGCAGAACTCTGCCATCTTCGGTGACGAGAATGTTGCCGGGCTTGACATCACGGTGAACGAAGCCCGCAGCATGGGCAGCATCAAGAGCTGCTGCGACAGATGCGCCGACATGAATGGTGAGTTCGGGCCCAAGGCGTTTCTGACTATCAAGGACTTGTCTCAGGCTTCGTCCCTCTACCAGTTCCATGACGACTGCCTGACGGCCGTCATGTTCGAACACGTCGTGAACTGAAACGATGTTCGGGTGATTGAGACGCGCCACGGCGATTGCTTCGCGGCGGAAACGCTCTGCAACGACTGCGTCGGTCGCGAGATTGGATTTCAACCATTTCACTGCGACTCGGCGATCAAGTTGCTCATCGATCGCCACCCAGACCTCTGCCATTCCACCTTGGCCAATGCGGCGGTCGAGGTGGTAACGATCAGCGAGCACTTGGGCGTTGTCGAGCCGGCTGGGTGGGCCGTGGGAGTCGTTAATGGAGGTCATGAACAACAGGAACGCTAGTGCCAGAGCGACCCATGATTTGGGAATTTCGTCTTGCAGTTATACCTCATAGGTCTTCGGACGACGGGAGCTGTGTCTCAAGTGGTGCAACTGTGATCTTGCGTTGGCGGTGTCGACGGATGTGACTCACCCACCACGAGATAAGAGCAAGGATGAGACCAAAGCCGATGAGGCGTCCAAAACCTGACAGCGTCATTGCTTTAGCGACAATCGTGATGTTATTGACGATGGGTGTTCCGGCAGGAGAGAGCACTTCTACTTCGACATCAAATGAGCCATTTGATCGAGCCTCAACTGGTACTTGAACGCTGCTCATTCCTGGAGGAAGTGTCATTGCAAGCGGTTCATCGGGGACAACGAGACGCGGTGAATTGAGACGGATGAGCACTTGCAGAGGCTCAGCCCCGGTATTTTTTATGACCAGGGGAAGTGGCGTATCGCGGCCGGTGAGGTTGACGGTGCCGCTCATTGGCACCGACACCCACTGTCGAACAGCAGACGTCTCATTGGTGACGACATCGATGATGTCGACGACATATTCGCCGTTGCCCCGCTGATCGAAGAGGTCGTTGATGATCGCGTTCCACTTCGTCACAAATTCATGTTCCTCATCCAGCATTGAACCAGTGTCGTTGATAAGTGCTTGCAGAGCATCGGCTGTTAGTTGGCGTTGAGCGAGATCAATTTGTGGAACTGATGGCGTAACGATCGCCGGGTTGGCGGTGATCTGGTCCGGCAGGTCTGAAACGCGGGTGAACTTGACCGTCGGATCACCCGATAGCAGACGCTCGATTGCCTGAACCGTGTCAGCGTCAGGGATGGTGAGGTCGGGCGCGGAAAACACAACGGAGCGTGCGAGCTTTGGTTGTTTTCGTCGGTGTTGCATGATGCGCGCAACAGAGAGAACAGCCTGGTCTTCTATGGAAATGTTGGGGTTGCGAGTAATTTCGCCAACTGCTCCCGTGATAACGATAGGAAGGGAAGTGCTCTCAACTGCGAAGAGACCGGGCTGGGTATCATCAAGACCGCCGTGTAGTGCGCCTTCGGCGTAACTGTCATCGGTCATGATGAGCTGCTCCACGCCCTGGGACTTGAGAAGGTTGACACCTTCGGTGGTAATCGCAGTCGAGGTGACGGTGTCATCGGCGAGCCAAACGGAACGCACTGGCGTTAGCGAAGGAAATGCCGCTTTCATTACTGCATCACCGGCGTTGAGTTCGGAGATAAATCGATCGTTAAGCCCTGTTGTTCCCGCAGCGAATGGGTCAATCGACCGATATGGCAGCGAGAAAACCTCTCCTCTAACTGCAGAGATGAGACGATCAACGTCTTGAGCGGCGACCGCAGTTGGAAGCATCTCGTTCGTAAGCGATTCAGCAACTTCAGGTGAGATGGCGATGGAGATTGGGATTTGGCTGCGCTTGAGGAGGTCGACAAGTAGCTCAAATTCCCGAGCTGCCCGTGAACCGTCGCTGGCTGGCAGTGAATTGTCACCGGGGATAATCAATTGTGATCGACCAGAAATGTGAGTGATCATTGCAACCGAGAGAGGGGACGGGTTGGCTTGTTGCCAGCCGACATCGATGACTGTGACGGCATGAGCGATCACCGCTGTACCGCGAATCACTGAAACCGACACTGGGGTGATTCCTGTATCTACATATTCGAGGACGTCGTCGAGGTGAGCGCGGTAACTCAACCGCTGCTGTAGAGGAACATCGACGTTGACGGTGATCTCTTTTGTGGCAGCATCTCGCACGGCGAATCGGTTGAGGGGCCCGCTGATGACATCTATGACATTGCCAGGGTCTCCATCGATGATGTTTGTGAGCGGTAGTTCAGCGACGGGCCGGTGAATAGCGACCCGCAATATGAGTGCCGGCTCTTTGACTCCAGGCACAGCAATGGCGGTTCTACCAGGCTCCTCGACATCTGACGAGGTCGTTTCGCTGGTACCAGAACCCGAGGCCGAGTCAGAGTCGGCCGGCTCGATTGGGGTGATGGGTGATGGAACAGTGGTGACAACAGTTGGTTCGGTGATCTCGGGCACCCGTGTTATGAGATCGTAAGAGAGTTTGATTGCGCTGTCGGCGAAGAATTGTGATGTTCTCAGCCGCAGTCCGGACGGCGTAGCGCCATGGGTGATTGACGTGTCATGTTGAGATGGCTCCGCTACTGCTGGTAACACCATCGCAACGAGACCGAAAGAGGCAGCGACGACCCCGGTACTGAATCGAAACGCGTTTAAGGTCATGACGTTGTAACCACATCAAGTTCTGCGATCGTGAGTCGCTCTGAGAGTTGAGAGAACCCGATCTGCTCGTAGAGCGCCAACGCGTTGCCATTCTGTAATGAGGTGTTGACGAGCGCATGATCACAACCACGCTGATGCATCCAATGCAAGGCATCACATGACAACGAAAGTCCGACTCCACTCCGCTGATGCCGTTGTGCGACGGCAAGGCGTTGTAGGTAACCGACGTTATTGGTGTAGCCCGAGAGCGCAAATGCAACAACTGCGTCTCGGTCGTCGCTGCAGCGGCGACTGCGTGAATGCAGCGTTGCTTGTTGTGTCTTACGCAACGCTTCTCGATGTTGTGCCCATTTCGGCCCGAATGCATCGAGGTCAACTGCCTCAGCGGCGCGGAGATGTCGCCGCCGGAGGTGCCGCAACTGACAAGCCGGCCTTAATTGTGGGAGTGGGGCTGAAAAGTCGAACTTCAGCAGAGCGAGTTCATCAATGACATGAAATCCATGCGAGACGACCAGCTCAGCAGACGTCGCTCGAAGTGCACCAGTACGAAGTTTTCTTATTCCCATTGAGGATGCGTAATCAACAATCGATGTGAGTTCGTCGGCGTTGATATCGATCGTGTGGTCAGACTGCACCAACATGGTGATCGTCGGGTCAAAGGGCCAGTCGTCGAGATGCAGGGTTTGCGATGCAGAGGCCGTAGCGAATGCGTTTCGACGTTGTGCGTCGTCAATAGGTTGGAAGCGCTCGGGCTGCATCGTCTTTGACGGTAGTCGCCATCGGTGGCTTTCTAGCGACGGTGTCGGCGGTAGCCTCGCATGGGTGATCCCCGCCCGGTTTGAACCCGTTCTTGAAGAACTTTCTTCGCTGACGGAGCGCTTTGGTAGCGCCGGCCATCGTTTATATGTCGTTGGTGGCACGGTGAGAGATTTGCTGCTCGGCGACGACTCATTTGGGGCATCGGACGATATCGACCTGACGACATCGGCTCGCCCGGAGGAAATCCATGCGTGCCTTGATGGGTGGGCTGACGCAGTGTGGAACCAGGGGGAGAAGTTTGGCACTGTTGGGGTGCGACTCGGAGATCGAGTACTTGAGATCACAACGTTTCGCGCAGAGTCGTATACCGACGAGTCACGGAAACCTCACGTCGTGTTCGCCGATGATGTCGAGATGGATCTCTCTCGACGAGATTTCACGGTGAACGCAATGGCTCTCGAATTGACTAGCGACACACCGACGCTGGTCGATCCTCATAACGGTGCCGTCGACCTACTGCAGAGGGTATTGCGGACGCCGCTGTCACCGCAGGAGAGTTTCAGTGATGACCCGTTAAGAATGCTTCGAGCGGCTCGATTCATTACCAAGTTAGAACTTGCTCCCGATGAGGGGTTACTCGCCGCGGTCACCGAAATGGCGCCCAGACTTGAGATTGTCTCGGCCGAGCGAATTCGGGACGAATTCGAAAAGATCATCTGCTCTCCCCACCCGACGGCTGGGCTGTGGTTTCTTGTTGAGACAGGGCTCGCAGAACTCTTCCTGCCGGAACTTCCGGCAATGCGCTTAGAGCACGACCCGATTCATCGGCACAAGGATGTGTTGACGCACACGTTTGCGGTTGTCGAGAACGTTCGGCCACACGATGAACTTGACGAGGCGTTGTGTAATTTTGATTTCCGCATTGTTCGGCTGGCCGCACTGTTTCATGACATTGGGAAGCCTCGTACGCGTGGGTTCCAGAAAGGTAAGGGCACAACCTTCCACCATCACGATGTTGTGGGCGCAAAGATGACAAGGAAACGCTTGGGTGCATTGCGATTTTCAAATGACGATGTTGAGGCGATCACCGAACTAGTCGCCCTTCATCTGCGCTTTCACACTTATCGCCTCGGCTGGAGCGACTCTGCGGTACGCCGATACGTGAGAGATGCCGGCGAATTACTGAATGAACTCAATGTACTTACCCGTTGCGACTGCACGACTCGCAACGAAAAAAAAGCCCGCACTCTGTCGAAACGAATGGATGAACTTGAAGCACGTATCGCTGAACTTGCGGCAGAAGAAGAGCTAGCAGCGCTTCGACCAGAACTCGGTGGCAAGCGGGTGATGGAACATCTCGGTCTTCCTCCAGGCCCTGAAATTGGCAAGGCGCTCGAATTCTTGATGGAAATTCGCCTTGAGGAGGGCCTCATCGGGGAAGAAGCGCTGTTAGAGCGGCTCGATGAATGGTACGCCCTTCAACAATGATCCGGTTCCTTCAATCGTGTGATCACTAGCGTCTAGGTGTGGACGTAGGTTCGTTCTCAAACATCGCAACCCCGGTCGCAGTCGGCATTGGCGTCATCGTGTTTGGCGTGCTGTTGCTCATCCGGGAGCGCCGCGGCTCATCACCGACAACAACTTCTGGCGGTTCAACTATTGAACTGTCGGGAACCAAGAACGACCCGCGGCCGACACACAACTCAACTGCCCGAGCCCTACTCGACGCCCTCGACGAGGCGGTGCTGCACGTCGATCATGCTGGTGTCATCATTGAGGCGAATCGTGCGGGTAGCGACCTGCTTTCTTGTCCGGTGGGTTCCATCGTCGGCTCGTCGTTTGACGACTGGCTCGATGATGCAGATCGCGGAGCACTAGAGCCATGGATTTCACGACTTCCGCAGGATGTGTCTGAAGGTCATGGCGGGCCGCACTCAGCAGTCGAAGTCTCCGTGACGACCATGGATGGTCGAACAGTGCCGATTGAGGTGACGGTGCAGCGACCTGACGACACCGGACCAATTCTGGTCAGATTGACCGATCGCGACGAGGTTGCTGGACACCGACGGGCACTTGATGAGGCTCGCCATCGCTTTCATCAAGCCTTCCACTCGGCTCCAACTGGGATGGTACTTGTTCGTCTCGATGATGGACGGATCGTTGAGGCAAACGAATCATTAGCAACTATGTTGCAGCGCTCATCTGAAGAACTTGTTGGTCGAACGCTGCGGGAGATCACGCATCCCGATGACGTTCGGGCATCGCAAACGCATCGGGCTCAACTCGAACTTGGCGTGATCGATTCATATCTCATCGATCAGCGGTTCCGGCGGCGAGATGGGGCTTATCTCACGACCCGAACCAGGGTTTCTGTTTCTGAGGATGATGGCATTTTGTTTGCGATTCACCACATTGAAGATGTCACCGAGGAGAGACGTACTGCTGAGCAACTTACTCATGCCGCTCGACACGACGAACTCACTGGGCTTGCGAATCGTTCCTATTTCATGCAGGTCCTTGAACAACGCCTCACCGGGTCTCGACCCGGGCGCGTGGGGCTTCTGTTTATCGACCTTGACCATTTCAAGGTGGTGAATGACAGCCTTGGGCATGCTCGAGGTGATGAACTTCTTCGACAAGTCGCCCGGCGTCTTGAGGGGGCGGTTCGCGAAGGTGACCTTCTTGCCCGATTTGGCGGCGATGAATTTGTGGTGGTCCTTGATGGCCGAGGTGGTCCAGTTGATGCGGCGACCGCAGCGGAGCGTTTGCGAGCTGCTGTCCACCCAGTAGTGACCGTTGACGATCACGAATTCTTTGTGACGGTGAGCATTGGCTGGTCAACAAATCATGATGCTGGAATGTCGCCCGACGAAATGTTGCGTGACGCCGACGCAGCGATGTACCGGGCGAAGAGCCGCGGGCGTGATTGCGTCGAAGCGTTTCAGGTAGGGAGCCGCGAATCGGGAATGCAAGCGCTTCGGACGGTCGGTGAATTGAGGCGCGGAGTCGAACGCGACGAAATCGTTCCATATTTCCAACCGATTGTTGAGCTACAGAGCGGACGCGTCATTGGATTCGAAGTCGTCGCACGCTGGTTGCATCCAGATCGAGGGCTCTTATCGCCGGGCGAATTTCTTCCACTCGCAGAAGAGTCAGGATTATTGGTGTCACTTGGCGCGTCGATGATGCGAAATTCGCTGTTGCAGATGGCGCGATGGCGCGCAGCAGGGCATTCGTTTGCGAAGGGTTCAGTCGCGGTGAATGTCGGAAGCCGTCAACTTGTCGACAGTTCATTTCTGCCGACGGTGGTCGAGATTCTCGCTGAGACAGGTGTTGACCCTGACTCGGTCTGGTTCGAGATCACCGAGTCAGCTTTGCTTGCAGACGCCCGTGCGGCGACTTCGACATTGAGAGAAATTCGAGGGCTGGGTATTCACCTCAGTGTCGATGATTTCGGCACCGGGTACTCGTCATTGACTTATCTCAAACGCTTTCCCGTCGAAGCAATCAAGATCGATCGCAGTTTTGTGAGCGGTCTCGGCATTGAAGACGAAGACTCAACTATTGTTGAAGCCGTCATTCAGTTGGGGAAGGCATTGAATCTGACCGTGGTAGCCGAGGGCATTGAGAGTCCTTTGCAATTGCAGCGGTTACGAGACCTCAATTGTGATCGAGGCCAGGGCTACCTGTTCGGTCGCCCTAGACCGGCAAATCTCATTGAAACCGAACTCGCAAGTAATTGAGCGTCACCAAGCGACTAACCGCGTAACGACCGCTATTCTCGAGGCATGTCGGTTGTCGGCTCATTTTCGGTTGGCGCAATGCGCGGCTCAACCGATGGCGGCGGGGTTGTCGATCACCGGCTTGCTCGCCGAATGCTGATCAATCAAGTACGTATTGGGCGTCTGCGCCGAGATGAGGTGTGCGACGCCCACCCTGAACTCATCCGTGCCGCAGCTAACGTCGGAACCGAAACCGAAGCGATATGTCCAATTTGTGAAGAGGAGAATCTTCGCTTGGTGACGTACGTATTCGGTCATCGCTTACCGGCCCACGGTCGGTGCGTGTCGTCGTCAAAAGAATTGCGTGAATTGTCGGCGGCGGGAAGAGATTTGCGGGCATATGTGGTTGAGGCGTGTTGTGGCTGCCGGTGGCATCATCTGCTTCGAGTTGTCCCGGTGTGATGAGCCGGCGCTTTGCGCAGATCGCAGTCGTGTTGGTGGTAGCCGTGGTAGCTGCGTGTGGAGTTGCATCGATTGAAGATCACTCTGTGGACATGTCGTCGGGCCCGGTTGGGTTTCCTCGCCGAGTACTGCTGGTGAGTTCAGAAGATGCCGCGGCATCGGGTTCCCTGCCGCTCAAGCGATGTGTATGGGTCGCGTCGACTGCTGAGCAGAGGCGTCAGGGCCTCATGAACCTGAACTCCATGGGGAATGCCGACGGAATGGTCTTTGTACACGACGGGCCGACCTCAGGCGCGTTTTGGATGAAAGACACGTTGCTTCCGTTGTCGATTGCGTTCTTTGGTGGCGATGGCACATTCATCGATGCTGTCGATATGTCGCCGTGCACGTCAGGGAATGACTCAGACTGTCTGCGCTACCCGACTCCAGCTAATTACCTGCTGGCGCTTGAAGTGCGGCAAGGTGAGCTTCAGCGGTTTGGTGTTGACAAGGAAAGCACTGTTGCACTGAAAGACCGGAGTTGTTCGGCGTCGACAATGGAGCAGTGACACACCCCTCATGCAAGATGACACGCATGTCAAAGTTGGTGTCGTTAGCGATAGCGTCTTCCTTTCCATATCCACCCTGCCCCGACTCATCGGCTTCTGCTGATGCATTGGGGCCAACGGTCACACAAGGTGGCCACGTCCGAAGGGAGTCAAATAGCACATGAATCGTGCCTATGAACTCATGGTAATCGTCGATGGCGATGTCGAAGATCCGGCGGCTCAGTCCTGGGTTAAGATCGTCTCCGATGGCATCACCTCAGCCGGAGGTTCCCTCCACGGCAAGCCCGATTGGTGGGGCAAGCGTGCGTTCGCCTACCCGATCAATAAGAAAGAATTGGGGTACTATCTCGTTGTCGAGTGTGTCGCACCAGCGGGTGCTCTCGATGAACTTGAGCGTTCGCTCCGTCTCGCAGACGACATTGTCCGCCACAAACTCATCCGTCTTCCCGAGACTGAAGCAGAGCGTCGCGGTATGACCGGAGCAGCTGCCTGAGAGCAGCGTAAGAAGGGAGTCCCAGATGGCAACAAACACCATCACGCTGATTGGCAACCTCACTCGTGACCCTGAACTTCGGTACACCACTGGTGGCCGCGGCGTTGCAAGTTTCGGCCTCGCGGTCAATCGTCGTTATCAAGTCAATGGTGAGTGGCAAGAACAAGTGTCCTATTTCAATGTCGTCTGTTGGGGTGACCTCGGTGAAAATGCCGCAGCCACCCTCACGAAGGGCAATCGCTGCATCGTTGCCGGTCGCATGGAACAACGTGACTACGAGACCAACGCAGGCGAGAAGCGCACCGTATTTGAAGTAGTGGCCGACGAAATCGGACCAAGCCTGCGCTGGGCCACCGCCCAAGTCGAGCGCACTGAGCGCTCAGGTGGCTTTGGTGGTGGAGGCGCTCCAAGCCAGTCACCGCAAGCAGCACCTGATCCGGTGTATGGCGACGAAGAGCCGTTCTGATTTCACATAAACATTCGTAGTTTCATCACATTTGTCCAGGAGGACCAAAAAATGGCGAAAAGCCCAGGCCGCGGACAGCGCGCACGAGATGCCGCTCCCCGCAAATTTAAGAAAAAGACCAGCCCTCTCATTATTGAGAAAGTTGAGTATGTCGACTACAAAGACGTCGACCTGCTCTCACGCTTCATGAGTGATCGCGGCAAGATCCGTGGTCAGCGCATCAACGGTAACGACGTTCAGCAGCAGCGCGAGGTGGCAAACGCCATCAAGATTGCACGCGAAATGGGGCTGTTGCCTTATGCCCGTCGAGTCGCGTCGGCCTCCCGAGGACGTCCATCGCGTGACGGGGGTCGCCCACGTAATGACGAGAATTCAGTCGAGACCAATGAGACCGAAATCGATGAGATTGAAAACGAAGAGGTGATGGACGATCAGGCAGAAGACCAGGTCGAGGCCACCATCGAGGACGGAGAGGAGGCCTGAGATGAAGGTCATTCTTCGCGATGACATGCAAGACCTTGGCAAGCGCGGCGACATCGTTGACGTTGCCGATGGGTACGCCCGCAACTACCTCCTTCCAAAAGGTAAGGCGATAGTTGCAACACCTGGAGCAGTAGAGCAGGCTTCGAAAATGCGCCGCGCTCGTGACCTCCGTGACGCAAGCGATCGAGAGGCGGCAACAACCGTTGCATCGACACTCGTCCCAATGGTGTTCACCATCGAGGCCCGGGTTGGTAGTGAAGGCAAGTTGTTCGGTTCGGTGACCTCAGCTGATATTGCTGATGCGGTTGAGGCACAGTCATCGGTTGCGATCGATCGTCGCAAAATTGAGATCGCTGACCAGATCAAGACGGCCGGACAGCACGTCGTTACCGCATCTCTTCACCCCGAGGTGTCATTTCCGATCACCGTTGAGGTCGTTGCTTCTTAAGTCTCGGAGATACTCGCTCTGTGAACACAGCCGGCCCGGTTATACATCGGGCCGGCTGTGTTGTCTTTACTGCTCAAAATATGGGTCGAGCAGGAGTTGTCCCCATTCTTGTCCACAGGACAATCCACACGGTTTTCCACAAAGTTGTACCCCTTTCTTCCCACAGGCTCGACGTGAAAGAGTAGAGACCTCATGACCGACGAGACCCCCTTCCCGCCACTGCCACCCGACGAATCTGCTCCGGAGTCGGCCTTTGATAACGCGCCATCGCGCGGAAACTCAGGGCGTGGCAATGATCGAGGAAGTCGCCGGCGTTCAGGGTCGGCGGGAAGAGTTCCCCCTCACAATCTCGAAGCTGAAGAATCTGTACTCGGTGCCCTGCTGCTCTCTCGAGAAGCGATCGGTACGGTCTCTGAGCTTGGTCTTATGCCTGACGATTTCTACCGACCGGCGCACCGCCACATTTATGATGCGGTGCGCTCGCTCTATGCAAGTGCTGGACCGGTCGACGTCGTTACCGTCGCCGATGAACTGCGGCGAGGCGGGCTCCTCGACGAAATCGGCGGATCAGAAAGCCTGCACGAACTGCAGAACATGACGCCTGCGGTCTCAAGCGTCGGGCACTACGCAAAGATTGTTCAAGACACGGCGCTACTGCGCCGACTCATCTTCGTCGCTGGCGATATCGCAGAGCTCGCCTATGGAGAGCCGGACGATGTTGCGCAAGCACTCGACGCAGCGGAGACCCGCGTGTTTGAGATTGCAGAAGACCGCGTTGCCGACACCACGCGCAGCCTGGACGATTTGCTGCCCGAAATTTTCCAACAACTTGAAGACACCTTCCACCGAGGTGACGTCGTCACCGGATTGCAAACCGGCTTCGTCGACATCGACGAATTGCTCTCAGGATTGCAACAAAGTGCGCTTTACATCGTTGGAGCGCGACCGGCGATGGGCAAGAGTGCGTTTGGTCTCAATATTGCATCGCATGTTGCGATGAACTCTGGGGCGCCTGTGCTTGTGTTCTCACTCGAGATGGGCCATACCGAACTTTCGCATCGAATTCTTTCTTCCGAAGCTCGAGTGGACTCGATGAAGATGCGCAAGGGCAACCTTCAAGACACCGATTGGACGAAAATCGGAAAGGCCATCGGCCGTCTTGAAGTTCCCATGTTTCTCGATGACAACCCTCGCGTCACCGTGATGGAAATACGGGCGAAGGCGCGTCGAATCAAAGCTCGTTACGGAGCACTCGGATTAATTGTCATTGACTACATCCAGCTCATGACTTCGGGAAGTTTTGCCGAGAACCGACAGCTAGAGGTCTCGGAGATCAGCCGAAACCTGAAGATCCTCGCCCGTGAACTTGAAGTACCGATCATTGCGCTCAGTCAGCTAAGTCGCCGTCTCGAAGAGCGTTCTGACAAGCGTCCAATGCTGTCTGATCTCCGTGAGTCAGGATCACTTGAACAAGATGCTGACGTCGTCATGTTCTTGTACCGCGATGAGGTCTACAACCCTGAAACAAATGATCGCGCCAGCGCTGAGGTCATCATCGCGAAGCACCGCGCCGGGCCGATCGGAACAAGGAAACTCGTGTGGCTTGGGCAATACACCCGATTTGAGAACGCCGCCAGAGGTGGTGTCTAAACCTCGGCTCGATGCAGGCATACTCGTCTGGTGACAGAACGCCATGCAGTACAGATGCAGGGGGTGGTCAAACGATTTGGCGACACCCTCGCGCTCGACGGGGTTGACCTCGCAGTACCAGCGGGAGCCGTGTACGGGCTCCTTGGCCCAAACGGTGCGGGCAAGACGACATCGGTCAAAGTGCTCACGACCTTGATTCGGCCAGATGCCGGCACGGCCGCCATTGACGGCATCGATGTCGTGAAAAATCCTGACGAGGTTCGCCGCCGTATCGGGCTTACCGGGCAGTACGCCGCTGTTGATGAGCGACTCACCGCCCGCGAAAACCTTGTGTACATCGGTCGACTTTTTCACCTCGGCACGGCAGAAGCGCGTTTACGCTCCGGCGAACTGCTCGATCGCTTTGACCTCGCCGATTCAGCAGATCGCGTGGTGAAAGGGTTTTCGGGAGGCATGCGGCGCCGGCTTGATATCGCGATGAGCCTCATCGCTAATCCGTCAGTGCTGTTCCTTGATGAACCGACCACCGGCCTCGACCCACGAAGCCGTCTTGGCATGTGGGATGTCATTGAAGATCTTGCAGCTGATGGAACCACAGTGCTGCTCACGACCCAGTATCTCGAAGAAGCCGACCGGCTCGCCGAGCAGATCGTCGTGATCGACCAGGGGCGGGTGATCGCCGAAGGAACTCCAGATGAACTCAAATCTCGGACGGGTGGAGCTCTACTCCAAGTCTCGATTGCACGTGCCGAAAACCGAGAGCTTGCGATGTCAGTTTTGACCCCGCTGTGCACAGGTCGTGTTGAAGTTCGTGACGACCGAACCTTCGAAGCACCAATTACTGCCGGTGACCGAGTCGTACCGAGCGTCATTCGTGCGCTCGATGATGCTGGCGTCGACGTGCTCGATGTCGTTGTTCGTCGACCATCGCTCGATGATGTCTTCCTTGCTTTGACCGGACACTTTGCATCGGGAGAGGAGGCAACGTCATGAATCGGCTTCAGGCAACCCTCCACGACTCATTCGTTGAGGCCGAACGTCACCTACGAGTGATTCCTCGCAATATCGAATTGTTGATCTTTGCGACCATCCAGCCGATCATGTTTCTTGCGCTGTTCGCGTATGTCTTTGGCGGGTCGATCTCGATTCCCGGGTTTGATAACTACGACCAGTTCCTCATGCCAGGAATTTTCAGTCAATCCCTTGTCTTTGGGTCAGCGTTCACCTCGATTGGTCTCGCAGAAGATCTTTCGAAAGGTCTTGTCGACCGTTTGCGGTCACTGCCGATGAGTCGCTCGGCAGTCATCATCGGTCGCACGGTGAGCGATCTAGTGCGCAACCTCCTCACATTTGGTGTGATGCTCGTAGCTGCGTTTTTGCTCGGCTTTCGGTTTGGAGGTTCGGTCACCGATGCTGTGCTTGCGACCGGTTTGCTTGTGCTGTTTTCGTATGCGTTGAGCTGGGTACAGGCGCTTATTGGGCTCGCTGTCTCATCGGTCGAGGCCGCGAACTCGGCCGGATTCATTTGGATGTTTCCGCTGACGTTTGTGTCATCTGCATTCGTTGACCCATCGACAATGCCGAGATGGCTAGAAGCGGTAGCGAATGCGAATCCGTTCACCGTGGTGACCAACGCAGCGCGGTCGCTATATAACGGGCTCCCTGTCGGAAATGACGCCTGGCTTTCTCTCGCCTGGTCAGTTGGCCTGATTGCTGTGTTTTCAATGATTGCGACTCGAAAGTTCTCGCGTTCGACATCTTCCTAGCGAACGCAACATCGGTTAGCTCAACAGTTCTGCTGCTTGGTTACGCAGATCGGTCAACCTGATCTTCACCCCGTTAGGCCCATCGGTGATGGGAAATTCATTGAGAGACACAACTCTTACTGGCACTTTGTAGCGGGCAAGTCGACCGCGGCAATGCTCGATGACCTCGTCCTCACTGATGGTTGCACCCTCTTCGGGAATCACGAATGCAACTGGCCGTGACCCGGTCTGGAGACCAACGGCTACGACTTGGGCATCGGCAACTCTTGGAGCACTGCACAGTGCTTCAGCGATTTCTGCCGGCGCAACAAGAAATCCTCCCAGCCGAAGAATGTCGCCTAGTCGTGAGATGTAGTGGAAGGTGCGGTCGTCATCCATCTCTGCGAGGTCGCCTGTCTTGAACCACACGACACCTATGTCATCAGTCACCATGTACTGGGCGGTGAGTTCGTCGTCGACGGCGTCACCACCCTCTTGGAGGTAGCCGGCGAAGAGACTCGGCCCACGAAGTTGAAGTTCGCCATCAACAACTCGCGCCGAGGCTCGAGGCGACACGAGCATGCCACCTGCACGAGATCTACCGTCGCTATCGAGTCGTGGGTCGCGGAGCGAAAAGAGAGCTTGCACCTCACTCATTCCGTAGAGCCCGGTCAGGGTTGCGCCCTTTGCTTCCGCCCGGGAGACGATGTCACTCAACGATGTGTTGAACTGCGCGTATCCGCTGATGCGGAGATGAGAGAGATCAGCGCCGGCGAGCAAGAGCCGGTGGAACATGTCATCGCTTCCGTTCATCGCGGTGATCTGCTCACTATGAGTGAGCGCTGAGGTCCCATCAACAGAGAACTGGTTGACGACGACTCGGGCGCCAGCGGCAACGGCGGCGATGAGGCTGCTGAGACCAAAGGTTCCACACAGCGGGAGTGCCATGAGAACGGTGTCGGCGTTCGAGTATCCAAAATGATCGACGATGTCAACGGTGTGTTCAATCACCGAGCGTTGATGGTGCAGGACCATCTTTGGCTTCGATGTCGTACCCGACGTTGTGAAGATGATGAACGGAAGATCTTGCGCATTCGCATACACATCAGGCTCGGCATCGTCGTGATGAGAGAGGTTTGGGTGGCGGGCTCCTGATCGAGTGACAAGTTCATCAACTTCGACTTGCGAATACTTCGTGTTCACCGCAACGACGACGATTCCTCCAAGAGCTGCTGCAAGAAGCAACTCAAGTGCTTGGATGTCATTTCCTCGGTGTAAAGCCAGCCGATCTCCTTGAGCGAAACCTTGGGCTCGTAGTTGACGGAGGCGCTGTTCGGCACGACGTACAAGTTCTTTGCTTTCAATCTCTTCTCCGTTGTCGAAGACAAGAACAGCATCAGACATTGAGAACAGATCTGCCACGTTCTGAAAAGTTGTTTCGCGAATGGATGCCATACTGCAGTGTCGCACGGCAAACTGTTGGGATGTTCCTCGGAGAGGACCTCATTGCGTGGTTGCTGCTTGCGCTTGGTGGCGCGTTGTGTATTGGAAACTTGCTCGCGCTCGTTCGACCGCCGACACCACCAGCAGGCTCGGTTGAAGCATTGACCGACGGTCCGCCTCCTCGACCTCCACTGTTTCGCAGCTTGTTCTACGCAGTGCTCGGTTTCATTGCCTCAGTGTGGTCACTTGCCACACTGATCTCCGGGTAGTTCACCATGGCGTCAAAACCGCTGCAGTTGAAGTTTGTGCAGTCAGCTACGCGGGTTCATCAACTGCCGGAACTCGGCCCTGAGGTTGCCTTTGTTGGTCGCTCAAATGTGGGGAAGAGTTCACTGATCAACGCCCTCGCCCATCAGCGTCAACTCGCACGAGTATCGAATACTCCCGGCCGTACACAGCTGATCAATGTCTTCTCGCACCTCGCCGGGGGAGCAGTCGTCGATTTGCCGGGTTACGGGTATGCGAGAGTCCCTGGCCACATTCGTGGCGACTGGTCGTCGATGATCGAGGGTTACCTTCTCGAACGCGAAGAACTCGTCATGGTTTTCGCGCTTGTTGACGGCGAGATCGGACCGACCCCGCTTGACGTACAGATGCTTGAGTGGTTGCGGTACAACGACGTCCCTCACACGGTGGTCGCAACAAAATCCGACAAGGTGAAATCGGCAAAACGCCAACGTCGGAAACGTGATCTGGCTGAGGGATGCATGCTTGAACAGGGCGACATTGTGTGGGTGTCGGCATCAAAAAACGTCGGCGTCGATCGCTTGCGTGACCTTGTCATCAGCCACCTGACGACCTGAGCGCCCTGGTGGCGAAAACGAGTTGTCACCGATGAGAAGTTGCTCTTCCTTATCGGTAAAACTAGGCGTTCTATGCCTACCGCACTGATGCAGCATTATTTGTCGACATGGGAAGAAATGGCGGCCGATGGTGGCCAGTTCGAAATGACCGAAATCACCGTTCGTGGGGTTCCGATGCGCGTGTACAAGAATGCGCCGCCAACAATGCGTGCCTTTTGGGAACTGACCGCCGGGTATGCCGACCGCGATTACATCGTCTACGAGGATGAGCGGTTCACCTACGCCGAGGTCGCAGCATCGGTTCGTTCGCTCGCCCACTACTTTCGAGATTCCCACGGCGTTGGCAGTGGCGATCGGGTTGCGATCTCGATGCGAAATTTCCCAGAGTGGGTGGTGACGTACTGGGCAACGGTGTCACTTGGCGCAGCCGTTGTTGGCATGAATGCGTGGTGGACTTCAGAAGAGATGAAGTTTGGTCTCAATGACGCGCAGCCAAAGGTCGCGATCGTCGATGATGAACGCCTCGAGCGACTGTTGCCGGTGCTTGACGAGGTCCGCGCCGATGTCGCTCTTCATGTGATATCGGTGCGCAGTGACCGCGACCTTCCTGACAACTGTTCACGTTGGAGTGATGTTGTTGATGCGTCTAACGCTCCAGCAGACCTGCCGCCGGCCGATATCGACCCCGACGACGACGCCTGCATTTTCTACACCTCAGGAACGACCGGCTTCCCCAAGGGTGCTCAACTCACCCACCGAGGTTCAGTACACAATGTTATGAATCTTGTCTTCATGAGCCTGACTGCTGCAGCCGCTGAGGCAAAGGCGAAGGCTGCAGGCGATATTGAAGGCAATGAGATGGGCAATCTCACCGACTCTGCCAGTCAGCCGGTGTATATGGCGCCGACACCGTTGTTCCATGTCACGGCGAACAACTGTCTCTTGCAGCCATGCACGCTCGTCGGCGGAAAAATTGTGCTCACCTACAAATGGGATCCAGGTCGTGCACTCGAACTCATTGAACGCGAAGGCGTTACCACATTCTCTGGTGTGCCCACGATGAGTCGAGAACTGATTTCGCATCCAGATTGGGAAACCCGCGACACGAGCACAGTGCAAGGAATGGGCGGTGGCGGCGCAGCATTGCAACCTGACCTTGTCGACAAGATCGACAAGAGCCTGTCGAAGGGCGCACCGTCAACCGGCTACGGGCTGACCGAAACACACGGCATCGTGACCTCCAGCGCAGCGAAGTTTTTCATTGAGAAGCCTGCGTCTTGTGGTCGCGTCGTACCGGTCTGCGATGTAAAGCTCATCGATGACGATGAAAACGACGTTGTGATCACTCCAGAGGCGCGCGGGCAATTGTGTGTGCGTGGACCGGTCGTGGTGAAGGGGTACATCAATCGACCTGAGGCAACAGCAGACGCGATTCGCAACGGATGGTTTAACACGGGCGATGTTGCAATGGTTGATGACGACGGGTTTATTTACATCGTTGACCGAGCCAAGGACATGGTGTTGCGCGGTGGAGAGAACGTGTACTCAGCAGAGGTTGAGGCTGCCATCTATCAGAACGAAGCAGTTGCAGAGGCCGCCGTGTTTGGCGTTCCTGACGACCGCCTCGGAGAAGAGGTTGGTGTCGCCATTCACTTGCACCCGAGTGCCTCGCTGTCGGCCGAAGCTCTTCAAGAGTTCTTAGGTAAGCGCATTGCGAAGCACAAGGTGCCTCGCTACGTGTGGATTCTTGATGAGAAACTTCCGCAAAACGCGAACGGCAAATTTTTGAAACGCGAGCTAAAAGAGCGGCTTATCCCGACGTTGTGAGTTCGATGGTGCTGCCGTTCATTCCGACGGTGAGTGAACTACCTTCGGTGGCCTTACCCTCGAGGATCATGATCGCGGCACGGTCACCGATTTCTCGTTGAATCACTCGTTTGAGGGGTCGTGCGCCGAACGCCGGGTCGAACCCGATTTCAGCGAGGGCATCTAGAGCGTCGGAGGTCACCATCAGTTCGATTCGTTTGCTGTCCATGAGTCGAGCTTGAAGACGTTCAATGTGAATGTCGACGATGTGACGAAGATCAAATTGAGTTAGCTCACTGAATCTGATGATGTCGTCAACTCGGTTGAGGAACTCCGGCTTGAAGAACGATGACGGATCTCCGGCAAGGTTTGAGGTCATGATGAGAACAGCATTCGTGAAGTCAACGGTTCGACCTTGACCGTCGGTGAGACGTCCGTCGTCGAGTACCTGCAGTAAGACGTTGAACACATCAGGATGTGCTTTTTCGATCTCATCGAGGAGCACCACCGAGTACGGGCGCCGTCGAACAGCCTCGGTGAGTTGGCCACCCTCGTCGTAACCGACGTATCCGGGAGGTGCGCCGATGAGCCGGCTCACCGTGTGCTTTTCCATGTATTCACCCATGTCGATGCGCACCATCGCCCGTTCATCGTCAAAGAGGAACTCGGCAAGTGCCCGAGCAAGTTCGGTCTTTCCAACTCCGGTGGGCCCGAGAAACATGAATGAACCGATTGGTCGGTTCGGGTCGCTGATACCGGCTCGACTGCGTCGAACTGCGTTGGCAACAGCGGTTACAGCATCGTGTTGGCCGATCACTCGTTGATGTAACGACTCTTCGAGATGTACGAGTTTCGCCATCTCGCTTTCCATCAGTTTTGCCATCGGGACGCCGGTCCACTTGGCGACCACTTCAGCGATGTCTTCTGCGTCGACTTCCTCTTTTAGCATTCGGGCTGCCACTTGGAGTTCGTCAAGGTGTGTAGTTGCTTCATCGATGCGGCGTTCGAGTTCGGGAATTCTGCCGTAGCGAATTTCGGCGGCAAGGTTGAGATCTGTTTCTCGTTCTGCCTGGCTACGCAGTTGCTCAAGTTCTTCTTTGAGGTTGCGGATCGCCTCGATGGCCTGCTTCTCAGCTTCCCATCGTTGTTTCATGGTCGAACGTTCTGCATTGAGTGATGCAAGTTCGTTGTGCAGATGGTCGAGGCGCTCTCGGCTGATGTCGTCATGTTCTTTTTCAAGAGCGACTTGTTCAATTTCGAGCTGCAGGATGCGCCGTTCAACAATGTCGATTTCGGTCGGCATCGAATCGATTTCGATACGCAGTTTTGACGCGGCCTCGTCGACGAGGTCGATGGCTTTGTCGGGAAGAAATCGGTTGGTGAGGTACCGGTTTGAGAGCACGGCCGCGGAAACAAGAGCGGAATCTTGAATGCGTACACCGTGGTGAACCTCGTAGCGCTCTCTGAGCCCTCTCAAGATGCCAATGGTGTCTTCGACGGTCGGCTCACCGACGTATACCTGCTGGAACCGACGCTCGAGAGCCGCATCTTTTTCGACGTATTTGCGGTATTCGTCGAGGGTGGTGGCACCGATGAGGTGAAGTTCGCCTCGGGCGAGCATTGGTTTAATCATATTGCCGGCGTCCATTGCGCCTTCTGAAGCTCCGGCGCCGACGATGGTGTGAAGTTCGTCGATGAAGGTGACGATTTCGCCAGCAGCATCGGTGATCTCTTTGAGAACGGCTTTGAGGCGTTCTTCGAATTCACCTCGGTATTTTGCACCAGCGAGCATCGAGGCGATATCGAGTGAGATCAGGCGCTTTCCTTTCAGGCCCTCGGGCACATCTCCATCGGAAATTCGTCGTGCAAGGCCTTCTGCGATTGCGGTCTTTCCTACGCCTGGTTCGCCGATGAGCACCGGGTTGTTTTTTGTGCGTCGGCTGAGCACTTGAATGACACGACGGATTTCGTCGTCGCGGCCGATGACCGGATCGATCTTTCCTGCAGCAGCTTGGGCGGTGAGGTCGTGCCCATATTTTTCGAGTGCAGCAAATTTTGCTTCAGGGTCTTGATCGGTGATGCGGTGGTTGCCGCGAACATCTTTGAGCGCTTGCAGCATTTCTTCTGACCCAACACCAACTCGCTGATTCATGGCGAGAAGGAGGTGCTCAACTGAGAGGTAATCGTCTCTTAGATCTTTTCGATAGGAGTCTGCGTTGTCGAAGATATTCGACAGTTCGCGATCCATGCGAGGCTCGTCGCCGCCTTGTGCTTGCGGCAGTTTTGAGATCGCCTCGTCGGCACGATTGGCGACCATGCCGGGGGCTTGGCCGAGTTTTGAGAGAAGAGCGGCTGCAACGGTGCCCTCCTGTGATGCGATCGCAAACAGGAGGTGGTCAGCGGTGAGTTGGGGGTTGGCGAGTGACCGCGCAAGGTCTCCGGCCTCTGCGACTGCCTCTTGGGTTTTTGTCGTCCATTTCTTTGGATCGAGTGCCATGTGGATAACTTATCGATCCATTTTGCGGAAACCTACAAATGTTGAGTCATTTCGACTAAAGATTTCTTAGTTCAGGGACTGAGAAAACGCAGAGATTGTTATCTTTAAGGGCTTAAAAGGCATCCGCAGGAATCGCGTAGAGCGTCTCAGATGACATCTTTACTGCGCTTGCCCAGCCTTCCGCAGCAGGCAACAATTGCTCACAGAAAAACCGAGCTGAAGCGATTTTTGCGCCCTCAAATTCATTTGATGGGTCGAGTCCGACAACGCTTCCGGCAAGGAGCCCCGCACATACGGTGGTTCCAAGCATTCGGAGATACGGCGTCGATGACGCCAGCAGGCTCGCAGGATCATTACTTGCAACGCTGACGAGGTGCTCAGTCGCCTTGCGGCTGCTAGAAATGGCCTGGCGCATATTTTCTGCGGCGACAGCCATGCCGTCGACGTTGTCAACATCATCGAGCATTGACTCGAAACGATCGAGTTCGTCGTGCACGACCCCTCCTGAACGCATGCCAAGTTTGCGGCCAACAAGGTCGGCCGCCTGTATGCCATTTGTCCCCTCATAGATCGGGAGGATTCGAGCGTCGCGATAGTGCTGCGCAACTCCGGTTTCTTCGACGTAGCCCATGCCACCAAAAATCTGGACAGCTGAAGAGGTGCATTCTTGGGCAATATCAGTGCAGAGCGACTTCGAAAGTGGAATGTAGAGGTCAGCCTTTTCGCGCCATGAGCGAGCTACCTCGGTATCAGTGGCGGCTTTCGCCATATCGAGGAAGGCCGCATTCGTGTACGTCAGTGCTCGCATTGCGTCGATCCATGCACGCTGTGTCATCAACAGACGGCGAACGTCTGGATGCTCAACGATGAGGCTTTGCTCGCCAGCAGGGGCACCAATTGCACGACCCTGGCGACGTTCATTCGCGTACTGCACCGCATCTTGGTACGCACGTTCGGTGATGGCAAGACCTTGCAACCCGACGGAGAGGCGGGCGTTGTTCATCATCGTGAACATGTTGCGCATGCCTTCGTTTTCTTCTCCGACAAGCCATCCGATGGCTCCGTCGTTTTCGCCGTAAGACATCACACACGTCGGCGAACCGTGGATACCGAGTTTGTGCTCGATCGATACACAACTCACGTCATTCTTTTCACCGATTGAGCCATCGGCATTCAAAAGGAACTTAGGAACAAGAAACATTGAAATTCCTTTAGTTCCGGGAGGTGCTCCGGGAGTGCGTGCGAGCACGAGGTGAATGATCTGGTCGGTCATGTCATGTTCGCCGAAGGTGATCCAGATCTTCGTGCCAGTGATCTTCCATGAGCCATCGGCATTTGGTTCGGCCTTTGTTCGCACTGCGCCGACATCGCTTCCTGCTTGTGGTTCTGACAGGTTCATCGTGCCTGCCCACTCACCGGTGAGCATCTTAGGCAGGTACGTCTCTTTCTGCTCCTGTGAGCCGTGAGCCTCAATGGCGTCGATGGCGCCTTGCGTGAGGAGAGGGCACAGCGCCATTGACATGTTGGCGCTGTTCAGCATTTCTTGAACAGCGAGTGCTGTCATCCAGGGAAACCCGGCTCCGCCGTATTCGGCATCGAATGGCATCGCTCCAAATCCCGATGCGACATATTGCGCGTAGGCGGGCTTAAACGATTCAGGGGTGGTCACCGATGCGTCAGCATGCCACTGGGCTTTGACAGTGTCGCCATCTTTATTGGTCGGGGCAACTACCTCGGACATGAACCGTCCGACCTCTTCAAGCACGCCAATAACGGTGTCGGAATCAACATGAGAGAACAGTTCTTGGTCAAGAACCTGGTCGAGTCCCGCAACGTTGGTCAGCGTGTGTGCGATGTCGGCAATGGGAGCACGATAGTTAGCCATGCCCTACATTCTGCCAGCAATTGGCTTGCAGGGCTCTAAGCAGTAGAAGGTTTTGAAAGTTAGGGATGTTGCTCGCGTTCGTGAAGAAATTCGCTGATCGTTCCACCGACGCGCTGCATTCGACCGTAAAAGTGGGCGATCTCATCACCATCTTGATTGGTGACGACAGCGTCATGGAGACTCGGGCGCTTGCCTTTCCACCGAGTGGTGCCAATAGCGGTGAGGCGATCGCCCGGGTAGGCCGACTTCACCCACTCGATTGACCCGTTTGTCGCAAGTGCCATCTCGTCGTAACTACTTGCTGACATGGCCATTGCCGTGTCGGCAAGGATGAAGACAACACCGCCCTGGCAGACGCCGGCACCGTTCGTCATTTCTTCGGTCACAGTCATCTCAATCACGCACCGGTCATGATTCAATTCAACCATCTCCATCTTGAACATGTTGAAGACGCGGTCGAACTTCAGCAAACGTCGAACGAGGGCCTCGGGGTCGCTCATGTTCGAAGGTTAGACAGTGTTAGGCCGACGACCGGAGCCAATCGGCGATGTGGTTGCCCGATCGATCGAGTTGTTTGTATTCAGCGATTGGTACCGGCATCGACTCGATTGCGTTGGCGAGAGCAACTGCAGACATCTGATCGACATCAACCAGATCAGGCAGAGGCAATTGATGGGTTCGAATCGTGAACAGCACGCAGTTCGTTTGTGGGAATCGACGCAGAGTCTCTCGTTCGATTCTCAAGTGGTGGTCGCTCGCAGGTGCATCGACGGGGCGAGGAGCCGCAGTACCGTCAACTGCTTGGTAGAGATCATCGGTGTCGATAACACCCCATCCCAGGCGCCACATCGGGCGATCAGGTTTGAGTCGGCGAAGCACGTCATCGATTACTGGGCCAAGCTGCTCATTGAGAAGCGCGACCGGTTCATGAACTTCGGACATGCTGAGACCAAGTTTCGATCGGAGATCCCACCGATTTGGAAAGCAGACGCTGCCGGCACCAAAGACAAATTTCTTGTCACGTTCCACCATGAGCACAAGATCTTCTTGAATGAGTCGACCTGCTGCATCGAGAGGATGCAGATCTGTGTCGACGCTGACGGTCGCAGCGTGCGAAGGATGCTCTCTTTCGAGATGTGCGATGAGTACCTCAAGTACTTCTTGTGCTTGGTCTTCAGTGTCGTCAAGCGCGCAGAACGCCGTCGACGGATGCGACGACATGATCTCCGCTTTTAGCGCAAGTTCGTGAGCAGCATCGTCGTCAATTTCGATCCATCGTTCGAGGTCAAGTGGCCGAACACCGAGACGCCACCGAAACTCGCCGGCGGTCTCACGCCAAGGCTCATAGGGCGGACGGCGTGTCATGTTTAGTGTTGGCGACGACGAATCGCAGCCGCGTGGGCAGGAAACCCCTCGTGGTCGGCAAGAGCGATGATTGATGGAGCCATCCGTTCAAGAGCACGTTCATCAGCCCGCGCAACTGCGGTTCGTTTGAGAAACGCCTGCGCTGTAATGCCAGACGACACATGAGCGAATCCAGACGTAGGAAGTGAGGCTGGACAGCCGATCACGAAATTCGCTGCAGAGAACGGTGTGTGCTGGCCGATGAGCATTTCGCCAGCGTGATCAATTTGGTCGACACAGTGCTCGAGGTCGGTCTCGCAAACTGCAATTTGAAGGTGCTCTGGCGCGTAGGCATTTGCGACGGTGCACGCGTCGTCGATGTTGTCGACAATGACGCATCCGCCGTTTGGGCCAAGCGCAGCCCGAGCAGCCGTTGCTCGAACCTCGGGTAGATCAGCGAGTTGGCGATGAAGTTCTGCATCGACGCTCTCGGCGAGCGTTGACGATGGCGTGACGAGGACGACTGAGGTGTCGGTTCCGTGTTCCGCCTCGATGAGAAGGTCAGCAGCAAGCCGCATGACATCAGCGGAGTCGTCAGCAATGACAAGCGACTCGGTTGGACCGAGCAACATCATCGTTGTGACGCCGTGCCGCTGCATCTCGACCTGCGCGATTGTGACGGCGGGTGACCCTGGCCCGACAATCTTGCGGACCCGAGGTATCGACTCGGTGCCGAAGCCAAGCGCCGCGATTCCAGCTGGGCCGTTCACCCGAAAGATATTGCGAATGCCAAGTGTGCGACAGACGTGAACGACTGCGGGGTCGACCTCACCCTGACCGCCTGGCGCCGGCGGGACAACGACAGCGATTTCGGGAACACCAGCGACAATCGCAGGAACGGCGAGTTGATATGTCACGCTCGGATACGACGCTTTACCCGATGGCGTGAAGAGCCCGGCAGAGGTAATCGGTGTGATCTTCTCACCGACGGTGAGGCCAGGTTCACTCTCGAATGACCATGACGATGAGTGTTCGAGTTGATGCTCATTGAAGATTCGGAGATGTGCGATCGCATCGCGAATAGCGGATGCAACCTCTTGTGAAACAGTTGCCGATTCATACTCGTCATCGCTGAGCCGCAGAGCGTCGGGGGACACGGTAATGCCATCAAAGCGATCGAGAGCATCACAGACCGCCTCGTCGCCTCGTTCACGAACGTCATCGATGAGCTCTCCGATAGATGCCCGTAGCGAGGGCTCAAAAATGTCGTCGAGGCCGCGATGGAGAATCTGCTGTCGGGCAGCGACATCCATTTCTGACCAGCGTTGAACTCGAAGGACACTCACAAACTCCAAGTTATCGACGTAACCGCCTCGGTGGGTCGGTTGTGATCAAGGCGATAGATTCACAGTGCTTACTCGGGCGAGTGGCGGAATGGCAGACGCGCTGGCTTCAGGTGCCAGTGTCCGTAAGGACGTGGGGGTTCAAGTCCCCCCTCGCCCACCAGTTGTTGGTTGATGAGGGTCGGTGCCGAGCACTGTTTCACCGGTGGTCTGATGAAACTCAATGCCGTGTGGCCAGCCCCAAACTGTTTGACTTAAGGCATGACGCAACTAACTGAAACTGTCCGTCTTGAGACTGATGGCGAGATCGCCCTGGTCATTGTTGACAATCCGCCGGTAAATGCGCTGAGTTGGCATGTCCGCCAGGGGTTGCTCGATGGCATGACCAGCGCAGTTAACAATGGAGCAGCAGGCATCGTTCTCTTCTGCGAGGGGCGCACCTTTATTGCCGGTGCCGACATCAGCGAATTCGGCGGGGCTCCACAGGGCCCCAGCCTCCAAGAGGTTCAAGATGCGATGGAGAACGCCCCAATCCCGGTGATCGCCGCAATCCACGGCACCGCCCTTGGCGGAGGCCTCGAAGTTGCGTTATGCGCGCACTACCGGGTGGCCGTCTCGGGAGCGAAGTTTGGTTTGCCAGAGGTCAATCTCGGGCTGCTGCCTGGAGCAGGAGGCACGCAGCGATTGCCTCGCCTAGCCGGAGTTCCGAAGGCTCTTGAGATGATGACGTCAGGTCGACATATTGGCACTGCTGAGGCTCGTGAGGCAGGGCTCGTTGACGAGGTTACTGAAGGGGATCTACGAGAAGCAGCGATTGCGTTTGCGCGTCGAGCGATTGCTGAGAATATGCCGCTTGCACGAGTGCGTGACCGTGATGAAAAGGTGCTTGAGGCTCGCGGTAACACCGAAGTCTTTGCGAACTTCAGGGCGTCAATTGCCCGCAAGACTCGCGGCTTCCTCGCGCCCGAATACAACATTCAATGCATTGAGGCCGCATCCAATCTGTCGTTCGACGAAGGTCTTGCCGTCGAGCGTCGTTTGTTCAATGAACTCATGACTGGACCCCAGTCAGCAGCCCAGCGTTACGCATTCTTTGCTGAGCGCGCCGCCAACAAGGTTCCAGATGTTCCATCGGATACCCCAATTGTTGACGTCAAGCATTGTGGTGTACTCGGTGCCGGCACGATGGGCGGTGGCATTGCGATGAACTTCGCGAACGTTGGGATTCCTGTCACCATTGTTGAGCGTGATCAAGAAAGCCTCGATCGCGGTCTTGCGGTGGTGCGGAAGAACTATGAGCGTTCGGCATCGAATGGTTCAATCCCGGCGTCGGCTGTTGGGGAGCGGATGGCGCTCATCACGGGGTCGACCGACAAACAAGATTTTGCTGATTGCGATCTTGTCATCGAAGCAGTCTTTGAAGACATGGCGTTGAAGAAGACGATCTTTGCTGAGCTTGATCAGATCTGTAAGCCGGGGGCGATTTTGGCGTCAAATACTTCTGCGCTTGATGTCAATGAGATCGCGTCGGTCACATCACGCCCGGAGAGCGTGATCGGGATGCACTTCTTCTCACCGGCTAATGTGATGAAACTCCTCGAGGTTGTGCGCGGTGCAAAGTCGTCCGACACGACCGTTGCGACCGCAATGGCAATCTCAAAGCGGGTGAACAAGATCGCCGTGCTCGTCGGCGTCTGTCACGGCTTTGTCGGTAACCGGATGCTGTTTATGCGTGGCGCTGAGGCCGACCGGATGATTCTTGAGGGAGCAACGCCAGCACAAATTGACCGAGTGTTGTACGACTTTGGTTTCCCAATGGGACCATTCGCCATGATGGATCTAGCGGGCCTCGACATTGGCTGGAACGAGGCAACCTCGTCGAGTTCAACGGTGCGAGAAGTGCTCTGTGAGAACGGTCGTCGCGGACAGAAGAACGGTCGTGGCTACTACACCTACGACCCTGATACTCGGGCATCAGCCCCCGACCCAGAAGTTGAGCAACTCATCAAAGACTTTGCCATCGCCCAAGGTGTGGAGCAGCGTGAGGTGACCGACCAAGAGGTGCTCGAACGCTGTGTGTACCCGATGGTCAATGAGGGAGCGAAGATTCTCGAAGAGAAGATTGCAATTCGCGGTAGTGATATTGACGTTGTTTGGGTGAACGGTTACGGCTGGCCTCTGTACCGGGGTGGTCCAATGCACTGGGCTGACTCGGTTGGTGTTGCTGAGATTGTTGAGCGAATCCGTCATTACTCTGCGTCGCTTGGTGGATCGCACTGGGATCTGTCGCCGCTGTTGGCTCGCTTGGCAGATGAGAGCGGGGCACTACAGACTTTCACCAATTAAGCGCCCGCACTGAGTAGGTTCGGACCGCCTCAAAGGGAGAGTTGTGGCGACACCCCAGCAACAACGACGATCGATAATCGGCACTGGTGCCGTGTTGATCGCATTGTCAGGCCCAGGTCAGACGGCTGGTTTTTCTGTCTTTGTCGACCCGCTTACCGAGAATCTTGATGTCACCCGAGGGCAACTGACATTTGCGTATTTGCTCGGAACGCTGGCTGCGTCAACCACAGGAACGTGGCTTGGGCGTGTTATCGACCGGCGAGGCGTTGCAAAAGTGGTGCCGAGGGTCGCGCTCGGGCTTTGCCTTGCAACGGTGCTGGCTGCGGTGTCGACACATTTGGTGATGTTGACGGTCGCTATTTACGGATTGCGATCGTTTGGCCAAACAGGTATGCCGCTTGCTGCGTCGGTGTTTGTTGCAAAAAACGTTATACACCGGCGGGGTGCTGCCCTCGGGCTCCTTACTGCGCTGGGAGGGTCAACGATCGCCCTCACTCCGTTCATCGCCGCAAGAGTTATTCCACGAATTGGTTGGCAAGCAACTTGGATACTCGAAGGTGTTGTCGTTGTTTTGGTGGGTCTCGTGATGGTCGGGGTGATCCGTCGGTTGCGACTTGAACATCCTCATACGGATGAGCAAAAGGCTGTCGACGGGTCCGCAGCAATAGATGAACCCCGCCATCTGCGTCGGAACGGGTTTCTCGTCGTCACGTTCGGGTATGCGACGACTGGGTTTGTTTCAACAGCGTTTGCGTTTCATCAGATTGCTGTGCTCGGCGAACGTGGTCTTTCGGCAGCTGCGGCAGCGACCAACTTTCTTCCACAGAGCGTTGCATCGGCACTGGTTGCACTTGTCGTTGGCAGGTTGGTTGATCGTGTACCGAGTCGCATCGTTGTTCCCTTCAGCATGTTGACGTTGACGATCGCAGTGCTTTCACTTACCTTCGTGAACTCGGCGATTGGGGCGGTTGGATTCGGTATTGCGTTGGGGTCGGCAGCTGCCACGATGGCGGCGAGTGAAGGCGCGTTGCTGGCTCGATGGATTGGCAGAGAAACCCTCGGCACATGGCGCGGGCGGATGACATCGGTGATGGTGATCTCAACCGCAATAGCGCCATTCGTGTTTTCTCTTCTTGCCGACTGGGCTGGTTCGTACACGAGCGCAGCTCGTCTCGTTGTGGTGTTACCGGTGATCTCAGGGGTAATAGCGATGGTGACACCACTACCCAGTGATCGTCACCGAGTGCGAGACACGCAGGCCTAACCTTGTGGTATGTCACTCGACATCAGTTGTCCAAACTGCGAAACCGACGAGCATCTCTTTGGTGAGCGCAACGATGCCGCCATCACCATTACGTGCAGTGGATGCTCTCTCAGTTGGGACCGCCCGGCCGCACCACATTGCGAGCGTTGTGGCTCAACCGACGTTGTCGCGCATCCGGTCCCACTCATCGAGCGTTCGCGAGGCACACAAATGTCGATTACCGCAATGCATGTAGAAACTCGATGTCGAATCTGCGACGCTGAAGAACTCAGGGAGCGAGGCACCGGACACCTGCCGCCGTCACTGCAGTAGCAGCTTGGGCCAGAACGGCCCGTATCGCCTGACTCAGTTGGCAAGTGATCCGAAATAGATAAACCAAGCGAGGACTGACTTCGCAACGAGGCTGAGAACGAGGTACACCTTCTCGCCATAGAGGTAGTCATTCCAGCGTCCGACGCCGCGGTATTGCAGCCATTGGTTGAGTCCGAAACTGAAGAATAGGATTGCTTCGGTAATGACGATTCCGTAGACGAATCCCGGGATGGTTTCGGAACCGATGACGTTGACGACGATTGCAGCCCAAGGAGCGAGGCCGGCAACGGTACCGAACCAGAACGCCATCATTGATGTTGATGATCGACCAGAAGGATTATCGCGTTCTTGAATCCATCCGAAGAGGATCATCGCAACATTCGCGCCAGTAATGCCGAGGAGGGCGGAGATGCTGGTGATTCCTGAGTACGCGGAAATGAGCAGCACCATGAGGGTGGCACTGATCGAGTACTCAACCCATCGAAAACGATTTATGCCCGATCGTAAATCTGATTCATAGGTCGACCGCGCAACGGTGGCTGTGACGAAGTGATCAATAGCAGCCAACAGTAAAAACAGACCGATGACGACACCGATGCGCGCCCCGAAGAGAGGTTCCGCAAGAGGAATTCGGGTACCCGGAGGCCCCTCAGGAAATGTGGAGGTGACATTGATTGCAAAGTTGCCTGCAATGAGGACAATGACAATGGCTTGGACAAGATGAAGAGCGGTAAGCGCAAGGTTCCACGCCCGTAAGTTTTGCAGTCGCTCTGGGGTGGCAGAAATGGTGGTCACACAGATCTCAACCCGTTTGACGCATTGCTATTCCCGAGACCCCTCGTTGTTCTCGTCGCCTATGACGTGAAGTACACGCCAACGTTGACGCTAACGGTTTGGCCCGTGATGTAGGCGTTCGTTGCGAGCATGCAGGCGACGTCCGAAATTTCGTTGGTTGACCCGAGGCGACCAACAGGGATACGTGAGGGGTCTGCTGGGGTAAAGGAGCGGACGAGAGCGGTTTTACCGGGGAGTGGTTGTGGTGGCATGTCGCCATCTTTGCCCACGGTGCTTCTATGCGAATGGGTGGAGCGCGTCGTGTAGCCGTTGAATCGCCTCTGGAGTTCGCGCTCCCCACCAGAACAGGTCCCTACCATCGACGCGAACTGCTGGAGCGATGTTGGCGAACTCTTCTAGGTGAGCATCGTCAAACTCGTACGGCTCGGACGGAACGATGATGAGGTTCGGTTGTAACTCGGCGACGGTCGAAAGGTCAAGCTCGGGGTAATTCGATTCCGACTCAGAGCAAATATTTGTGATGCCTATCGCTTCGAGCAGTCGAGATCCGAACGTGTCCGCGCCGATTGACATCCACGGTCGCCGCCAAATTGGAACGAATGCTCGTTGGTTGAGCGGCAAAACCTGGGGTACTTCATCGACAGGATGTTCATGACCAACTGCCTTAGCGAGCCGCTGAAGATCGACGTTTAGTGACTCGAGCGAGACGACGTCAAGCGCCAACACGTTGAGGTCAGCGTCTGTGAAGGCTGTGTAGTCCTCGAGCCGGTTTTCTTGTGCGTCGACGACAACGAGGTCGGGTGCGAGCGCAACAATGGCCTCAACCTGAGGGTTCTTTGTTCCACCAACATGATGAAGATCGGGCCGCTCACAATATTTCGTGCACGCAATTGGCGTGATGCCCCACGCACTCAGCGTTTCGGTAACCGAAGGTACAAGACTGACGACGTTCATGATGCTGTGCGGTTTTGGGCCCGATCGGCTGTTACTCGCGTCCTTTTGAAACTTCGAGCTCGGGCATGATCACCCACGGTTGCTTGTTTTCGCACCAGACCTCGACATCGGGCGAGACGGTTGACTTATCGTCGAGAGTTCCTGACTTCACAATGACAATTTCACGTCGTCCGGTAGGGATTGAAATGATTGGCGAGCCACAGTTCCCGCAGAAATGTCGTTCAACGTGAACCGTCCCTGATGGGTCATCACCAGGGTCGCCGAACATTCTCATTGTTCCCTTGTGTGAAAAGTTTTCGGCGGCGGTTACCAGGTTGACCGAGAATGCTCCCCCGCTTTGTCGTTGACAGTGGTCGCAGTGGCACACGGCTGTTCGCAGGAGATCACCGGTGATGAAGTACGTAACTTGCCCGCAGAGGCACCTGCCACTCATTGCCATGGGACGATGCTAGCGAGCATCGTTCTGAGTGTTTGTGGCTAGCGTTCATTGCGATGCGTCGTCAAGAGAAAGCTGACCTTATTGGGGAGATCCTCGATGATCTTTACCCAGATCCGCCGATCCCTCTCGACCATTCAAGCCCGTACGAGTTGCTCGTTGCAGTTGCACTTTCTGCGCAGACCACTGACAAAAAGGTGAATGAGGTGACGCCTGCATTATTTGCTCGCGCAAGCACACCCCAGCAAATGGCCCTCCTTGAACCAGATGAGATTCTGAGCCTTATCCGTGAGATCGGTCTTGCCCCGACTAAGGCAAAAAATCTTCATCGGATGGCTAAGCAGGTTCTCGAAGCAGGTGGGGAGGTCACCGATGATTGGGAGTTTCTTGAATCGCTTGCCGGCGTGGGCCACAAAACAGCGAGTGTGTTGATGTCGCAGGCGTTTGGTCATCCAGCGTTTCCGGTCGACACGCACATCCATCGCTTGGCCGCGCGATGGGGGTTGTCGAACGAATCAACAGTTGAACGAACTGAGCGTGACTTAAAGGCGGTGTTTCCCAAAGAGACGTGGAACCGACGTCACCTTCAGATCATTTTCTTTGGCCGGGAGTACTGCCCGGCGCGCCATCACGACCTGACTGCTTGCTCAATCTGTTCGTGGACCGCAACGAAGCGTCGGATTGCCGAGGAGCGAGCTCGGTAAACCAACGTTTCTCCAGCGTCACGTTAAGAGCTTCGACGCAAAACGACGACGATGTTCACCGGCGATCGTGGGAGACTCTTCACATGACACTTCGCGCCGATTACGAACAACACGGAGCGGTAGTTGTTCGCGGAGTTCTTAGCCCTGAAGAAGTCAGCATGGTGACTGCTGCGATTGAGGCGAACCTCAACGATCTTTCTCCTCGCGCAAAGCGAGCAAGCGCTGATGGCGACGGATCATTCATCGAAGATTTCTGTTCCTGGCAACGCATACCCCAAGTCGAACAGGTGGTTTATTTACCTGTGCTTTCTCAACTCGCAGCGGAGTTGATGGGCTCGCAGCGGGTGCGGTTCTTCCACGACCACATGCTGGTCAAAGAACCGGGAACGTCGCAACGAACTCCGTGGCATCATGACATCCCGTATTACAACGTTGAAGGTCGGCAGAACGTCAGCGTGTGGATCCCGGTCGACCTTGTACCGCGGGCAGTGTCACTTGAGTTTCTCTCCGGATCACACCATGGTCCTTGGTATATGCCAAGGACATTTCTCGATGAGCAGGCCGAGTGGTTTCCTGAGGGAAGCCTGAGTGAACTACCGGTCATCGAAGGTGACGACCCTCGAGTGATCGGTTGGGAGCTCGACCTTGGCGATGTTGTCTGCTTCCACATGCAAACGCTCCACACGGCTGCCGGTAACCCGGGCCCACTCCGGCGCAGGGTGTTATCGCTGCGCTTTCTCGGAGACGACATGGTGCACGCTCCGCGCCAGTGGGCGACGTCACCTGAATTTCCCGGGCTCGCATCCCGGCTACCTGCGGGGGCAGAGATGAACGACCCGTTGTTTCCTTTGTTGCAACTTTGATGTAATTAGTCGATGAAGGCGGCGCCGCGTTCGACGGCTTCCAACACCTCAGATTCAGCGGTGGCGGGCAGCCAGAAGACAACCCGCTGCGCCCCCGCTGCGCGGTAGTGCTCAACGATGTCTTCATCCATTGGGCACCCATAAATTGTTAACTCAATCGATGCTGGGTCTCGGCCTGCGTCTTTGGCCATTTGGTGGAGCAGATCAATTTTTTCCAGTGGGTCAGCTCGGCCGTGAATCGGCATCCATCCATCGCAATACTCGACGACGTGTTTGAACGTCACCGGTCCACCTGAACCTCCCATGATGACGGGCGGGTTACTCACTGGTTTCGGATAACTCAGGCTTGGCGAGAAGTCGACATAATCGCCATGGAATTCAGCCTCTTCTTGAGACCACAATTCTTTGACTGCGAGGATTCGTTCGCGCGCTGTCGAGCGACGCTTGGAAGGATCGACGCCGTGATGCTCCATTTCATCTTCATTCCAACCAACGCCAACTCCGAAGAGAAACCGGCCGTTAGAGACAAGGTCAACTGACGCGCACTGTTTCGCAAGGTTTATTGCGTGGTGCTGATTTACTAGACAGATTCCGGTGCCAAGTTTGAGTGTCGCTGTCGCTGTCGCAGCCACCGAGAGCGCAACGAACGGGTCCATCGTTCGCTTATAAAAATCAGGCAGCTCGCCTCCGGCCGGGTATGGCGTCTTGCGCGTCAATGGGATGTGGGTATGTTCCGCAACCCACAGCGAGTCATAACCGCGCTCTTCAAGAGCGGTTCCAAGCCGATCGGGTCGGATCGTCTTGTCGGTCGGGAAAATGAGTGCGCCGATGTCCATGACGTCATCGTAGATCGTGAACGCTTACCGATTGAGTGGCGAAAGCATGAGCCCTACCGAGGTTGACCCAAAGCGAGGGTGTTGCCAAGCACAACGGGTACCTCACTGGGTGTGTGCTGGTGACGCCAGGCATGCGTATGGGGCCCAACTATGAGAGGACGAATGCCGACAGGTCGGGTGCATTCATTTCGTCAACAAAACGGTCGTAACTGAACGTCCACGATGCAGGAACACCTGTTGCGTCGAGATACCAACTATTGCAGCCTGACATCCAAATGGTGTTCTGCGCTGCGGCACGCCGTTCATCTTCAAACGCCTCCGTCGCTCCAGCGGTTGGTGCGACAGCCTGTGCACCCGATCGACCGAGTTCAGAGATGAGTTGCATGCAATACGACATCTGCCGCTCAGCGATTTCGATAAGAGAGAAGTTACCGATAGGGCCGTTAGGGCCGTTCAACATGAAGAGGTTAGGAAAGCCTGGAACCATGACAGAGAGGTAGGCCAGCGGCGTTGGCGACCACACATCGTCTAGGTCGACGTGATCGACTCCGACGACACGAGTGGGGCGAATAAATTGGTCTGATCGGAAACCAGTGGAGAGCACAATGACATCAAACTCATGTTCTGTACCGTCATTCGTTCGAATTCCGGTCGAAGTGAACCGATCAATTCCTGAGGTCACCAATTGCACGTGTGGCCGTTGGATCTTTTCGTAAAAATCAGGCGACACGATGAGGCGCTTGCACATCGGTTCGTAATCGGGAGTCAAATGCTCTCTCAGGTCATCGTTGACCACTGTGTTGAGGTTCCGTCGGCAGAGCGCAGCAATCTTTTGATGCTCAATCGAATTGAGTTCGGTGACAGCAGAAGATGTCCGCTGAAACATCGTGATGGCGAGCTCGCGAACGTACTCTTCATGCGCCTCAGGGTCACTTCGAAATTCGGCGCGCTCCTCATCGGAGAACTTAGGGTTAGGTGCTGGTAAGACCCACTGGGCGCTGCGTTGAAAGAGCGCGAACTCGCTCACTCTGTCGACGAGCGCCGAGGTGATCTGTACCGCAGTCGAACCGGTACCGATAACCGCAATCTTCTTGCCATCAAGCGGAACGGAATGGTCCCATTGGGCCGAGTGGAAGACAGCTCCACCAAACTCTTCGATGCCGTCGAACTCTGGAACATTCGGGTGGTGCAACACCCCGGTTGCAGCGAACACGTAGGGAAACTCGTCAACGAATCCATCGCTCGTTTCAAGTTTCCAGCGTGTGTCCTCCCAAACAAGCGAGACAACCTCGCTGTTGAAACGAATGCAGGTGGTGATACCGAACTCATCGGCGACTCGTTCAAAGTACTCGCGAATTTCTGGTCCAGGTGCATAGTGCTGTGACCATTCAGGGTTGCGAGCAAACGAAAACGTGTACGAGTGCGCAGGGACGTCACACGACAGCCCCGGGTACGAGTTGTCTCGCCATGTTCCGCCAAGCCGGGAGGCTTTCTCGAAGACGACAACTTCGATGCCAACTTTCTTCAGTTCAATTGCGGCAAGAATGCCGGCCATTCCTGACCCGATGACAGCAGCCTTCACCGCTCACTCCGTACGTGCTTTGAACCCACGCTGACGAACGTAGCAAAGTGATTCTGAATCTGAAGATTGCTGCCAGGTAGCGTCGCCGTCGTGGGTAGGCGAAGGTTCCTAGGCGCTAAGTAATTTGCGATACACCGACGATGCATTAATGAGTTCGTCAATCTCGACCCATTCAACCGCTTGGTGGGCTTGGTCGATCGAACCCGGACCAAAGAGCACTTTTGACGCGGTGATCTCGTCATATGCAAGGCAGTTAGAGCCATACGTCACGGTCTCGGGTACCCGCTCTGAGAGTCCGGCAAGGAGTTGTATAAAGTCATCGTCAGGGTCGGTATAAAAGGCAGGAAACGCAGTGCCGTTTGCCATTTCGACGTCGACCTGCAGCGGCTCGCCAGCCGAGATGACAAGAGCTTTCAATGCTTCGTACACCGCTAGAGGATCTTCTCCCGGGGCGATACGTCGACCGGCATAGAGCGTGCAGAGATCGGGAATGATGTTGCGTGCGGCACCACCGCCAATTTCCGTGACAGAAACGGTGCCTCGACCAACAGCGGTTGCGGCATCAAGTGTGTCAAGTCGCGACTGCTCGCTGTCGAGCGCAGCGATGATGCGGGCAGCTGCTGTAATTGCGTTGGCGCCAAGCTCAGGACGCGATGAGTGTGCGGCGTGGCCGTGAACGCAGATTTCGAGCCCCACTCCACCTTTATGGCCGTGCACTGGAGCGCACATCGTTGGCTCAGCAATGATCATGCGGTCGATGTGATGGCCATCGTCTTGAAGGCGTGACGCAAGGTGGCGGGCCCCGAGCAGTCCGCCCATTTCTTCTGAGACGGTTCCCACAAGATGAACGGTGGGGCCTGGTCGCCGACCGTCGTTGCGGAGTTGAGACAACACATCGAGCACGACGGCGAACGTCGCCTTGGTGTCGACCGCGCCTCGCCCGTAGACACGGCCATTTTCGACGCGCCCGTCGAACGGGTCATCGGTCATATGGCCGACTGCGACAGTGTCGAGATGAACGTCAATCACAATCGTGTCGGGACGCTCACCTTCAAACTTTGCAATGAGATTCGGCCGATCATCGACCACATTGTCGAGTTCGACATCGGCACCGAGATCCTCTGCACGGTTGGCGAGATGTTCGGCAAGTTGTCGTTCACCAGCAAGAGCTGGATCGTGGGACTGCAACGGGTTCACACTCGGTATCTGAACGAGTTCAGAAACTCCATTCACAAGTGATGCGACATCTGCCATAGATGAACCGTAGTCGTCGTTAACGCCTGTGCATCCCGTCAGAGGGAGAGGTCGCTAGCCAACATGACGATCTCGTCCGACCCAGTGAGGTTCGCGGAGATCGCGTTTCAAAATTTTTCCTGCGCCAGACTTTGGCAGAGGATCATCTGCGGCTCTGAATGTCACCGATCGAGGCAACTTATAACCAGCTATGTGAGCGCGACAGTGCTCGATGAGTTCTTCTTCAGTGATGGTTGCGCCAGGCTTGGGCACGACCTCGGCGTGTACGGTTTCACCGAACTTGTCATGAGGGATACCGAAGACGGCGGCTTCGGCCACGCCTTGGTGAAGGTAGACGGCGTTCTCGACTTCGGAGGTGTAGATGTTCTCTCCCCCTGAGATGATCATGTCTTTAGCACGGTCAACGACATAGAGGTAGCCATCGGCGTCTTGCCAGGCGACGTCACCAGAGCGATACCAACCGTCGACGAGTGCGTGAGCGGTTTCTTCGGGCCTGTTCCAGTATCCGGTCATGATGTTCGGGCCCTGGATATAAATTTCGCCGGGTTCGCCAACGTCGGCGAGCGATCCATCTTCGCGGCGGACCTCACAGCGAACCCCGGGCACAGGAGCACCGGCTGATCGGAGGCGACTGGCATATGGTTCTTCTCCTGCCATTCCACGACGGTGATCTTCCCCATCCATGGAGGTTGCGATTGGGGATGCCTCGGTCATTCCATACAACTGGTACAACTCGCAGCCGAAGCCTTCAGCAACACGTCGTTGAACTTCTTCAGGCATGGGCGACGCGCCGTACATCAGCGCCCTTAGTGCCGTGAGGTCAGCGCCGTCGAGGGCTCCACCCGCGAGCACCATGCCGAGCATGGTCGGCACAAGCAACGTGGTTGTGCAGTGCTCATCGGCGAGCGCTGAGACGGTGGCAGTCGGTTCGAATGCAGGAATGAATACATGTGAGCCACCAACCCATGAAATTGCATAGGTCATTGATCCATCGGCGAGATGAAATTGGGGACCTGCGTGGAGGTACCTATCGCGATGAGTGAGCCCCATCACCCCGACTCCGTGCATTGCATTTGCGGTGAGGTTCCGATGGGTGAGCATCGCCCCCTTCGGAAGCCCTGTTGTTCCGCCGGTGTAAAAGATTGCTGCGAGCCCATCGTGGTGTTGTGGAGGAAGATCGACGAGAGGCGTTGCAACAAGCGCCTCGTATGCAATGCAACCTTCCGGGGCGGAATCTCCGGGGCCGGTCCATATAAGCGTGTGGAGTGAGTCGACACGTTGAAGGAGCGCTCGGCCAACGTCGAGGTAGTTGTCATCGACAAACAACACCTTGACGTCTGAATCACTACAAATGAAGGCGAGTTCTTCTTCGGCGAGGCGATAGTTGAGGTCGTTCATCACCATGCCTGCTCCTGGAATGGCAAACCACAATTCGAAATGCCGACCACTGTTGAGCATGAGCGCTCCAACACGGTCACCAATTTCAAGATCAAGGCCGAGCAAACCCGATGCCAGACCATTTACCCGGTCAGCCACCTCTGACCAGATGCGACGCTCACCGGTGCCCCGGTCAATGGTTGCGACTTTGTTTGCGTATTGTGCGGCAGGTCGCCGCAGCGTCCACGCCAGTGTTGGTTCTGCACCCATCGTGATCTCCCAAAGATGAGGTAGTTGACAAGAATTACGTACATCACGGTAGTGATCGCACCACCCGCGACATTTATCGGGGTTAGCGCATCCGATTGCTTCAGGAATCGGCCTCCTGAACTACGTTGTGGGCGAGGGAGGGGCTCAATATGTCTGACTCGTTGGTACACCAACGTCTTGATGCGTTTGCGCGAATAACTGCGGTAGGAGAGCCGTATGAATTGGTCGACCGGGAAGACATTCGCGGGCCGGTGCAAACCTTCGTGAACGCCCCGACATCGCTCCGTCAGGTGTACGAAGACGCAGTAAGTGATGTCGAGTTTGTTGTCGCTGAGGATCAGCGATGGACATTTGCTGAGTTCTGGAAAGACGCTGCGACCATCGGCCACCTACTTGTTCATGACCTTGGAGTGCGCAAGGGCGATCGAGTGGCGATCTCGATGCGCAATTACCCCGAGTGGATGCTGGCATTTACTGCGGCCACGTCGGTAGGCGCCATCGCGGTTGCGATGAACTCGCTCTGGAACGCTGATGAGATGGCATATGGGCTCACCGACTCCGGAGCGAAGGTTCTTTTTGCCGATGCCGAACGTTTGGCGTTGCTCGAATCAATGGCGGAGCCGATTGAAGGTCTTCAGATCGTTGCGGTACGTCATACAGGTTCACCTGCTGCAAAGGTTGAGCTTGCTGGCCGCATGGCAGAAATTGGTTCTGTGCCAATGCCTGAGGCTGATATTGCGCCCACAGACTCGGCACTTATTTTGTATACCTCAGGTTCAACCGGACATCCCAAAGGGGTGCTTTCGAGCCACCACAACGTCATCGTTGCGCTCATGGCATGGGAAGTTGAGTACGGGGCATTGACTGAGCGGCCAGGAAATGTTGTCGCACCCGAAGAAGGTTCGGGTTTGGTGCCCGCTTCATTGCTTGGAATTCCGTTGTTTCATGTGTTGGGGCTCCACGCAGTGTTCTTGGCGAGTTTCCGAGGTCAACGCAAGCTCGTTGCGATGTATAAGTGGGATGCGTCGGTTGCAGCGGAGCTGATTGAACGAGAACGCATTGTCACATTTACGGGCCCACCTGCAGTAAGCGGTGACCTTGTTCGAGTTGCACAGTCAGAGGGCCGCGATCTTTCATCGTTGTTGAGCGTTGGCGGCGGTGGGGCGGCTCGTCCACCCGAACAGGTTGGACAAATCGATGACACATTTGAAAAGGCTCTGCCAAACACTGGTTGGGGAATGACGGAGACGAATGCGATCGGCACCATCATTTTCGGGGCCGAATACTCTGAGCGACGTTTGAGCTCTGGCCCTGCGTTGTGCGTGATCGACTTAAGGGTGGTTGACGACAACGGAATCGAGTTGCCGTCGGGCGAGCGCGGCGAACTGCAGGTTCGTGGACCATCGATGTTCCGTGAGTACTGGAATAAACCAGAGGCCACCGCAGATTCGTTCGTTGAAGACGGCTGGTTTAAGACCGGTGACGTTGCTTATATCGATACCGACGGACACCTGTTCATTGTTGATCGCATTAAAGACCTCATTATTCGCGGTGGAGAGAACATTGGTTGCGGAGGTGTTGAGGCAGCCCTCTCGTCGCATCCGAAGGTGATCGAAGCAGCCGTGTATTCAGTTCCCGATGAGCGACTTGGCGAAGAGGTTGGAACGACGATTTACGTCGCTGAAGATTTTGACGAAACAGAATTGCGTGAGTATCTCGTTGAACACCTTGCGAAGTATGAGATTCCGCGTTACATCACCACGATGACAGAGCCGCTTCCGCGAACCGGCTCAGGCAAGTTGTTGAAGCGCCAATTGCGTGACGACACGATTACCGAACTCGGTCTCGGTTAACGCTGCAGCATCACCGAAGAAGTTGCAGGGCGTCGAATTCGAGTTCTGCCATCCGGCGAGCGCTTGCTGACATCACAATTGAGCGGAAAGATCCGTCGAGGTGCGCACGCGACTGGCCAGCCATCCCTAGCCCCCAGCGGACGGTGAGTAGCACCCGCCACCAGCGAAACCGGTCGTCATCCCACTCACCGCCATGTTCGATATAAGCCGAACGAAGATCGTCGATGGTGCCGAATCCGCCGATGGGTAAATGATCTTCACGAAACCGCCACATGCGTTGCGTTGTCCATGAGAGATCTTCGATTCGGTCACCGATTCGGCTGCCTTCCCAGTCGAGGATCGCTCGGAGGCCGTCAGTGCCAACGATGATGTTGCCGTTGCGCACATCGCTGTGGACGATGGTCTGTTCGGTGGGCTCTGTCGGCGCATTGCGCTCGAGCCATCGGGCGCAGAACGAAAACACTGGTGATGGTGTGAGCAGCTGCTCAAGGCCTTCTTCAACTTGACTGATGGCGTGGGCGATCGGAGCGAAACCGGTGTCAGGAAGGAGTGAGCGCGGCGCTTGAGATTCAGGCACAGAGTGAAGTTGCGCAAGGGCAGTGCCGATTTGCTGTGTGATCTGAGAACCAAGTCGGTCGTGTTCTGCGATGAGCCGCAAGACACGACGAGGGACGGTTTCGCCATCGACCGCAATTGAAATGAAAAAGGGTCCTCCGAGAACCGACTCATCGCTGCAGACATGATGGATGTGGGGCACCGGCACGCCGGCAGACTCGGCGAGCTGTCGAACGGTGGCCTCGTCAGCGATGTCGAGCAACTGAATTGACGCTGTCGGAATCATCGTGAGGGCGAAGCGAGTTGACGAGTTTGCCGTGTTCGCAGTGAAGAGAGCGTTGAATCGACGCGCGCCTGCGGAAACAGCATCGAGATCGGCAACGGTGACGTCGGATCCGGTTTGAGTCGTCAACCAATGCGATAGACGGTTCGAAGCCTGATCGCGGTCACTGCCTGTCATTCGCCGTTCCAGTCGTCATAGCCCGGTTTCGATATTGAAAGGTCACCGCGAACGATCTCAGTGAGCAGCATCCTCACCCGTTCATGTTCTTCATCGCTATCGGCAGCTCCTTTTCGAAGTGCGGCAGCGACAGCCGCGGCGAGGTCTGCTTCATGGCTGATTTCTTCACCGCCGATCTCGCGAAGGAGGTCGTGCTGACGAGACCGAACCTCTGGGCCTAACTCGAGCTCTCGGGCAACGATTGATGCAATATTTGCTGCAACCCGCGCCTGATGCTGAGCAGGTCCACTCGTTGATGGCACGACGTCGCCGGCCAATGTTTCCGCAACAGTTCGAAGCAGATCAGCAGCGGAAGGTGGCTGATGCATTTCAGCCCTTCACGCTGGCGACGCCCTTCGGGGCTTGCTGATTCATGTAGCCAAACATGTATCCGGCAACCCGCCGCATTTGGATTTCCTCTGCACCTTCGGTGATTCGGTAGCGACGATGGTGGCGATAGATGTGCTCGAACGGTTTGTGGCGGCTGTAGCCAATGCCGCCATGTACCTGCATGGCACGATCGGCCGATTCGCAACACAAACGGTTAGCCCAGTAATTGCACATTGAAACCTTGTCTGACTGGCTAAATGCGCCGTGTTCATCCATGAGCCACGCGGTTTTATGGATCAGTGCTCGCAACATTTCACACTGCGTTTGGAGTTCGACAAGGGGGAACTGAATCGCCTGATTGGTCGACAAGGCTTTCCCAAACGGTTTGCGTTCACGGGCGTACTTCACCGATTCATCGATGCAGAATTGGGCGGCACCAAGACTTGACGCTGCTTGGCGAATGCGGTTTTCGTTGAAGAAGTGCTGCACGACCTGCAGGCCTTTGCCCTCGCCCCCGAATATTGCGGAGTGGGGTACCCGAACATCGGTGAGCCTGATGTGGGCGTGGTCGGTGGGCATATTGAAAGTCCAGAGATATTCGAGAATCTCAAAGCCAGGTGAGTTGGTTGGCACCAGAAATGCGGTGATGCCGTCACCGTCGCCAGCGGCTCCACTCGTTCTTGCAAAAATAAGATCGCAGTCGGCCTTGTGAATGCCGGTATTCCACGTTTTCTCACCGTTAATGATCCATTCATCACCGTCTCTCACAGCATGAGTGTCCATATGGGTGGCATCTGACCCGTGTTCGGGTTCGGTGATGCCAAATGCGAAACCTCGGCGACCCTCGGCGAGGTCATCTACCCAGTCGGCTTTTTGCTCTTCAGTGCCGTAGTTGATCATCAGCAATAGCCCGACGTTGTTGCCGACGATCGAGTGTTCGTTTTGAAGGTCGTTGTGAAGGCCGAGGCCACGGCGAGCAAGATGTTCGCGAATGACCGCCATGCCGTAAATGGTTCCTTCACTTCCGCCATATTCAGCAGGGAAGGGGTAGCGGTAGAAGCCGGCCGCGTCAGCCATGCGCTTTGTTTGGTGGAGAAGGTCTTCCCACTCGTCGTTTGGAAGGCCACCACGTTCCCAGTCGGTGCGGGCATCTTCCCTTCGATGATCAAAGAATCGGATGTTGTCATTCGACTCTTCCAGCGGTCGGACTTCTGACTCGATGAAGTCATCAAGCTGGCTGAGCAGTTGTTGTAACTCTCCGGGAATCTCATGTGGAATTGGTGGGTTCACTGCAATCGCCTCCTTGTGCTGAACGTACCCGAGCGGGGCCTTCACGACCGGCTCGGGGCGACGTGCGAGTTAGGGGGTTACCGAGAGGTCGACGATGGCCTCATGCTCAATCGACGTGACGATGTCATCGTTGTGCATGAAGTGCATATCGACGATTGCTCGTTCTCCGTGGGCAAAAAACCGTTCGATCACCCGTGACACGATGGTGATTTCGCTTCCGACAGCTACCGCTCGATGGTGACGAATGATCGATCTCGTGTGCACCCAACTTCCGCGAGCGAGTTGTTTGTGCATGATGTCGTTCGCCAGGTCTGGCCACACTGCCGGATGTACAACCCCGGCCGAGCGACAGAGATTTAGATCGTCACCTGCGGGAACCGCATAGTCGGCCCCATATGGCGTATCGGCGACGATGGTGACCTGATCGAGGTCGTCGCCTGGGCGCAGTGCGGGCGCGGCGTCGGCGTTTAGTGTTGGTCGTAAGACAGCGCGCGGTCGAGGTGAGTCGGTGTACGCCTCAATCAGCGTTTCGTCATCTGACATCCGCGCACTTACCGCAACATGATCGCGATCAAACACCGGTTGCTTGAAGTGAACCTCCCCTCCGCCAAGTTGAACCCACGCCAGACCATGAGTGACGAGAGGGAGGTGGCAGAGATAGGCGTAGACCGTGACACCGGCGACCAACGCAGAAGGAAATCCAGCGGTGCGACCGCCTTCATCGGTGTGAATGGGGTTCCGCGCATGGACTGGAAGGTTGGTGGCTTCAATCGACCATGGAGAGTACGACACTGAGCTCATGCGACACAGTTTCGCGCACTCCATTCCGTGGCATGCTGTCGTCGTGAATATCACGGCATTCGATGCGACAGAGCTATCTGGTGCGATTCATGATCGGTCGGTGTCGTGCCGTGAGGTGATGTCGGCCTATCTCGATCGGATCGATGCTCGAAATGACGCGCTCAACGCCATCGTGTCGTTGAGAGATCGTGACGAATTGCTTGCCGAGTCCGTGGTCTGCGATGACGAACTCGATCGAGGAATCTCACGTGGTTGGATGCACGGCTTTCCGCATGCAGTGAAGGATCTTGCGGAAACTAAAGGGCTCCTCACTACGAAGGGTTCTCCGTTGTTGAAGGAGTTCGTTCCCGATGTCGACGCCCTCCATGTTGAGCGCATTCGGTCAGCTGGTGCGATCTTGATTGGTAAGACGAATGTCCCTGAGTTTGGCCTTGGTTCACACACGTTCAACCCGGTGTTCGGTGCAACGGTCAACCCTTATGACTCGACAAAAGTGGCGGGTGGCAGCAGTGGTGGTGCCGCAGTTGCGCTCGCAACCCGAATGCTGCCGGTTGCCGATGGCAGCGATTTCATGGGGTCACTTCGAAACCCAGCAGGCTGGTGCAACGTAGTCGGTTTTAGGCCGAGCTTCGGTCGGGTGCCATTGCATTATGGCGGTGACTCGTACTCAACACTCTGCGTAACCGATGGCCCGATGGGGCGTCGAGTGATCGACGTTGCGATGTTGCTCGGCACTCAAGCTGGGTGGGATGTTCGGGTTCCGACGGCGCTACCAGGAACACTTGATGAGTTGGCATCACCTCAGTCATGCCGGATGCATCTTCAAGGGAGTCTTTCAGGTGTTCGTATCGGCTGGTTGGGAGATCTCGGTGGTCACCTTGCGACCGAACCCGGAATTTTTGAGACCTGCGAGCGTGCGTTACAGCGGATGCAGGGCGATGGTGCGGTCGTGGTGCCTGCGTCGTTAGATGTCGATCTCGATGCGCTGTGGACGTCTTGGTTACACAACCGCCACGCTTATAACGCAGCGACGTACGGCCCTTTGCTGAAGAGTGAAGCGATTGCCGCCCAAATCAAAGAAGAGATTCGGTGGGAAGCTGAGTCGGGTCTGTCCTTGACTGCGATTGATCTGCAGCGTGCTGCGACCACCCGAACCGCCTTCTACGAACAGATCGTTTCGATGTTCGTCACCGCCGGTGGCGACTTCGACCTACTTGCGTTGCCCACCGCTCAGGTGTGGCCATTTGATGTTGAGCAGCGGTGGCCAGCGGAAGTCGACGGCCGAGCAATGGATACCTATCACCGGTGGATGGAGTGCACGATATACGCATCGTATGCCGGGCTCCCCGCGATCTCGATGCCCGCAGGGTTCTCCTCGGCCGGTTTGCCCGCGGGTATTCAACTGGTTGGTGCACCGTTGGCGGACGTTGACGTGCTGAGGTGCGCAGCGGGTTACGAGCGGTTGATCGACGACTTTTCAGTCGGGATGGCGTAACGCTTAGTTGTCACCGATGCGTGAGAAAGAGGGCGGCCGCTTCTCGACGAACGATTGAACACCCTCTGCAAAGTCGGGGCGTCCGAAGCTTTCGACCATCAATTTGGCTGCTTCAGATTCGGCCTCTCCCATGCCTTGATGAAGGTGCTCGTAGACCTGTTGTTTCATGATCGCCATCGACGTTGGTGAGCACTTTTCTGCCAGCTCGGTGATGTAGTTGCGGCACCATGGCAGGAGGTCGTCGGGGTTGTCAACGACGTGGTTCAAAAGACCAAGCTCTTTGGCTTCAACGCCGGTCACCCGCCGAGATGACATGAGAAGGTCAAGGGCGACCGATGGCCCAACCAGTTTCGGGAGGAGCCAACCGATGCCCCACTCAGCGATGAGACCGCGTTGTGCGAATGCGGTAAGGAACAGCGATTTGTCTGTACCAACCCGAAGGTCACAGCACAGGCTGAACGGAAACGCCATTCCTGCAACTGCGCCGTTGATGGCAGCGATAATTGGCTTTGGGGTTGTCATGAGGAACGGGAAACGGCCGTCAAAATCTCCGTTGGAGTCTGCTGCTGCTTCGCCTTCAGCAACTGCCGACCCAGCATCATTACTCGATTCGTCGCCCGACGAAATATTGGAGAGAAGGTTCATATCTGCACCTGCGCAGAACGCTCGTCCAGCGCCGGTGACGATGATGCCTACGACTGCGGGGTCAGCGCTTGCTTTTGCCACCGCCTCACGAATTTCACGGTCCATGCTGTTGGTCCAGGCATTCATTGCCTCGGGTCGGTTCAACGTAATCGTCGCAACCGGATCGTTCACTTCATAGATGATGGTGTCGTACATGTCGTGCTCCTCAACATGGGAACGAAAGAGCGCCCCCTCTCCACACAAGTCTCGTCGAAAGGGGGCGCGACGAACGGATCGAACGCTTTCAAATTCGTCGAGAACCCAGCCTCGCAGTTTCACTACAAGCGAATGGTTGGCCAAGCACGTCCACGCTCCCTTTGTTCTCGACAAAATTGACCGGACTACAGTCGTTCATGTGAGTCTGCCTGTCATCGACCTTGCACCATTTGCAACCGGTGACGATCACTCCAGTGCGGCAGCACGTGAACAGGCCGCAATCATTGATGCAACCTGCCAAGAACTTGGGTTTTTACTTGCTGTCGGACACGGAATTGCATCGGAGACGAAAGAAGAGCTGCTCGATGTCATGCGAGAGTTTTTCGCCGAACCTCAAGACGTCAAAGAACAAATTTCCATTGCAAACAGTTCCTGCCACCGGGGGTACGTCGGCATTGGAACCGAATCACTCGAGGGTGCACTTGCCGATGATGATCAATTCGACATTCCGCGACTCGGAGATTTGAAAGAAACCATCGATTCTGGAACCGAGCACGGACCGCAACACCCAGAGGTGCTCGCCGGCACGCCGCTTCACGGCCCAAACCAACTTCCAGAGTCACCCCGATTCCGCGCTGCATGGCAGCGCTATTTCAATGAGGCAACCGAAGCGAGTCTTCGCGCTCATCGAGGGCTTGCAGTAGCTCTCGGCCTAGCCTCGACATGGTTCGAAGACCTCGGAAACCCATCAGAGGATGCGTTCCTGTACCACTTGCGGATGCTGCATTACCCGCCGACGAGTCGCGTCACACCAGCCCCCGGCCAACCCGGTTGCGGCTCCCACACCGACTATGGGTCGGTGACCATCCTCACTGACGATGGGCATGGTGGGCTGCAGGTGAAGACACGAGGCGGTAAGTGGATCGACGTTTCGGTTCCGGCAGGTCACGCCGTCGTGAATCTTGGCGATCTCATGGCGATTTGGTCGAATGATCGTTACGTGTCAAACCCTCATCGAGTGGTAAGTCCCCCAAACGTTGACCGGTACTCGATTCCGTTCTTCGTTGAGCCAGGGTTTCATGCCAGAGTTGAATGCTTGCCCACCTGCCGAGACGCATCGAACCCGCCACGTCATGAACCTCTCACGGCAGGCCCCTACCTACTGTCTCGTTTTGACGGAACCCACTCGTATCGCAACGCGTTACTCGACTGACTTAACTTCGTTGGTGTGAGTCCCACGCCATCGCAATAGCTATGGCGAGAACGAGAACGCA
>DLTS01000085.1 GCA_002501485.1 Acidimicrobiaceae bacterium UBA7830
ATCGAACCTGACGTTCGAGTGGACTCAGCTCTACTGCCCCTAATAAGGGGGGACCGTTATCTCCTCTGCTCAGATGGTCTCGTCGACGAGGTTGATGACAAGGACATCAAGAGGATTCTCAACCAGCACAAAGACGCGCAAACTGCGGCTGAGGCTCTCGTGCAGGCAGCAAACGACAACGGGGGGCGTGACAACATCACGGTCATAGTCGCGGACGTCCATGAGGGTGATGAGCTCTCACAACCCACCGAAGAATACGACGTTGATGCGCTTTTTGGCGATGATGAAATCACTACCGAACTACCTGTTATCGAGGTTGACGCTGACCCTGGCCACGAGCCAAGCCTTCCGAACGATGCAGAAGCCAATCAATTCCCTCGGTCGTCCCGACAGCGGCGTTTCCTGCGCTCTGCAACTGTCATCACGGCCACTGCCCTCATCATTGTGAGCATGTCAATAGCCGGTGCTTGGATTCGATCGAGCTACACCGTCTCCTTCACTAAATCCGGCACCGTAATGATTTATCGCGGCCGTGACCTTCTGTGGTTCTCTCCCACAGAAGAAGCGCCCGGCCAATACCGGCGTGAGGAGCTCGACTCGCTTTCGGTAGGCATGGTGGAAGAAGACCGCCGCTTCGACACCCTCGACGACGCAGCCCAATTCGTGCAATCTCTCACGCCAGCCGAACGTGCCACCACGACTGCCTCTCTAGGCGACTAAAAGATACTCAACTCGAGCAAAACGGCCCGATAAGCACCCGCTCCAGAGCCAAAAGGGATTGTTATTCATTCACAAAACACCCTTATCTCCCAGTGCGTAAATCATGAGGTCCTCCAACGAAACCTCAAAAGACCAGTTAATAGACCGAAACTCCACGAGAAGTGCATGACTGGAGCGATCAGAAGCGCCCTTGCGCGCGTCACTACCGATCCACGAACACCAACCGCAACAACTACGAAGTAAGCAAGAGCCACTAATAGCGCTGGCGTGAACCAGACTCCCACAACCAGCGACAGAGCCAACATCGACAGGGTAACTGGGGGGAGTACCTGCCGAATCTTCCAGGACGACCCGTGAAGCCCAAGCACTTTGGCTTTGTACAAGCCGTAGTCAAAATATTGACGACCGACTGCCCTGAGGGACGATCGCGGCCGGTACTCAACGAAAAGATTTGGATCAAACCACACCAAGCCGCCAGCATCTCGAAGCCGAATGTTCAACTCATAATCCTGATTTCGGATAAGTGACTCATCAAACCACCCAACTTCGTCACCAGCCCGGCGATCAAACACACCGAGGAACACCGTGTCAACCGCCTTCTCAGTCTCGCCGACTCGATACTCGGCACCGCCGGAACCAATAGCGGACATCATCACGGCGGCAACCGCCTTCTCAAACCCGGTCACGCCAACGGCGAGCTGACGGCCGCCTACGTTCACAGCTCCAGTGCGAACCATGGTTCGCACAGCCCGAGAGATGTAGCCGTTGCAAAGTTTTGCGTGACCATCAACCCGCACAATGACCCGCCCACTGCTCGCAGAAATCGCAGCATTGAGCCCGACAGGAGTAATCCCAGCACCATTCCTCACCCAATAAAGGTTGTTATGGCCTTGAGCCAGTTCTGCGACTAGCCGTTCGGTTGCATCATCGGACGGGGCAACCGCAATCCAAATGTCAAGATCGCCCTCATATTTCTGGGCAAAAATAGCGTCGACCGCCTCCGAAATATGTGTTGCCTCATTCCGCACAGGCATCACAACCGAGACAGACGGCCACACGGCGTCGACGTCCAGTGATTCCACTTTCTCCACGCTAATGCTGGGGGCAAGACAATGAAATGATTCGAAGCATTCCCTCCAATGCGGTGCTCGGCTCAAATATGCTTGGAACATGGCCTTTCGATTTGTTGGGCGACGTAAGTCTTCAACACTGCGTCCTATTGAAATCGGACGCAAGTTACTGAGCGCTATCGACGACGGCATCGATACCAAAGACCGACGCCTTGCCCCTGACAAATACACCATCTCGCTCTCAGAACCCGACCGAGAAAGCCTTGCCGATGATGAGCAAGCCCTAATCCACGAACTTACTACCGCAGCTACTGCGTACATCCGTGACGAAAAACTCAACGTCCTCACCACAATCGACGTGACCTTCTCCACTGATGCGTCTCTCGACATCGGTCAACTTACGATCACGGCTTCAATCTCTCATCCGCAGAGGGGTGAAAGTTCTCCGACACTCGAGCCACGGCTAGAAACAGACTTGCCCGTCGGGCCGGCAACCGAAACTCCCCCCCCACCAGCAGCAGAACTTCCACCGCCATTGGTGATCCCCACAACGGAACCACTCGTCATTGATGATCAACTGACAGCGCTACCTGCCGCTATTGGCGCCATCGTGCACAACGACGGCAAACGACATCCCATCGGCGATGCCAGACTCAAGATCGGTCGATCGACCGAGAACAGTGTTCAAGTGATTGACGGACAGGCCAGTCGCTACCACGCAGAAGTCCGCTACGAAAACGGCCAGCACCATATTGTCGACCTCGACTCCACAAACGGGACCCTCGTGAACGGCAACCAAATAGAAAAGGCTCACGCCCTCTCACACGGTGACATCATCCGAATCGGTACCACTGAATTTCGCTACGAGTCATCTTGACCATCACAAGACCAGCTGGCGATTGCGGCCATTTCTTGATGTCCCAGTGACCTCCTTTTCGACTTTGTGTGTTCACCCTCATGGCGGCTTACCCTGTCTGCAATTCCCTAAACCGACCACTGGTTCAGTCATAACAGTGGGGCACAAAGCAGTTCCGACAACTCACCCCTTCGAGATAGCCAGCAGATCGGCACGGCTCCAAAGCAAATTAACCGACCGCATCGGTGACCTTCATCTCGGTAACCTCATAAGAGCATTTCTTACCAACGGCTTCTCCGACGGCAAAGCGGACCAAATTAATGAGTGAAAACGGCACTGACGCAACGGTCATTAACGACCGTTACCGAATAGAGCGACGCATTGGTCGCGGGGGAATGGCCGACGTATTTTTAGCGCGCGACCAGCTACTCGCCCGAGATGTTGCCGTGAAAGTGCTTTTCCCTGAGTTTGCTGTCGATCCAAAGTTCGTTGAACGTTTCCGGCGCGAAGCTCAATCTGCTGCTGGTCTCACTCACCCCAATATCGTCAATGTCTATGACTGGGGTCGTTTCGAAACGACCTATTTCATTGCCATGGAATACGTCGAAGGTCGCACGCTCTCCGATATCTGCCGAAATGGCCGTCAGATCGACCCTGGTCAAGCCGCAGAAATCGCATCGGAAGTGGCAGGAGCGCTCGGTTTTGCCCACGAGGCGGGCCTTGCACACCGGGATATCAAACCCGCAAATATTCTCATTGGCTCGAATGGAACCGTAAAAGTTGCTGACTTCGGTATTGCGCGCGCCATGAACGCTCCCGTTGAGCAAAACCTCACCCAAACAGGCTCCGTGATGGGGACTGCGAGTTATTTCTCTCCCGAACAAGCCCAAGGTGGGCAACCCGACCCACGCAGCGACCTTTACTCACTCGGAATTGTGATCTACGAGATGCTCGCTGGCAGCACGCCATTCGCAGGCGAGAACGCCGTTGCGATTGCCTACAAACAGGTTCATGACACTCCATCTCCACTAACTGAAATCAACAAAGCCGTACCACGTCCGCTGGAGGCCATCGTCGAGCATCTGATGGCAAAAAGCCCCAGCGATCGCTATCAGACGGCTGGAGAACTGCGAGACGACTTGAAGCGCTTCCGCAATGGGGAAACACCGCTCGCCATGCGCCGCAACGATAAAGAGGCCGTCGACTCGAACGCTCCAACCACTTCCAACCGCATCACCATTGACGACTACAACGGCACCTCGGCCCCCGGGACTGGCCACAGTTCCGATGCCGTGACTGCGGCAAATTCAGCAACAGAACACTCCCTGTCGGGTCCATCGATCCCAGGAAACCCGACGATCCAGTCAGAGCACACCAGTCCAGATGACATGTCGAAATACCCACCCGGGTCGTCGGCGGACGCAACCTACTACGAAGACATCCCTCCACGAACGGGGTGGTACGCCCTGGGTGCATTCATCGCACTTGTCGCGCTAGTGATCGGTGGCATCGTGCTTTACGGACGACTTTCATCAAGTGAAGCTACTGCCACCACGAGAGTGCTGGACGATTTCACAGGTCAACGACTTTCTGCTGTAACTGGCAAGCTCGACGACCTAGGTCTTGAATATCGAGCCATTGCAGAAGAAACTGCAGGGGTCGCAGAAGAATTCGTTTTCCGCACCGACCCAGCAGCAGGGACCGTCGTCGTAGAGGGCACGATTATCTTGCTGTATTACAACCCGACCGAGGCTCTGCAATCAGTACCCAATGTCGCCGGTTTCACACTCGACGAGGCTCGACGACAGTTGGTGACACGCGGATTCTCAACTTCGTTAATCACTGAAGTGAGCGATGTTTCTGTCGGGCTCGTAATCCGAACTGATCCTCCGGCTGGCAGTCGAATTGGTCAGGACGAAAGCGTCACGATCTACGTCTCGGGAGGCGTCGACCAAGTCGAGGTTCCTTCAATCGTCCTGAATTCAAGCGAAGAGGCCGCTATCGAATTTCTGACAGGCACCACAGGGCTCTCTGTAACTGTAGAGCGCACCGTAGACCCAGTAATCCCAGAAGGAACAGTGATTCGAACGGACCCAGCGCCAAATACCATGGTACGCCGAGGGTCAGAGATCACCCTGTTCGTGTCGAGTGGTCCCGGAAAGACAAATGTTCCCATCCTCGTCGGGCTACTCGAAGAAGAGGCAACTGCCCTACTCACAAGTGAAGAACATGAACTGACTTACGTGATCGAATACATCGATCTTGTTAATCCAGAGGACCCCAACGGCGGACGAGTTACAGAGCAAAGCGTTCAAGCTGGTTCCGAAATTGACAGAGGCTCAGAAGTGATAATCGTGGTGGGTGTTGCGCCTCCACCGACAACCACTACGACCTCGACTACTACGACAACCACGACCGTTGCGCCAACGACGACCACAACAAGCACGACTACATCATCCAGCGAGCCCTGAACTAGACGACTACAGGCGATCCAGGAAATTTTGCAAAAGGTGATGCCCTTCGCCAGTG
>DLTS01000069.1:0-643 GCA_002501485.1 Acidimicrobiaceae bacterium UBA7830
ACCGCACCTGAATTTCTTCCTGCGACGGGCGTTTCTGCCGGAAGAGATTGGCTTTTCTTAGGAGGGATCCTGATTGGTGGCGGCGCAATGCTTGTAGCGGGCGCCCGACGCCCGGAGCTATGAAAGTCGCAGTAAGGAGTCGATAGGACGCTGGAAGGCGAGAAGTTGTTGGCTGCGGTTAGTCAACTCACATGACATTTTGCCAGTCTCCGTGTGCAGGCGAAGTCCAAACATAAGCGGCGTGAAACCATGCTTTTTTGAGTCGATATCCGTTGAAGCTCCTCGTTCGCTCATGGGACAAGTTTGAGTCTCCTAGGAAGACGAGGAGGAACAGTGGGCTTACCTTGCCGGGACTGAATATTGCTCTAATTGCCTTTTTGTGAAATCCGAACTCTTGCGCAGATTGTGAGCTTTGTCCCTAAAGTGAAGGCGTGCCAAGACCAATGATTTTGCGCGCGGTTGCACTTGCTGGCCTGGTAGTTGGACTCACCGCATGCGATGACTCGAGTAACTCGTCTGCCGGACTTGGCGAAGATCAAACTGTACCCTCTGGCCAAAGTCAGGTGGCCGACGGAACATCTGAAGTGGTTTCAGACGGAGCAGACTCAAAACCTGGGGAAATGCGGGAGGGTTTTAGCGAACC
>DLTS01000069.1:946-5861 GCA_002501485.1 Acidimicrobiaceae bacterium UBA7830
AAGAAATGCGGGAAGGTTTTAGCGAAGCGCCTGCCGCTTTTGATCAATACGCCGGGTCTTCTGATGCCTCATTTCCAATCGCCCAAATCTCAATCGAAATGGATGATGGGGTAAATCCTGATGAGTTTCCGTATGAGCGTGAGTGGATGCCTGCCTCAATGGAAGTATTCGTGACCGGCGAACTTGTCCATGAGGGGCGTGCAGGGATCCATGTCCGCGGAAACACATCCCGAGATTTCGATAAGAAATCGTTTGCCCTCGAGACGTGGAATGCGAATGATGAGGATCTAGATGTGTCACTACTTGGATTACCTGCCGAAGAAGACTGGATATTGCAGGGGCCATTCTCAGATAAGACGCTGATCCGAAATTATTTGATCTATAGGTTGAGCAACGATATTGGTCGGTACGCAGCGCGCACGCGATTTGTTGAGTTAGAGATCAACGGCGAGTACCGGGGCGTGTACGTGTTAATGGAAAAGATCAAACGTGACGATAACCGTATGGCACTGCCGGAGGGGGCTGCCCTGCTAAAGCGCGACTGGGTTGAAGGTGGAGAGAATTTTGTGCAAACAACACTCTGTCGAGACGACCTCAAAGTTGAGTGGTCCGATGATATTTCTGGAGTGGTCGACCGCTTGGACTCGATTGAAGCCGAAATTCTTGATGGCGATTTCAGTTCTATTGATCTTGCGAGTTTTATCGATCACATGTTGTTAGTTGAGATCGGTCGAAATGTGGACGGATACGTGCTGAGCACATGGATCACATTGTCCGAGAATGATGTGCTCGGAATGGGCCCCATATGGGATTACAACGGCGCTCTCGGAAACGCCTCATATTTTGAGGCGTGGAGGCCTGAAGGCTGGCATTACGAGAACCCTGAGTTTCCAGCGGACAATCCGCATGGTTTCTGTTGGTACGAAGCTTTACTCGAGAGCGAGTCATTCCGGGAAATGCGCGAACAGCGCTGGCGAATGCATAGAGAGGGGCCGTGGTCAGATGACGAAATTGATGCGCGTATTGACGAGGCCGTCAAAACTATTGCGCCTGCTGTAGAGAGAAACTTTGAGCGGTGGCCCCTTCTCGGAGAAGTGATCTGGCCTAATGATGTTGGTGCTGAAAGTAGGACGACTTATGCCGACGAGGTGGCGTATTTAAGGTCTTGGCTGCAACAGCGAACAGCATGGGTTGATCGCTCCTTGGGAAACTGAACGCAGCTCTTTCAGGTCGCTAGCTTCCAAACGGACAAAACTCTTGCGGCGTTAGGCTTCTTCTAACATTCGGTGTTGGACCAAGTAGTTCTGTTAGAGAGGGCTGACATTTATGAACCGAAATCCGTTGAGAAAGAAAATGTCTATCGCTGCAGTAGCTGCTGTCGCTGGAGCCGGAATACTCGCTGTTTCTGTCCCGACCTTCACAGTTTCAGCAGACTCACACACAACGTCGACGCCGCTGTCGTGTGAACAGTGGCCGGGTTTGATCTGGGTTCTGAACCAAGAAGGCTCAAGTGACCACGCCTGGCAGGACCCGAACACTTCACAGTTCTTCTTATTTGACCCAACGACAGGTGAACTAGACCCTGACGGGCTTAACGACGACGCTCTATGGAGATACGCGGATGCCGACTACCCGTACAACATCACGATCAACGCTGTTGGTGTAGATCCGAATTCGAGCATCATGTATGGCACCGCGAGGATCGACAACCAAGGTGACGAGTACATTGCGTCGTTCGCTCCAGGCGAAGACCCGGTGTTCTTCGCTCATCAGCGTCAAACCACAGGTGGCAATCCCATTACAAACATCGGCGTGGGAACCATCGACAACGACGGGCACTACTGGGTGACGAACGGCAGCAACAGCCCTCTGTACCGGTCCCAGCAGCCAATAACTGCGTTCACGGGATCCCACAACTATGCCGACGTAACCGGCAGCCCGATGGTGTTCGACAACGTTTCAGGTGCAAACTTCCCTCAGATCAGTGACCTTGCTGTCATACCTACCGCCGATGGTTACCTTGTCGCAGGTTTCGACGTGTCCACTCTCTACTGGGGAACGCTAAACACGACAACCGACGTCTTCACGCAGGGCACAGACGTGACCGTCGACGTCGGCATCGGGGAGTTCCAGGGAAGGAACTATGGCGCAGTGTTCATCGACGGCATCGTGCCCGGTAACCCCATTGACTACTCGGCCGCTTCGATCTATTTCATGCCGAACCCCGGCTATGACCCCGATGACCTAGCAAGCAGCCGTAACCCGGTGAAGTTGGCCGTCGCAGACGCATTAGATGGCATCACCGCTGACGACCTGACGATCATGGACACCGTGGCAACACCGAAGACACGATCAAACGACGGTTCGTCGATGGTGGGCTGCGGGCTGCAGCTACCTGATCCGCTCGGCGATCTTCACGGATGGATGTGGCAAGACATCAACGGCGATGGGGTACGAACCGAGATTGAACCAACCAACGGCTTTTTTGGAGCCGAGGAAATTGTCACGAACTACACGGCAGATGTGATCTCTGAGGCAGCGTGGACAACATTGCAAGGTGTCGTTGTCCACCCGGCCGGCACACGATTCCCAGCGACAGTTGACGCTGATGGCCGCTGGTCTGTAGAGGGCCTGCCGACGGGCGACGACCCGACAGGAACGCCGCAAACCTTCAAAGTCGAGTTTGACATCACATCAGCTGACGGCTGGAGGGAGGCCTTCGTACCTCTCGGTTACTTCCTTGGAGGCGGAGCAACCGAATATGACTCCGACATCGCGTCCGAAGACGAAACCGGCGTTATCGGCACATCGATTGGCGGCATCACAGTCGCACCGGGAGTCTCCACCCATGCAGTGGACGCAGGCGTCCTCGACGCTCCTCCGCCGCCAGTAAACATCGTGTACGAAGAGCAGTGTGACGGGGAATGCGACGAAGTTCCCGATGAGACATGCATGATGAGCGAGGATTTCACTATTCCTGATCCGCCAACTCGAGATGGATACACATTCTCGGGTTGGAACTCAGCATCAGACGGTTCAGGAACCGAATACGTTGTTGGACAGGCATACAACTGCGCTGACCTCGTGATTTACGGGAATTGGTCTCAAGACACAACCGACCCAGACCCCGATGCTGAGCTTCCAGCAACAGGCATCAATAACCCCGCACCGTTCATCGCTCTTGCAGTTGGCAGCGTGCTTCTTAGCGGCTTGTTCTTCATGTCGAGCGCAGCAGTAGCGCGGCGCCGTGAAAACTAGGACTCTTAACGTTGGCTCTCATAAGCAGCGTGCTCGGCGGAGGGTTCGCGATCGCTGCGCCCACGAGACGCACGGGATGAACCTGACTAGAAAGTGAAAGAAGAGTAGGCGAGTCGCCCTGTGTAAAGCGACCCACCCAACTCTCAAGGGGGATGATTTAGAAGTTCGTCAAAAAGTTGGAAGTGTGGACGTGACATCTGTCTTCAAACCCGGACCGACGCTTCCGTCGGCGCATCTGTCGTTTCGCACAAAAAATAACGAAACTGTTCAAAACAATCACGGCAACGGCATGTACTGCCACTACCCATTTGTCCGAAAGAAATGCATGCATAAGCCATGCAACCTGTGCGAGCGAAGAGATATTGAGGCTCGCTGCAGAAAATCCGATCGGGACTTTGGAAGACAGAACCGAAGACAGAGCGGTGAAACCAATTAGTAGAGATGTTCCAAGTACGACTACCGCCGATCCGATTCCACCACCAAATGCCACCGTAAGAACTCCAAGTCCAGTTGCAGCCATCGTGTAACCGGCATGTTTGACAGAAATGCCTTGAGACCGATGAATTACACAGAGGACACCGCAAACTGCGGGAAGCGTAAGTGCGGAACTAATCTGCTGATATCGGTCGCTGTGCTCGATGCCGTATAGAGCCCAACCCGAAATTGCAAAGAACATCATGAGCCAAGAGGCTCCCGAAACACCCGCTGCTGTCCCTAAACGAATGCTCCGAAGAAGTTGAGGCCACGGGAACAAAATTGTGATCGCCGCCGCGACTGCTCCGGACGTAGACGCTAGAGGCCCGCCTACAGGTCGACCAACGGTGGCGGTTGCGGCGATCAAAGCTGCTGCGGTAAGGAGTGGGCCGATGAGAACTGAGGTCCACCTGAGACTCTTTTTAGACTTGACGATGGCCCGGTAGCCATGTGCAACAGTCCTCCGCTTGCTATTTGCTCCACACGTTTCCTGCGGGGGAAACTCCCAGGGCCCTGATGAGTTTCCCTCAGCAAAACGTCGAGGCGCGTTGGTGACAGCCAGCGTTGGTAGTGGTAAACGACGCAGAGCTCGTGAATGCTGTGGAAGAGCTTTCGTCATGGCGAAGACCTTTTAGGCGGAGGCGATGCGGGCTTGAGCGAGAGAGATGAGCCCAGAGTCCGGGCACTTGCTGTAAGAGCCAGAGACACCGAGCTGGTTGCCGATGCAGTGAGCGGCGTGCTCAACTCCGGGGGCTGCTTTAGCTTCAGACTTTTTACCGTTTGAGGAAAGCCATCCACCCTCGCAACGTCCGGTTCCAGCGTCCTGACCGAGGCAGAAGTTCAAAGAGTCAGCCTTCATAGCGGACCAGCTGGAGCCGACAGAAAGGAAGTGGATGTAGTGCCCGAGCTCGTGGGCGACAACGGAGTCAGACACGCATTCACGAATAGTGATCCCACCGCCGACGGTGTAGTAAGCCCGGTGTCCTGCAGAGGGGTCGTGAGTGAAACCGGGGACCGGAATGCCGTGAGGTGCGAGCAACGAGGTAGCAACTGCGATTGCGGCCTCTACACAGCTCTGCGATGCGGGTGCTGCTGCAACGGTGGTGGTTGGTGCCGCTGCAACGGTGGTGGTTGGTGCCTCCGGTGCGGTGGTGGCCGGCGCTGCTGCAACGGTGGTGGTTGG
>DLTS01000031.1:0-5138 GCA_002501485.1 Acidimicrobiaceae bacterium UBA7830
GCACGATCTCGTCGTAGGCGCGTGTCCACTGCTCGGTGGAGGCATAGCCTTGCACCCGTTCAACGAGTACGCGCCCGTACCAACTGCGATCGAACACTGCGAACTCGCCGAGTCCGGGAATGTCTCGCCAGAACCGCCACAAGAAATGCCGGCGTTTCTCATCGAACGTTGGCTTGGCGTAACTGTTCACCGTGAAATGTCGAGGGTCGAGGGGTTGCACGAGTCGACGAATTGCACCACCCTTGCCTCCGGCATCAACCCCCTCCACGACGACGAGGAAGCCGGGTCCAAGTGAGGAGTTCTTGATAAGCCCTCCCGAGGCAAGCCGCAGTTTCAACAACTGTCGATGGGCAGACGCGAGCCGCTGTTCATATTCTGCGGCAGTTAATCGCGCCGATAGATCGCAATCGGCGAGCCGATTCATGCAGTTAGTTTGCTCCGAGTGAGGTGAGAACCGACGACATTGCATCGACCACCCGGTCGATCTGAGCATCAGTAGTCACGAGTGGCGGGCAGAAGGTGCACGAATGATCTGCAATTGCGCGCACGATGACACCTGCGGTGAGGAGGTGGTCTCTGACCTCCATTGCGTTGATATCCGGGCGCATTCCTGCGGCCCAAACAGCACCAACTCCACGCACCTCTGCGATCTGGTCATCTGCCTGCATTGCGCAAAGACCGGCCGACAGGCGTCCGCCGATGCGGTTGGCGTGCGAGAGAAGATCTTCGCGCTCGATGATGTCGAGGTTGACCATTCCGGCGGCAGCAACAGACGCGTGCCCTGAGTAGGTGTAGCCGGTCTTCAACACATAGTTCGGATCAGATTCGAGCGGGCCGGTCACTGCGGGCCCGACGATGACACCACCGAGCGGCTGGTAACCAGAGGTCACCGCTTTCGCAAATGTGATGATGTCGGGGGTAACGCCGTAATGGATGGAGCCGAACCACTCTCCGAGACGTCCGAACCCTGTAATGACCTCGTCAAAGATAAGGAGGGCGCCGTGCTGGTCGCAGAGTTTCCGCAACGACTGCAGATAGCCCTCTTCAGCGGGCCATACGCCGCCAGCGCCCTGGACAGGCTCGGAAAGCACAGCTGCGACTTCATGCGATCGCTCTGACATCAGACTTGCGAGTGCTTCGATGTCATCGCTAGGAACTTGCACGACCTCGGGCACCAGAGGCCCCCAACCTTCTTTATTTGGTGGGAGGCCTTGGGCCGTGGTTCCTCCGTAGTTTGTCCCGTGGTACCCGCGCACTCGAGAAATGATGAGCGTGCGTTCCGGGTGACCGGATTGAACATGAGTGAGGCGAGCCAACTTCATGGCGGTGTCAATCGATTCAGACCCCGAACCACACAGAAAGACTCGAGCGTGATCAATGGGGCTCAGATCGGCAACCCGCTGCGTGATCGCCTCAGCCATTGGGTTCGTAAACGGGTCAAAGCACGAATACGTCTCAAGTTCTCGCATTTGCGAAGCAACGGCATCGGCAATTTCACCTCGGCCGTGACCGACGTTGCAATACCAAAGACTTGCCATGGCGTCGATGTACTCATTGCCATCCCGGTCCCAGAGAACAGAACCCTCACCTCGCACGAGCTCAATAAATGAATCTCGAGCAGGTCGTGCAAACGGGTGTAAGAACGCTCCAGTCATTTATAAAACCGTAGTCGCAGCGATCAAGCCAGATACCACGGCACGAATGTTGGGTTGAGGATCGAGCAGAATTGTCGCATGGCATTGCGAGCATCCGACGATCGACTAGCCGTAGTTTCCACCGAGAGTTGCGACGCTCATGATGTGCCAAATCGGCATCCGGAGGCACCGGGGCGACTAGTGAGTGCGGTGGCCGGGGTCCGTTCATCGGTTCCAGCGGAGCGGATGCGAGCGATAACACCCCCACAGGCATCGCTCGATGATCTTGCGTTGGCGCATGACCGCTCTTACCTCGAAATGCTTGTTGCGGATGCGCAGTCAGGAGGAAGCCAACTCGACGCAGACACCTACACCGCGAGGGGCTCGTTTGACACGGCGAGGCGTGCCGCCGGCGCAGTGCTGGCCGCTGTTGACGAGGTCCACTCGGGTCAAGCGCAACGAGCATTCGCCCTCGTCCGCCCGCCCGGTCATCATGCGCTGGCCGATCGGGCGATGGGGTTCTGTTTGGTGAACAACGTTGCGGTTGCCGCATCGAAACTTCGGACCGAGGGGGAGCGTGTCGTCATCATCGATTGGGATGTCCATCACGGAAATGGAACTCAAGACATTTTTTACGCAGATGCGGAGGTGATGTATGTCTCGACTCATCAGGCTCCTCATTATCCGGGGACAGGTGCTATCGGCGAAACAGGCGACGGTGATGCCCGCGGGGCAAACATCAATATCCCTCTGCGCGCAGGTTCAGCAGGTGACATGTTGCGCGCTGCGTTCGATGATGTTGTTCTCCCGGCTATCACCGAGTTTTCACCGTCACGGGTCTTGTTATCGGCAGGGTTTGACGCTCACCGAGATGACCCGCTCGCCAATTTGCAGCTCACTTCCGCCGACTACGTCGATCTCACTCATCGTGTGCTGTCGATCTGCCCAGATGGCGAGCTGGTCGCGGTGCTTGAAGGTGGCTATAACTTTCAGGCACTTGCCCGTTCAGCGGGGGCGGTGGCGGCGGTACTCGCAGAAGTCGAACCAAAAATTGATGAGGGTGAAGAGGTAACGAGCGGAGAGGTAGATGCAGCGCTTCTCTCCTCGGTGAACGAGGCGCGGCGATGAGCGAGACCTACCGACGTAGCGGAGACGGCTTTATGCTGTGCTCCGATGGAAACGTGCGTTGGGGGGTGTTCGGCGCCGCTGGCGTTGTGTTTGTCTGCGATAGCTCTGAGGGTTGTCTCGTAATGGTTCAGCGGCGGTCGGCATTCGCTCATGAGGGCGGAACTTGGTCATGCGCAGGCGGAGCACTCGACGAGGGCGAGTCGCCGCTCGAGGGCGGGCTTCGTGAGGCATCTGAAGAAGTTGGGGCGGTTCCGCAGCAGTACGAAGTGCTCGGCGAGGTGCTGTTCGCTCCGGCACTCGATTGGTCATACACGACGTTTGTGGTGCGAGTCGAGGCGCCATTTGGTGCGTCGATCAATTTCGAGACCGATGATGTTGCCTGGCTCCTGCTCGACGATGTTGACCGCCTGCCGCTACATGCTGGGTTCGCTTCAGCATGGCCAGAGTTGAAAGAGATCGCTCGTCGAGCAGCATGAACGGTGGCAGCTACGGTAACCCGGGTTACCGTAGTCGCCGTGTCGACTTCATCGCTTTGCGTTCTGGGTGATTACGCGTGGGACGTCCTCATCAGGACGAACTCAGAGTTGTTGCGTGGGGGAGACACCTTTGGAGAAGTCGTGCTACTTCCCGGCGGAAGCGCAGCCAACGTTTCGGTGTGGGCTTCGCGTGCGGGTACCTCGGTGACGTTCATTGGAAAGATTGGGCGTGACCAAATGGGAATGCTTGCCCGGGAAGAACTGGTGCGCGAAGGAGTAGATCATCGGCTCATTGAGACCGATGCTCACGTCACGGGATCGGTTGCAGTTTTTGTCGATCACACTGGTGAGAGATCAATGGTGTCTGGCCACGGGGCTGACTTTTACCTACTGCCCTCGGAGTTGCCGAGGCCTTCAATCGCCTCAGCGTCTCATCTGCACCTGACTGCGTGGTCGTTCTTCACTGATCCGCCCCGATCGGCGGCTCGAGAGGCAGCCCGAATTGCGAAGAATTCAGGGGCCACAATCAGTTTCGACCCGGCTTCATTTCAGATGATTGGTGACATGGGTGTCGACACATTCTTAGAGGTCTCGACCGACATTGGCGTAGACGTGTTCTTTCCGAACAAGGAAGAAGCCGCAGTATTGACTGGGTCATCTGAGCCGGAGGCCGCAGCCAAACGACTTTCGCGCCTCTTTGATGGCGCGCTCATCGTGCTGAAGCTTGACGCGGATGGTGCACTCATTTGCGAGGACGATGCAGTGCACCGGGTTCCGCCAACATCAAATCGTTTGGTTGATGCCACAGGAGCCGGCGATTCATTCGCAGGTGCATTCTTGTCACGGTGGCTGAAGGGTTGCGATGCGGTTGAGGCGGCCGGTTTCGCAGTTGGCGTTGCTGAGTGGGTGATCGAGCATCCGGGTGCCCGACCGAATCCCGATGCTGCGCTATCGGACGTGCTCGCCCGTCCGTAGAGCGGATCCACCCTGAACAAATTTTTCCCTAATTCGTTTCTTCATTGTGTATTTGTGCAAAAGTAGAGAGGTTCACTCAGCCCTACAGGAGGTCAATATGAACGAAGTCATGTTGTCAGGAGACAACTACACGCTTGTGTACAACGCCCTTTCATTCGGCACCGCAGTGATGTTTGGTGCCTTTGTCTATTTCCTCACGCAGATCAACAGCGTGAAGAAGGAGTACCGCTCCGGAGTCGCCGTTTCGGCAATCGTTGTCGGTATCGCCGGCTATCACTACTTCCGAATCTGGTCAGACTTCGGTGATAGGACGATGAATGAGGGTTACCGCTACGCCGACTGGCTAATTACGGTTCCGCTGCTGATCATCGAACTCTTAATTGTGTTGGGTGTTTCGAACGAGATCCGAAAGGGACTCATGTGGAAACTTGTCCCAGCGTCGGCTGTCATGATTGGGCTCGGGTACCCAGGAGAAGTTTCAACAGATAATGGCACGAAGTGGGTCTTCTGGGTCCTCGCCATTATTCCGTTCGTTTACATCCTGTGGACGCTCTACGGGCAATTGCAGGCGGCATCAAGTCGCGAGACCGGAGCAGTCGCTGGCGCCATCAAGAATGCAACTTATGTTCTTTTGTTGACCTGGCTTGTTTACCCGATTGCGTATCTTTTCCCAGTTTTCGATGCGAGTTCAGAAACACTCGAGGTCCTCCGACAGGTCGGCTATACGTTCGCTGACATCACTTCGAAGTGTCTCTACGGCCTGATGATCCTGGGTATCGCCAAGGCGCGATCCGCAGACCAGCAATAACAACTGAGTCGCTTTGGCGACAGAGTCAAAAATGTGAAGAGCCCGGGCCTCGGCCCGGGCTCTTCACATTGGAGCGGGTGACGGGAATCGAACCCGCATCATCAGCTTGGAAGGCTG
>DLTS01000031.1:5471-7171 GCA_002501485.1 Acidimicrobiaceae bacterium UBA7830
CTAGCCGTTGAACTACACCCGCAGCGGCGCAAAGACTATCTCCGTCTTCGCCCGGAACCGCATAGTGAGTGCTTTCCTGCGGTCGTCTAACATGAGAAACTCTTGTTATGGCGAGATTTATCGTGGCTCACGGAGCGTGGTCAGCAGGTTGGGCGTGGAAAAAGATGCATCCATTGTTGGCGGCGTCAAGTCATGAACTATTCACCCCAACATGGACAGGGATTGGCGAACGGCGTCACCTCGTTCACGAGCGTGTCAATCTCTCTACACATATCGCCGACCTCGTCCAGCACATGGAGGCCGAAGACCATTCCGACGTCGTACTTCTTGCGCACAGTTACGGAGGGATGGTTGCAACCGGTGCCATGGCGACGATTGAGCACCGTGTACGACAAATCATCTATCTCGACGCATTTGTGCCAGAGCGTCATCAGTCGTTGCTTGACACTACCGATGCGGCTGTGCGAGAAGCACTGCTATCGCGGGTTACTGACAGTGGCACCACTCCGTGGCTCGTGCCATCGAATCCAATGCCACCGGACACTGATCCAGCCGATTTAGAGTGGATTGCGCCCCGAAGGGTTGAGCAACCACTCGGAACGTTTACCGAACCGTGCCCGTTCGGCGGCTCTGACATCAGCGTGCCAAAGGCATATATCTATTGCTTACGTTCTGGCCCCGGCGATATGTTCAGAACGTTCGCCGAGAGGGCAAAAACATCTGACGATTGGGTCTACCGAGAGATCGACGCAAGTCATAGCCCGAACATCACTGCCCCAACCAAACTCCTCCAGTTGCTCGAAGACTTGCGTGTGTAGGCCGGGCGGCGAGGTGACGCACAGCGGTCACTCTGCCGAAGATGACAGTCTCTCGCTTCAAGAGGTCACACGTCGAGTTCAGAAACTCATTGCGGTCGCTGAGCGGACAACTAACCCCGAGGAATCAAGTGCCTTCTCCCGTAAAGCTGCGGAGTTGATCGCCCGGTATCGCCTGAGTCAGGAGGCCCTCTGCTCGCGTGAATCCGACGAGTACGTCATTCATGAGTTGGTGCTCGGACGCGGCGCGTACGTTCGAGCCCGATTTTCTTTGCTGTCGGGAGTTGCTGACGCAATGGGATGCCTTGCCACATTTCTCACCGGATCGAGTGGCACCACCGCTCAGATCAGCGGACCGTTAAGAGAGGTGGAGGCGGTCAAGGTGTTGTTCAACTCCCTTCATCAACAGATGGCGACACAGGCATCGAAGCAACGCCACACGACCAGCGCCGCGACCCAGCGGTTTCGCCGTGCCTTCATGTTTGGCTTTGCAGAACGGGTGAGCGAAATGCTGCACGACGCTCATTCGGTTGCTGCCTCCGAGCAAGAAGATGCTCATTCATTGCTCCCGATCCTGCTCGAACAACGTGAACGGGTGCATCGGTTCGCTGCAGAGAGGTTGGGCCCAATCCGAGCCGCAGCTGCTCCAGCGCCCGTGGTCGCAAACGGTGCATCCGCCGGACGTCAGGCGGCTGCCGATGCCGACATCGGGAGAATTCGTGTCGCAAGCCAATATGCGATCGGTCAAGGATCGTGACCGCTGATATCGGGCGTGAGGATGTTTACGCGGCCGAACTCGCTGCTTTTGGAGGGACTCTTATCGATTGTGAGGTTAGCTTTGACGAGTTGCTGTGGATTCGAAATGCGATCTGCGCATCGCTCTGG
>DLTS01000023.1 GCA_002501485.1 Acidimicrobiaceae bacterium UBA7830
GACTTTGTGGGTGGGTGCTCGATCGGGTCTACTCAGGTAAGGGTCTTTCCGGTGTTCTTGGGCGTGATGCTGCCGGAGTGTGGGCTGCTGGAGATGATGTCGTGTTTATCCATACAGGGGGCGTCCCTAGTGTGTTTGCTGCAGATGGAGTTCCTGAACTCTGATGGATGCAACCTTTACCTCCGATGCCGCAGATGCCTCAGCTGAGTCGTCCCTTATTTGTGCCGTTGACATCGGCGGGTCAAAATTTGAGGCCGGGCTCGTCACATTGAAGGGTGAGCTCGTCGATCGCGCCCGAGTAGAGGTCGATCCTGACGTCGGGCCGCAGTCACATTTTGCCGCTCTCGCAGGAATTGTCACCGAGCAGATGGACCGTGCATCCAGCCACCATGGCAAAATCGTTCGCGCCATCGGCATTGGATGTGCGGGGCCAATTGAACGAAACTGTGAATCGGTGTCACCAGTGAATATTGCGTCATGGAATGAATTTCCGTTGCGTCAATTTCTCGCGGATCTCACTCGACTGCCGGTCTACGGTGATCTTGACGCGAAGGCACTTGCGCTGGCGGAAGGGTGGCTTGGGGCAGCACAAGGGGTGCGAAATTTCTGCGCGATGACGGTGTCAACCGGCATCGGCGGTGGCATTTTTGTTGATGGTGATCTGCTTGACGGCGACAGTGGAAACGCAGGCCATGTCGGTCATCTCATCGTTGAACCTGGCGGTCGGCGATGTGGATGTGGTGCACGCGGGTGTCTCGAGGCAGAGGCCTCAGGGCTCGCAATTGAGGCAATAACCGGCAGACCTCCGTCGGAGCCGACCTATGACATCATGCAACGAACGGGACGGTATGTCGGTCGTGGAGCAGCGATGATCTGCAACGCGCTCGATCTTGATCTTGTCCTGGTAGGCGGTGCTGTTGCTCTCGGTTTCGGTGCGACATTCTTTAATGCGGCACAGCTCGAGCTCGACGATTACGTGCATCGTCCTCATGGCCATATGCCGAGAATTACGTCTACCCGTCTCGCTGATCGCGGTCCACTAATTGGTGCGGGTGCCGTTGCGATTCGGTCGGCTCGTCGCGCCGCAATGCGCTGATTTCGCGCGGCCAGACGGTTTAAACCCAGATCACTTCGTCAACGATTGTCTGCGTGAGAGGTCGCTGCAGGTCAATGGTGTCACCGATGGCTGGTGGAGCGGTGTGTTGAGGTAGAAACAGCATGGTGGTGTGCATATGCGGGGGTTCAAACATGTCGACGCGCTGACGATTCAAGTGGAACGGACTTCTCCCGTCAGCAAGCGGGTGCACCCCGTGGGCACTTCCTGCTCCCACCATCACGAGATGACCGTCCTCGGTAACGTCAGTTTGTCGGTATCCGGCGTGTTCGCCGGCTCGGACAGGTCGAAGATCAATGACATCTGTCGATAAGTGCAGTGCTTCGCGGTCACCGTGCCACAAGGTGGTGCCAGCCCGGAGAAGGTATGTCCGAGAATCAGGAAGACGTGCGATAAGCGATGGATCGATGTGACTGAGCCATGCAGGTATCGAGGTCGGGATGGGTTCTAAGAGTGCAGTGACTTCGACAACCCGTTCATCGTCTGTTGCGATGAGTGGAAGGTGAATTGCTACTCCTGCGACGTCAAGTCCGCTTTCGAGTGCGTGCTGCACGAGCGATGATGGCCCTCCGTAGCGGTGCATTGATGATGCAAGTTTGATGATTACTTGTTGGTCAGAACCGACGAGAGGCGTGATGTGAGCTTCGTTGCTGACGGTAAGGATCGCTGAGCGTTTTGGCCCGGCCAATGTTGGTGTGAGCACGACAGGTGTGAGCGATTCGGGTATTCCGTCGAGCTCTTGGATGGTTCCCACACAGATGGTTGTTGACCCCTCTGCAGCGATCTTGGCAAGGGCGTGCCGGCCAAAGCCGTAGCCGTTTCCTTTGACGACTGGCACTGGTGTCGCAACGGCACGAATCTGTTCAAGGGTGTGGTGCAGATGTGCCGACCATCTCGTGCGGTCGACGGTGAGCGAGACCGTCATACTTGAAAGGTTACGGGGTGCGGCTCCCTGGTTGTGGTCGGCTGCGGCGAAGCACGGGAATGACGGGTCCGAATCGTCGATGTTTGATAACTCCTGACCAGATGCCAACCCCGTGGGCAAGGTCGTCGGCAGCAACCATTGGCGTTACTGCGAAAACCGCTGAGGCGGCTAGGAGGCGCCGGGCGCTGCGAGAGATGGGACAGAGCAATATGAGGATTGGCCACCACACGCGCCGAATAGCGCGCCCAAGAGCATTTGCGGCTGCCTGAGTTCCGCGGATGACAATCTTTCGAGCTTCGCCAACGGTGAGGTCAGGGGCCCTCTGCCGAAGTTGCTGGGTGGCGGCACCAATTAGGCTGAGGCCAGCTGCAACCCCGACGGAGGGACGTTTCGTTGCGGTCATGGCGGCGATCACGGCAAGGCTCCACGGAGAGGCGACGAGCGGTGATAGTCGATCATCGCCGTGACGCTCAGCGAGGGCTGCAGACGAATAGCCGTATCCGACGCGTTGGTTCCACCACTCAGCAAACGATGCTCGTGGCTCGTGGTGAACTTCAACAGAGGGGTCGTATCGAACCGTCCCTCCTGCATCGTGAAGCCGCCATACGAGGTCGACGTCTTCCCCGGTTCGCAAGTCATCGTCGAACCCGCCAATCGCTCGGACAGCGCCTACTCGGCAGATCAATGCGGCTGCGGGCACGTAACTCACCCGCGTACCGGGTCGCACGACGGCGGGCCGGGGACCGAGATCAAGAGCGCCGTTATGGCGCTCGTGATAACCAATGACCCCCTGCTGGGGTCGACTCCGTACACGAGGTGCAACTGCGACAACCTCCGGATCGTCAAAATGTGACAGAAGGGTAGTCAGCCATGTGCTGTCGAGACCGACATCAATATCAGCGTCGACAAATGCAACGAATTCTGTGGTGACGGAGGTGAGGGCGACATTACGGGCCGCAGCGGGTCCGAAATTGCGATCGAGCCTGACCGTTGCATCATGCACTGGTGGTGTCGAGCCGTCGTCGACGACGATGATGTTGATGCTTTTGTCGGCAGGGTGTGGATGTAGTCGCTGTCCAAACACCGGTGTGATGACAGTGACGTTGTCTGCCGGGTCGGTTGTAGACGGTTGGGGTTGTGGGTGAAGTTGATTGAGGTTGAGCATTCGGCGAATGAGAGCCGAGTACCCAACATCGTCCCCCGAGATGATCTTGGTGATTGTTGTTTCGCCGCGACGTGACAGCTTGAGGATGCTCGGTGGTGAGCCTCCGATCACCCGCCCTGGGGTGAGGCAGGTCGTCGTGTCGAGGAAAAATTTCAAGGTATGTCTCGCCTGATGGCATTGACGAGGTCGGTTGTCCACTTCGTCAACCACTCTTTGCCTTCTGCCGCGGTTGCACCGTGTGGATCTCCGAGAACACCTGTTGGTGAAAGTTCTTGGATCCCGTGTTCTGCTAGTGCTGAAAACGAAGGAATCGGGCCTGTTGCCATTGAGGCAGTGTCGACCTTGTCAGGGTCTATCAACAGCATCACCGAAGTTTCAATTCGGCCGGCGTGGAGATCGGTGTTCGAACCCGATGGCCACCAATCGAGAGCTGGACGTCCCTCAGCAGCGAGCACCTCGCAGGCTGCGGTAATTGCGCCAATATTTCCACCGTGGCCATTGACGAGAACGATGCGGCGTGCCCAATCTGCCGAGCGGCAGAGCTCGATAACACTGAGAGTAACCGCTTCATTTCCGATCGATAGTGTTCCCGGAAACCCTTGGTGTTCTCCTGATGCCGAGATCGTGATTGGCGGTGCAACCAGACAGTCGTCGATGTGAGAGGCAGCACGGTGAGCAATCTCGAGAGCGATCTGGGTGTCCGTATCGAGTGGCAGGTGAGGGCCGTGTTGTTCGCATGA
>DLTS01000063.1 GCA_002501485.1 Acidimicrobiaceae bacterium UBA7830
ATGGCACTCGACGAGCGACCGATCGGCATTGCCGTAAAACGTCGGGCGCTTTCCGATGTTGACCGCACACGAGTACCGATCCCCCGCCTCAGTGTGACACCACGCCGCGTACACCCCGTCTGCTGGGAGGATGAATCGCTGATCAACGTCAACATTCGCCGTCGGAAAGCCGATCGTTCGGCCTCGCTCATCACCGTGAACGACACGACCGGAGATGACGACGGTTCGTCCGAGCATGTTGCTTGCCCCATCAAGGTCACCTCGCCGAAGTGCAGTTCGAATTGCGGTCGAACTGATGACCTCCGACGTTTCCGTCGTTCGAAGTGAGAGTGGGGTCACCACAAAGTCGTGCTCATTACCCATCGTTGACAACAGCTCGACATTTCCTCGACGACCTCTCCCAAAGTGAAAATCCTCTCCCACAATGATCTCTGAGGCCGCAAGACCATCAACGAACACTCGATTGATGAAATCTTCAGCTTCTTCGGATGCCGCTGCCTCATCGAACTCCAGCACTACGACTGCGTCAACGCCGGTCTCGCGCAACAACTCGATCCGCTGTTCGAGACTAGTGATCAACAGCGGAGCCGATTCAGGCCGAACAACCGATGCTGGGTGCCTATCAAACGTCACCACGGCGCTGCGTTGATCTATGTTCCGGGCACGCTCAACGACAGAAGAGATCACAGCGATATGCCCACGGTGAAGACCGTCGTAGGCCCCAATCGTGACCACCGAGCGATCACCCTCAAACACGGGATCACCTAACGAACGAATGACGAGCACGCTGAGGAAACCTATCGCTGAGATGCCGTTGGAAGCACCACTGAGGGTTTTGCATCGCCGTCACGAAACAGCTCGTATACCGCGATAAGCACACCGTCAGCAAAGACAGCCCACGGTCCGAGTCCACTCCACTGAGGCAACAGCGCACCGACCGCGACCCGCTGGGCAATCTCATCTGAAACGTCGACCCGCTGGATACCCTCAGCAATAGTTTCGACCGGCAGTAGTTCACAACGCTCAGGAGGCGCAGCTCGATCAACGCTAAACGCCCCTGAGGCAACACGACGAAGGTTGCGAAGGTGCGCTCCACCACCGAGGAGATGTCCAATATCGTCAGCGATTGTTCGGACGTACGTTCCTGCTGAACAGTCCACATGAAGTGAGAAGACATTGGGCTCGGAGGTCGTTGCAACATCGCACCGACTCACCGTTACTCGACGAGGTTTGCGTTCAACCTCGACTCCCTCTCGAGCGAGTTCATGAAGCCGTCTGCCATCGACCTTGAGCGCAGACACCATCGGAGGGATCTGATCAATCTCACCAATGAGGTTCTCCGCAACAACTCGCTCAATATCAATCAATGTCACTGCTGACATGTCGTGGGTAGCAATGACCTCGCCTGCTGCATCCAAGGTCGAGGTTTCGGCGCCGAGTACCACCTCGCCGGTGTACATCTTTGTTGACGCCGTAGCGAATCGGAGCAGACGCGTGGCCATGCCAACCGCAACCACCAGCACACCGGTGGCGTCAGGGTCGAGAGTGCCGGCATGGCCAATCTGTCGCTCAGAAAAGCGTTTCCGGAGTTGACCGACCACGTCGTGGCTTGTCATGCCAGCCGGTTTGTCAACAATGCAGACACCGTGGACGGTTGGTGGTCGGCGGCGAGCCATCTACTCCCCTACGCCTGCCTCATCAGAACGACCATCAGCCCGAAGAATCTCATCAATTCGCTCGGCAGCTCTGATCACATCGTCGGGAGCGAACTGGAGAATCGGGGTCTTCTTGGCTCGAATCTGCCTGCCAATCGATGATTGGATTCGAACACGATGTTCGCCCAAAGCCTCGATGATTTCCTCATCGGCTTCAGGGCCTGACAGCGAGTCATAGTACACGTGAGCTCGGTTGAGTTCATCGTCGACATCAATTCGGGTGACGGTCACGAACTCGAGGCGCTCGTCACCAATACGGACCAACTCTTCGGCGATGATCTCTCGTAACGTCTCACCAACCCGCGCTGACCGAGGGTAGCGATGAGTCCCACTTGATGATCGGCTCGAACGCCGTCCGCCACGGGAGCCCATGCTTTAACTCAACGTTCGGGCGATCTCGCGCTCATCGAATGTTTCGATGACATCACCAGGTTTCAGATCTTGGAAGTCGCTCAGACCGATACCACATTCAAATCCTTCACGGACCTCACGGACATCGTCTTTAAACCGACGCAGCGAGGTGATCTCACCCTTCCAAATGATCGTGCCCTCCCTAAGGAAGCGCACTTTCGACCCACGCGAAATAGTGCCGTTTTGAACATAACAACCAGCGATTGCACCAAGTTTCGGCACTCGGAAGATTTCGCGCACTTCAGCGTCACCGGTGACGACTTCTTCATACTCGGGCTCGAGCATGCCAACCATCGCCTGTTCGATGTCTTCGAGCAGTTTGTAAATGATCTCGTACGTTCGAATTTCGACGTTTTGGTGGTCGGCAAGTTCGCGACTCTTGCGATCTGGGCGGACGTTGAAACCAAGAATCGTTGCGTTGGCGGTTGCTGCCAAGGTGATGTCGTTTTCAGAAATTGCCCCGACCGCACGGTGCACGAACACAAGCTCCACTTCATTGCGACCCAGTTTGCGCAGACTGTCGGTCACCGCCTCAAGCGAACCCTGCACATCGGCCTTTAACACGATGTTGAGCGTCGCTGATTCGCCACTCTGAATTTGAGTAAAAATGTCCTCAAGTTTGGTCCCAGTCTTCACACGGGCGTCGGCTCGCTGATCACGAATCTTGCGGTGATGTGTTCGAGCTTCTCCCACCATTCGCGCAATGCGTTCATCGGGAGCAGCACGGAACTCATCGCCGGCCGACGGCACTGACGACAGGCCGAGCACCTCTACCGGTGACGATGGCCCGGCAACCTTTACTTGCTCGCCACGATCGTTGAGCATCGCACGGACACGACCCCACGATGCCCCGGCGACAATCGGGTCACCAACCTTCAATTCACCCTTATCGACGAGAATTGTGGCAACAGGGCCACGACCCTTATCGAGGTTTGCCTCAAGCACAATGCCCTTGGCTCGGCCGGTGGGGTTCGCAGTCAGTTCTTCGAGTTCGGCGACGACGAGCAACTGGTCAAGAAGGTCGTCTACACCGACATCTTGAAGAGCAGACATCTCAACCACGATCGTGTCACCGCCCCACGCCTCGGGGACGAGTTCGTGTTCAGCGAGTTGTGTCAACACTCGTTGCGAATCTGCGTTCTCCTTATCGATCTTGTTCACCGCAACAATGATCGGAACCTCTGCAGCACGAGCGTGACTGATCGCCTCAATGGTCTGCGGCATCACACCGTCATCGGCGGCCACGACGAGCACGACAATATCAGTGGCTTGCGCTCCACGGGCACGCATATTGGTGAATGCCGCGTGACCGGGAGTATCAATGAATGTGATGACATGCCCACTTCGGTCGACCTGATAAGCGCCGATGTGCTGGGTGATGCCACCCGCCTCTCCGTCGACAACGTTTGCCGAACGAATTTTGTCAAGAACCGTTGTCTTTCCATGGTCAACATGGCCCAT
>DLTS01000093.1 GCA_002501485.1 Acidimicrobiaceae bacterium UBA7830
GCAAGTTCTTCGGCGGTGAGAAACGAATTCACGCAGGTGTAGTACGAGCCGGCGCGTTCTCCTGCTGCGCACGACTCCATGTACCACTCATTGTTCTCCATAAAAATCGAGTAGTGGTCAAGGCGCTGCAGGCCCTCGCTGCGCAACACATGTGCGAGTTGGTTGGCTCGCCCCTCGAGCTCGCTGTATGAGATGGTCTTCCCTGTCGATGCCATGATGATGGCGGCTCGATCAGGGTTGTTGATTGCGTGTTGGTCGAGATACATCGTTGCCTCCGTTCAGACTTCTCTAGCGTAGACAACGCGCATCTGGCAGAAATATTTGGAGACTGCGGGGTTGGATTAGAGGGGTACATCCGTGTGGGCGGCAAGTTCGATAGGTTCAAGTTATGGACATTGCTGTATTTGGATTTGACCCAACTGTCGATGCGCTGGAGAACAGCCTGAGAGAGGCGGCCGAACAAGGCTTTCCCAGTTATTGGATGCCGCAGATTTTTGGCATGGATGCGCTCACCGCAATTGCAGTTGCTGCAAAGAACGTGCCGAACATCAGAGTTGGTACCTCGGTCATTCCGACCTACCCGCGTCACCCGATGGTGCTTGCGCAACAGGCGCTCACCACCCAGTCTGTGATCGGTGGTCGTCTAGAGCTCGGTATTGGGCTCTCACATCAGCCGGTAGTTGAGGGTATGTGGGGCATCTCATTCGACAAGCCGGTGCGGCATATGTCGGACTATCTCTCCATTCTCACTCCGCTGTTAAACGATCGACGCGTGTCATATAAGGGTGAATCAATCACCGGGCGCGGTGAGATTACGCCTCCGCCAGCGGACGCACCTCCGGTGCTCGTTGCGGCGCTCGGGCCGCAAATGTTGCGCCTTGCCGGACGCCTTGCAGACGGCACGATCACCTGGATGACAGGCCCAGAAACCATTCGCACATTGACAGCGCCAACCATTTCCGAAGCAGCTGAAGAAGCTGGCCGGCTAGCCCCGCAGGTGGCGATGGGGCTTCCCGTGTGTGTGACGAACGACGTTGAAGCGGCCCGTGAACGAGCCGATCGTGATTACGCGATTTATGGTCAATTGCCGTCGTATCGAGCAATGCTCGACCGAGAAGGAGCCGCGACCCCAGCCGATGTCGCAATCATTGGCGATGCCGGCGAAGTCGCTGACAGAATCCGAGCGCTCGCAGACTGCGGTGTGACAACTTTTGCCGCGTCGGCGTTTGGCTCATCTGATGAACTTGCAGCCACCCGCGAAGTGATGATCAGCCTGCTGTGACGCCAACTGCTTGTCGCACTCAGTCGTCAGCCTGGTTCATCGACGCAACAAGCGTTTCACGGTCAACGGTGATGAAGACCGAGTGTGCTTCGGCAACGAGTTGGCCGGTCTCGACGACCGTGAGTTCGCCGGACATGATCACCTTTCGCCCATTTTGCTCGCCGGCTCGAACCCGACACGCAAGTCGGGTGTGGAGGGGAGTTCCTGCCCGGTAGGTGATCGTCAACTGGCCGGTGAACGCCGTGATGTTGATGACGCCTTGAACGAACCCAAAAATGTCGTCGAACAGGGCTGCCACCACTCCGCCATGAGAACGACCGGGGGCGCCCTCATGGGCGGCTCTCAGCGTGACATAGGCAATGAGGTCGTCACCCTCACGGTGAATCTCGGTGTCGAGTCCCCACGGCGACGCACTTCCTGAGACCGGCCGATCTGGGTAGGTCTCGCCGATTGGACCTTCTTCGTAGCTGTATAAGACATGGTCACCGAACGTTGCCGGATCGCGTCGTCGAACATCGCGATGATCGAACTGGGTGATCAATGCCTCAAGAAGAGATGCTGCCTCATTTAAGAAATCTGCATCTGCATGGTGCCCGGCAAATGAATGGCCAAGGTCTCTAATCGCTTGGCCAACGCGGGCACGGCCTGCGAGGACGTGGTCAGAGTCAATCGGGGTCACAACGAGAGAATGTCAGGTTGAAGCGGGCGGCTTGAAATCCGGCTTACGCCGATTCGAGGGCTTGGCTCAGCGTATTCCACGGAAGGACTGCGCATTTGATGCGAACCGGAAATTTCACGACTCCTTGCAGGGCTTCGAGATCGCCGAGTGCTGGGGTATCACCAGGGTCGTCATGATGATGATCTTCGATCGACATCATGTGCTTGAAATGATGGATGAGTGCTTCAGCCTCTGCAAGAGTTCGGCCCCGGATCGCTTGGGTCATCATCGACGCTGAACTCTGTGAAATTGAGCACCCCTGGCCGTTCGTTTTGATCTCGCTCACCACTCCATCTTCGACGAGCATGTACAGAGTGATTTCGTCACCGCAGAGCGGGTTGTGGCCATCGGTTGAAATCGCAGGCGGGGTTTCGAGCTCACCACGATTTCGCGGATTTCGATAATGGTCGAGGATGATTTCTCGGTAGAGATCTTCAAGTCCTGGCATCGTTCGTTGATTCCTCGTTCACAGTCCAAAGATGTCGTCTGCGCTGGTGAGCGCATTAGCGAGGATATCGACATCGTTCGTGTCATTGTAGAGATAGAGGCTGGCGCGAACAGTTGCATTAGCTTCAATGATTCTCATGAGCGGCTTTGCACAATGGTGGCCGGCCCGAACACACACATTCTTTTCGTCAAGGACCTGGCTGACGTCATGGGGGTGGAGGTCTCGGAATGCGAAGCTGAGCACGCCGCCTCGCTCCTCGATATTTCGGGGACCGTGAATGACGATGTCTGAGCCAAAACGCTCGGTCAAGGTGTCGAGTGCGTACTGCGTGAGTTCCATCTCATGCTGGCGAATCTCTGCCATCCCAATTGATGAGAGATATTGGACGGCGGCCCCAAGGCCAATCGCCTCAATGATCGGCGGAGTACCGGCCTCAAATTTCGCGGGAACCGGGGCACACGAGAAGGTGTCGAGTCGAACGTCATCGATCATGTTGCCTCCCCCCATAAGAGGAGGAAGTTGATCGAGGATGTCTGAGCGGCCCCACAGAACGCCAATTCCAGAGGGTCCGAGCATTTTGTGTCCCGAGAACGCGATGAGATCGGCTCCCATTGCCTGCACATCGGTAACCGCATGTGGCACTGACTGGCATGCATCAACCATGACGGTTGCGCCAGCTGCGTGTGACCGATCGACAATTTCGCGAACAGGGTTCATCGTGCCCAGCACATTGCTCATCGAAGTGAATGACACCACCGCAGCACCGTCGACGATGTTGTCGAGATCGCTGAGGTCGAGTCGGCCATCGTCGGTCAGCGGGATCCAGCGAATGTCGATGCCGCGCTCTGCGGCCATCATTTGCCAGGGAACGATATTTGCGTGGTGCTCCATGTGGGTGAGCACGACGACATCGCCCTGCTGAAGTCGTTGACGTGACCAGCCGTGCGCAAACAGATTGAGTGACTCTGTTGCGTTCTTGGTGAACACAACTTCGTCTGGCGAACCTGCATTAATGAAGTTAGCGACAAGCAATCGTGCGTTCTCGTACGCGTCGGTTGCAGCGGCTGCCATTCGATATGCGCTTCGGTTGATCGGCGCATATGACTGTTTGGTGAATTGCTGCATCGCCTCGATGACTGCCGTCGGTTTTTGAGAGGTGTTGGCAGAATCGAGGTACACCACGGGCGAGCCTTCGATGCTTCGCTGAAGGTGGGGAAAATCGTTCCGGATACGGGCAAGGTCGAACATCTCAAACCCTCGTCTGCGCTCGCAACGCCTCGTAGCCGTTGCGCTCAAGTTTCTCTGCAAGTTCGAGGCCGCCCGATTCAACGATTCGGCCGTCGACCATAATGTGAACGACATCAGGCTGCACTTCGTCGAGGAGTCGCTGGTAGTGGGTGATCATCACGATGCTCATCGTTGGACGATCATTTCGAACTTCGCGAATTCCGGCGGCAACGATGCGCAGGGCGTCGATGTCAAGGCCGGAGTCGGTTTCGTCGAGAATCGCAATCTCTGGTTCGAGAAGCGCCATCTGCATAATTTCGTTGCGCTTCTTTTCGCCACCTGAAAAGCCTTCGTTGAGGTAACGGTCGACGAACGAGGAATCCATTCCGAGACGTTGCATCCACTCCATTGCAGCGAGTCGCAACTCGAGGACCGAAAGGTCGATGCCCTTGCGGGCTGAGAGTGCTTGACGCAGAAACTGGATGACGGATACGCCTTGAATTTCTTGTGGATACTGGAACGCAAGAAACATGCCGGATCTTGCTCGCTCATCTGGAGAGTCGTCGAGCACCGACTGGCCGAGAAACCTAATGTCACCACCGGTGACTTCGTATTCGGGAGAGCCGAGCAGGGTGTTGCCGAGCGTCGATTTGCCGCAGCCATTAGGCCCCATAATTGCATGAACTTCACCGGGAAGAACTGTGAGGTTAAGACCTCGAAGGATCTCGCCAGTTGACTCCGCTGCATCGCCAGCAGGACGAGCGCTGAGGTCAGAAATCTCGAGGAGCGGAGCCGTGGTCTCAGACAACTGGGACATGGTCACAGTGTAGAACCCACTTAGGAATTAGCACTGTCCTCGTAGGGGAAATTCAGTGTGGCAGGGGTCTCAACCCGCTGACAGCGCCTTCCAGAGCGCTGGGTATGACTTGTATTCGTAGGCGTCAATGATGTAGCCCGATTCTTTGAGTGCCCGGTGGTACTTCGGCAGGCTCCTGAATGGCACTCCCGAGTCGACGTGATGGGCGAGGTGATAGCCGAGCTGGTACGGCGCCATGAAGAAACGCGTGATGGGGTCCATGCGAACACAGTGCGTGGTGATTCGACGGTCACTTGACGCCGCAAGGCCGCCATGTTCTGCAATTGAGCGAAGCCGGTTGATGACTCGCCACAGTGTGAGAAACGGCAAGATCCACAACAACGGGTAGACGAGTGGATGGCCAGCAAGAATCGAAGCCGCAAAGAGCACGCTATGCACGGCGAGCATTGATGACAAGACTTTTCGTTGACGCGGGTTCTTCCAGCGACCGAGAGCGAATTGGCTCTTCAACAGGCGGAAGCCAGTTTGGCCTGTGACATCTCGAGTGAGTTTCCGGCGCATTGACTCTTTTGAAACCGGGTACCCCTGGTAGAGCGGCAGGTCAGGCTCTTCTGGCCCGAACTCACGTCGATGGTGCGCCATGTGGACCCGGCGATAAGCGTCGGTAGAGACGAGCCCGATGTATCCCAGGGCCCAGCGACCCACTGCGTCATTCCATTTTTTGTTGGTGAACAGCAAACGGTGTGCGGCTTCGTGCATCATCGCCGCAAACTGGGCGTGAGCACGTCCCATCAGGATGAACGCAATCGGCCAGGCCCACCAGCCGGAGTTGACGGCGACGACAATGATTGCGATTGTCTGCGCGTACAGCAACACAATCGTGAGAGCGTTTCGAACATTGGAGACTTTTCGTAGCTCGGCCCGAAACTCGGGGGTTGGCCGCCCGTCGGAGCGGACGCGTGCGGTCGCATTCCCCGGACCGAAAAGTTCTTGAGCCGGAGCCATTCCGCCAAGGCGAATGGCTGCTGAACTGTCATACGCAATCGACGGGCCGTGAGCAACCATAACGTCAGCGTAGTTGTGTTATCGGCGTACACCGGTTCTGGGCAACAATCATTATGAGATTCATGGCTCGTTGCTTACCAGCCCCGGTCGACCCACTCCTGAAGGTGAGGGCGCTCGGTTCCAATGGTGGTGTCAAGGCCGTGCCCTGGAAGAACAATCGTGTCATCGGGAAACGGAAATAGCAGTTCGTCGATTGAGGTGATGATCGTGTTGAAATTCCCACCCTCATATTGGGTGGCTCCTGGACCTCCGGGAAAAGT
>DLTS01000013.1 GCA_002501485.1 Acidimicrobiaceae bacterium UBA7830
CATCAACAGTCGCGTCACAACGTCGGCCGATTCATCGATGCCCTTAACGTCGGTGTGACGGTGGTCGAAAAACTTCCGACCGCCGACCTCAACCGAGATCTCATTGCCAAACTTGCGACTGCCGCGTACGGAGAACCGGTTTCATGATCACCGATCTCATTAGCGCGCGGTCGGTCATTGTCTGTTGTGGTTCTGGCGGTGTCGGTAAAACAACGATGGCTGCGAGCATCGGGCTTGCCGCCGCCACTCTTGGACGAAAAGTAGTGGTTATCACTGTCGATCCCGCACGCCGCTTAGGTGATGCTCTGGGTCTCGAACATGGCCTTGGAGCAGACCCCGCCCGCGTGGTACTTCCCGACGATGTTTCTGGCGAGCTTTGGGCAATGATGCTCGACCCGGCAACAGAACTTGAACGCGTCATCCGGACAACGGCTGTTCGACCTGGACAGGCCGATGAGGCGCTGGCAAATTCATTCACTCAATCGATTTCGACCTCGCTTGGCGGCACGCAGGAATATATGGCGACTGAAGCGGTCTACCGGTTGACGTCAGATGGGGAGTTTGACCTCGTTGTCGTTGATACCCCTCCGAGTGATAGAGCGATGGCCGTGGTTGAGGCACCTGACGTGTTGGTGAAGTTTCTCGATCATCAGGTGTTCAAGCTGTTGATGGGAACTGGTGGCCGAGCAGCCCGGTTGTTATCGGCTGCCACTCAGCCTTTGCTGAGAGCAGTTGGCCGGGTGATCGGATCAAATGTACTGAACGATGTGGTCGAGTTTCTTCGGGCATTCACCGGCATGGAAACGTCATTTCGACAGCGGGCGATCACGGTGCAGAAAATGTGGCGTAGCGACTCGACCGCGTTCGTGCTCGTTGCGACACCGACCACTGAATCACTGAATGAGATCTCACGGTTTAACGACGACCTTCTTTCCGCAGGAATTTCTTCCACTGCGCTCATTGCAAATGGCGCAACCAAAGGGGTTGCGATCGATACCGAGATGTCAGATCATCTTCCAGAACCTGCGACCGAGTGGTTGAGGTGGCAATCCGAGCTGGCTGAGTCGGAGCGGGTCGTGTTGAGCGCACGAAGTACTGACCTACCCAAGGTGACAATGGTTGGTCGCTTGCACGAGGACGTCCACGATGTGGATGGCTTGTTGCAGCTCGCAGACGAGCTTGTCTCGACCAGTTCTCGCAAGAAATTGCAGTGATACCTCACTGAGATAGCCTCTCGGTCGTGCATATTCTCCTTGCCACCGATGCCGACTGGGTAGTCGACGAGGTCACTGCAGCTCTCGGCGACAACGAAACGTCATTCACCGTGTGTCGCGAGGGCCGTCTCGTGTCTGAGCTCGTTGCGATCGGCAACATTGATGTCGTGATCGCCGACCTTCAAATTGGGTCGATGGGCGGTATGGCGGTTGCGATGGATCTTCGCCTCGATGCGTCGTCGGGCGCAGTTCCTGAAACCCCTCTAGTGATGTTGCTCGATCGCGATGCTGATGTGTTTTTGGCGCAACGCTCTGGAGCCGAGGCTTGGCTTGTGAAGCCACTTGACGCGCTTCGGTTACGTAAAGCTGTTACTGCGGCGGTTGCGGGAGATTCGTATACCGAGGGCGTGCCGCTCGAAGAGGTTTTGGTCGAGGCTTCTGACGACGCCGAGTCCGAGCCCTCTGACGCTGAATCAGCAGAGGCAGAAGCAATTGATGCCGGATAGGCTCCTTAGCCGCTACGGGGTGTAGCGCAGCTTGGTTAGCGCGCCACGTTCGGGACGTGGAGGCCGGAGGTTCGAATCCTCTCACCCCGACCATCGTTAGGCCGAGCAATTCATGCAGTGCGTGTGCTAACTGAGACCCCGCCGATCTAACCGCTGTCGCTGACAGACATTCACCCTCGCCAGCTTTCCGCTGAGACTATTGACGTTCGATCCGCACCCCACCGATTGCCGGTCGACAAAGGCTGCCCCAGCAGACTTTCGTTAAACGAGGAAAGCAAAGATCCGCCAGACTCGAGTCCGATCAACTACCACTGAGCGTAACCTTGGACGGGTGAGCCGATCTTTGGGCCGTCGGAAAGTAGTTGGCCTCCTTCTTGTGGTCGGTATTCTCTCCTGTTCGTGCGCCGGCGAAGAATCGGTGGCCCCGAAGAATCCGACGTCGGAGTCGCTCTTGCCGGCTACCCAAGGACTTGGTACTGCGGAGTCGTCATCGATTGAAGCGGCCGCCACTATGAACTCCCCCAGTTCAGGAAACGATCGAGATTCAAATATTTCGGTCCCTACGGCGGCTGATCAATTTGACCCGAACGCTAAAACAAACGAAACCGCAACCACCTCAGTCGTTCCCGCCCCAATTCCACCTGCTCCAACCGTTCCCACCCCACCTCAAACAGCCACACCAACAGAAATTACGCCTACACCAATTGCTCAATCTCCAATAGTCCCTACCTCCTCCACGACCACCACTGAACCGTCGCCTCCCTCAGGGGATTTCGTCGTACTTGAAATTCCGCTCGGCACTCTTGATCGAATTGCCAACGGCGACGCTGTCGAAGACGTCATGCCTTCCCTGCTACTCGCCCGCGTTGGACAAACCTTTATTTTCCGAAATCTTGACTCCGGCGCACATTTCTACGGCCCAGTTAGCGCACGGCCGGGTGAAACCGTTCGTTGGGAACTTGGGACTTCCGGGGATTTCACGGGCTACTGCTCTGCAGGTGGATCGCGTGTGGTAACACTTCGCGTCTTGCCGTAACACCGGGTGGCCAGTCTTGATTTGACTGCGCTAAAGTCAAACTCTTCTTCGTCTCCAGACGAATTCTCGCCCTGAAAGAGTCTCCGTATGAAAGCATTTCGAACCGCACTCTTCTCTGTAGCAATTGCCGCTACCGGGGCAGTAGTTGCATCACCGACAACCGTTTACGCCTCCGGAGGACCGGTTATTCTCGATGGCACCGACTCCGGCTTCCACGGACAGGTCGACAGCTCCGGGGCTATTTCGGGTCAGTGGATTTACACCCAGAAGGCATACGAGAATCTCATTAATGGGGTGAGCCAGACGTACGCGAACTCGTCCAACGGGCGAATTGCAGTCATTGGAGCGACAGCAGTCTCCTCCAAACCTGCGTCGAATAACTGCGGAGCTGCTGCCTACTGGGCCGCTCAGAACATGGCCTCTCCAGTACCCATCGATTTCTACGACGGTGCAACCGCCATCAATTCGTTTTTTGACAACGTGCAAGGTGGAACGACAAGACCGCTCTTGATTCATATCGTAGACGGGATTTGCAGTACAAACAAGATGAGCGCGCTCGAGCTCAACGCCGTGAACAACCGGGCCAACGATATTGCCATTCATGTAAATCGCGGAGGTGCGTTGCTCTCCAATACTGGGACTCACATCAACGGTGCTGTGAACTACGGGTGGCTGACAACTCTTTTCCCAGACCTCACCGCTACCCAGTCAGGTTGCAGTGGAAGCAGCCTTTCTCTTACTGATGCTGGAATTTCAGCTTTCCCGTCTCTAACCAACTCTGACATGGCCGGAGCATGGCACAACTGCTTTGTTTCTAGCTCTTCACCATTCCCGCTTGATGTACTGGCTAGCCAAAATGGGCACGCAGTGATTATCGGGGGCGCAGCAGTAACGCTTCCATCTACAGTCTCTGCAACTGCATCTTCTGCGTCACTCGAGGTCGGACAGGAGGTTTGCCTTACCGCCACCGTGGAGGTCGGTAACCCTCTCGCTCCGTTTTCAGGGGCTCTCGTCGCATTCACCATCAGCGGCGCAAATACGGATATCACCCTGAGTAACGAGACGACAAATACAGAAGGAAACACCCCCAACTCGTGCTTCACGGGTACTGCGACCGGAACTGACACGGTCACGATCACCGCAACGAATCCGGATACGAACGACTCGCTTGGTGAAGCGACAGTCACTATTGAGTGGTCCCCACCTAGTGCCACTATTCCTGGGGCTCCAGCATCAATTGCCGCCGACCCGGGTGACGGTGAGGCGGTCATCACCTGGACAGCGCCGACCGACGACGGGGGTGCGGTGATCACCATCTACACGGTGACCTCCAGCCCCGGCGACCGCTACTGCACATGGACCTCCGGTCCGCTCAGCTGCACCGTAACGGGACTCACCAATGGAACCGAGTACACGTTTATCGTCACCGCCTCCAACGCCGCTGGTGAGGGCCCGGCAACATCCGGCGTCCAAGGAACGCCCGCCTCTCGCCCTGGGGCGCCAGCATCGATTGCCGCCGATTTGGGTGACGGTGAGGCGGTCATCACCTGGACAGCGCCGACCGACGACGGGGGTTCGGTGATCACCAGCTACACGGTGACCTCCAGCCCCGGCGAC
>DLTS01000015.1 GCA_002501485.1 Acidimicrobiaceae bacterium UBA7830
GTGATCGTCGTGGTCAGCGTGATCCTCATCGCCTGCCATCACGTATGTTTCAACGAGGCTGGCCACAGATACGACAGTTGTCTTGGTCTCGTCTGCCGAGTCCAGGGTGGCCAACAGTCCCTCTTCTAGGAATAGACCGTTTCTGACTAGGAGATTCGCCGCTGCGATGTCTTCTGGGACTCGAACCGAAGGTTCAAAAGTATGAGGGTCGGCGCCTGCCGGGATGATCGATTCGACAGGTGCATCACACAGCGCGTTTGACGTTATATCGGCCCAAATGGTTGTGGTCGCTAGCGCAGTCAGGTCTTGCGTTGGTGAATCGGCGGTTTCCGTTGTCTCAACTCCCGAGGTTGCGGTCTCATCGCCAGAACTTTCCGTTCCTCCACAGGCTGCAACCGCCAGGGCAAACGCTGCGAGAACAGAAACTTCCTTAAAACGAATTGAGTGAAGATTGAGAATCATTCTCATGATGCTACATTGAGGTTCTGATGTTTTCAACCCATCTCAACCATTCCGAAAAAGGAACGTCTGTGGTGAGTCTTACCGACATCTGCGTGCACCGTAGATCTGCCATTTGTTTAGCTCCATGCTCAGTAAACGTCAGAGCGGAAGAGTCAATCGCTCTTGTCGGGGCAAACGGCAGCGGAAAGACCACGCTTCTCCATGTGATGGCAGGAATTCTTGAGGCGACAGATGGGTCTGTGGAGGGACAACCTAAAGTTGCTTTTGTAGCACAAGAGCAAACTCATCACTCTTGGATGCCAATGTCAGTCGAAGAAGTACTCAAAATGGGTAGGTACCGTGGTCTCTTCCATCGACTCCGAGCAGAAGATCGGATCGCGGTTGACTCGGCGGCGGAGCGCCTCGATGTCGCACATCTCCGTCATCGTCGATTCAGCGAACTATCAGGCGGTGAACGCCAGCGAGTGTTGGTTGCAAGAGCTGTAGCTACTTCCGCTGAACTATTGCTTTTGGATGAGCCAATTACTGGGCTTGATTTGCCGAGCCAGGAAATTATTCTTGAGGTGATCGATGCGGAGGCCGCTCGTGGCGCTGCTGTTGTGTTTTCCACTCATCAGCTTGCAGAGGCGCGTCACGCAAATCGTGTGATACTCCTCGCTGGCTGTGTGCTTGCGGACGGGAGCCCAGACAGTGTCTTGACACCAGGGCTTTTGGCGGAAGCTTTTGGCGGACGATTGGTTAGTACTTCGGAAGGAACTCTTGTGGTTGATGAGCAGCACCACCGCTATTCAGATCAGCTGAGCCGACAACTATCTCATCACCCACATCATCATGACCAAGGCCATCACGAGCACTCCCATGAAGATGATGGCATCCTTGGCAGGGGTTGAAAGTAAATGAATTCCAACAGCTCCGCCCTCCACGATCTGGTCGCCTCGAAGCTTGAGAGCGCTGGCCAGGTCTATACCCAGAAGCGACGAGCTTTGGTTGAAGCTTTGTTAAATGCTGGGCCGTGCACTCTCCCTGAACTTCTTCTCTCGGGCGAAGATATTGCTCAAAGTTCTGCCTACCGCAATCTGACGGTTTTGGAAGAAATGGGAGTGGGCCGTCGCCTCGTTCACTATGGCGAATACGGAAGGTGGGAACTATCAGAGGAACTCACCGGCCACCATCACCACCTCGTCTGCCATTCCTGTGATGTCATCATCGACGTGGAGTTGCCAACTCACATCGAGCATCTGATGGATGAGGAATTCGAAAGGGCAGCAAAAGGATCAAAGTTCGCCGTCGACCGACACAACATCGACATTGTTGGCACATGCGCGAACTGTCAAGAAACAACGCAAGCGTGATCACGATTCTTCAGCGGTAGAGAACTACCGAGGGCGCTACATCAAACTGAATAGCGAGCCCTGGTCTCCGAGGCGCTGACGACGAGCCGAGCCCGTCCACGGCACCTGGTTGTCCATAAATACCCATGATGTCCGATGCTCAACCGACGGGCCCCATGCGTGCAGACCTGCCCGATGTTGCACACACGGGTACCCCTTATTTGATGCAAACGACCAATGGACATGGTGATCGGCGAGTTGCCGCATGTGCCGGTCTCGAGAAACCTTTGCAAGCACTGATGCTGCCGCAACGCTCGCACACTCGCGATCGGCTTTTACTTGCATGACGACCTCGTCGACGAGAGGTGACACGAAGTTCCATCGACCATCGACGATTGCAACATCGACCGAGACTCCAAGTGAGCCAAAGGCTCGTCCACACGCAAGGCGTTGTGCCTCCGACATGCCTAGCTCATCGCACTCTTGCGCCGAAGCCCACCCTGTTGACCATGACGAACATGCTGCACCAATGCCATCAAAGACCCGTTCACGAACTCGCTCGGTGAGGGCTTTGGAATCTCGCATGCCATCAGGAAACTCACCGCTCACCACCTTCGGCCCAAGCACGGCAACACCGACAACGAGCGGACCCGCCCATGAACCCTTACCCACCTCGTCCACGCCTGCAACGACAAGACCATTATTGAGATAGGGCGACTCGAGATGAAGGCCCGGACCAGCGCCCGAGCGTTGAGCATTCATGCAAGAACGATGCCAGCTGATCCGGCCTCGACCTCACCGACTCGCCAGAAGCCGTCATCAATGAGATCGTTGGCAAGATCGGGCTCTACGGCAGCGAGGAGCCCACCAGAAGTTTGCGGATCAAAACACACCGCCGCCAACGCATCGTCCGAACACGTTTCGAGATGCCCGGCAACATATTCCCGATTGCGCGGATCTCCGCCCGTTCGAACGCCGTCTTCTGCAACTCGGAGAACACCGGGATACATCTGCAGACCAGTCGTGTCGATGACAAGACGCACACCAGAGCGCTGAGCGACCTCCCAGCCATGCCCTGCGAGGCCGTAACCGGTGACATCGGTGACAGCATGTACCGAGGACCCAGCAGCAACGAGAAGCTCAGATGCTCGCCGATTCACAGTGCGCATACCAACAATTGCCACTGCTTGCTCATCAGCTGAGCCTGCTGCAAGCGAGAGACCCGTGCCGAGTGGCTTCGACAGCACAACGACATCACCCGGCTGCGCACCCGATTTTCGCAAGACACGGTCCGGGTGCACCACCCCTTGCACAGCGAGCCCGTAGATCGGCTCAGGATTTCTAATCGTGTGTCCACCCGCGACTGTGCCACCCGCCCCGGTTACCACCTCTGCACCAGCAGCAAAGATTGCAGCTATTGCTTCGCGGGGAAACTCCTCAGGAAATGCCGCAACGTTGACCGCCATCACCACCGAGCCTCCCATCGCAAACACATCGCTGCACGCGTTCGCAGCTGCGATGGCGCCAAAATCTGCCGGGTTATCAACAAGCGGTGGGAAGAAATCGGTCGTCGACACCATCGCAACGTCATCACTCACTCGATACACCGCCGCATCATCGAACGGTGCGAGGCCTACCACTAATGACGGATCTGAAGATGATGGAAGGTCTGACACTAAATCTGCAAGGAGTGAAGCTCCCCACTTCGCCGCACAGCCCCCACACGATGTCCACTCCGTCAGACGAAGGGCACTGGGATCAAAAGGTGTGCTCATAGCGAGATCTTACGTCTCGCTGACCTCAGCGGTGTGAGCGAGCAACGCCTCCCCTTTCGCCTCGCGTGATTGCCAATTCTCATCAAGAGCTGGGCAACGCAGGGTCAGCGCATCATCTTCGACCTCCCAGACGATCGCCGGACGAAGCCCGTGCCACCTAATGGCGTACGACACCGTCGCCGTTGCCGACCCGGGAAGATGAAATACCTCAATTGGTTGCAACGACCAATCAGATGAAATTCCAGTTGCAAGAATGTCTGCAGTGTCGCCAACCTGGGCCACGAGTTGTTCTTCGAACTGGCGAACGGCAGTAGCCAAAGAGTCGGTGCGTTCAGCGGTGACTGCTGAACTTCGTTCTCGGATCTCTCGCACGTCATCTGCTGCGCGCAGTTCGTCAGCTCGACGGAGAACACGTTCGGCCGCATCAAGAGCCATCTTGAGCCCAGGAAGTTGTTGCCGGGCTACCGACTCTGCAGCGAGGGCAACATCATCGATCAGCAATCTGGGCTGCTCCCCCATCCGACAGAGTTGATCCCACTCAAGAAGTGCACTCACCGGGTCATCATTGGCGTCAGCAAGATCACCAAGCAGCCACGCGCATCGCGCTGCGATTATCGCTTCTGCCAATGAAGATCCTGATGCGCCTGGTGGAAGTTCAAATCGGCCAGCTCGTTCAACGATTGACTTCCAGCCAGCCACTACCGATTCAGGCGAGGGCACCCCTTCAAACCACGAACTATCGGCAGTAACACCAGGACCTGTCAAGGCAACACGACTATGAGAATGATGGCCGAGAGAGATAGTGACGGCCTCGGCGCCTAGGTCGGCGCCTGCAACTGAACCCACAGCGGCCATTGATTCGATGACGACGTCACCTCGATCGATGCCGATTACTACCGGCAAAGGCGAGTCGTTGTAGTAGTCAACAATGATCATTCCACCTTGGTGAGCTGTGGCATACACCGTTTGCACGACGTCGCCATTGGGCACCCTCATTCGAGTTTCAACGACCGGCGTACCCTCGAGGCGGCTTTGACGCACACCTGGATTATTTATCGCATGATGCCAGCGGTCGTCAGCAGCAACATGAAACCCGAGAGGTCGCATGTCATCGGAAACCAGCAGTGTTCCATCCGTCGACATCTCCGCCCACCACGACATTCCAGCCACTCCAAGAGTAACCGGTCCAGCAAGAAACTGACGAAGGATCTCCACCCCTCCAGTCAACCGGCTCTTCAGCATGCGGACACCGTCAAGTTCGCCTTACGCTGAAGGAATGTCGGATTTCATCGGTGAACGAGCACTCACCATTGCGCTACCAATACGCTCGTTTTCCAGCGGTAAAGAGCGCCTCTCGCCAAGCTTGTCATCTCATCAACGACGTTCGCTTGCGCACCGGATGTGCACCAACCTGCTTGAGGCGGTCCGACCATTTCACATCATCATTGTCACCAATGATACTGAGGTTGAGCAATGGGCCGAGCAACAACATGTCGACGTGGTGAATCCCGACGCAGTAGGTCTCAACGCCGCAGCCGACGCAGCTCGGACATGGGCACGAGATCATCATCGAGAGCAAATCGTGATTGTCCACTCCGACGTGCCTCGGCCTGAGGCCCTTCCGCTGGTATGCGCCTTGGAGGGCATCGCCATCGTTCCCGACCACCAACGAAACGGCACAAATGTGTTCTCACTACCGGTACATGCTGATATTGAGTTCTCCTATGGCGAGGGTTCATTGCAGCGTCACCTCAGACGCGCATCAGCGGCGGCCCAAGAGATGCCATGCAAACTTCACATCGTGCGCCATCACCAACTAGGGCTTGATATCGACACTCCGAATGATCTCGCTCATCCTCTTGCCGAACCCGCCACAAAGGAACTTTTCTCATGAATGCGAACGATCCTGGCCAAACACCTCTTTCTCACCAACACGGCGTTGAGAGCTTTAATCTCGAAACGCCGCGCATCGCCCTAGCGGTAGGCGCCCACCCCGATGATGTTGAATTTGGCTGCGGTGGGACACTCGCCAAGTGGTCTCAACTCGGATGTGAAATTCACCATTTTGTGATGACAGATGGATCGAAAGGCACGTGGGATCCAACGGCCGACACCAAAGTGCTTGTCGAACGCCGGCGTGCTGAGCAGATCGATGCTCACCTGCGCCTCGGTGGCAGAGGTGATGACCATGTGCATTGGCTTGGTCGAGTTGACGGTGAACTCGAGTCAGATGTTGCAGGTCGTTCAGAGATTGCTCGAGTGATCCGAACCGTCCAACCCGACGTGGTGCTCACCCATGACCCATGGAAGCGCTATCGGCTCCATCCCGATCACCGGGAAACCGGCCGACTCGTTTGCGACGCGATTGTTGCGGCCCGCGACCCACATTTTTTCCCCGAACACGGCTTGCAACCACATCGGCCCCGACAACTCTTGCTCTGGGAAGCCGACGAGGTCAATCACGTCGAAGACGTCACCGTTTCGTTGACGACGAAGCTCGCCGCTCTCGAAGCTCACGTCAGCCAATTTGAGTCAACCATGAAAGCCGTTGATGAGTCGGGTCTCGAGGATTTTCGCAACCGGATGACCTCTCGGATGGCTGAAATCGCCAAGCCGTTCGAATTAGAGGCGGCCGAGGCGTTTCATCTCATGAGCAACCTGTGACGGACGCAAAACTGGCGGGGCCGATGACCCCGCCAGTACGTATTGCGTTACTGCGTAAGAAGCGTTAGCGCTTCTTTGCTGCCTTTTTAGCTGGAGCCTTCTTTGCTG
>DLTS01000059.1 GCA_002501485.1 Acidimicrobiaceae bacterium UBA7830
CGCCATGGCGTGACGCAAACATCATCGAAATATTCGCTACTTCTGCGAGGAGGTCAAGGTCGGGTGCAAGTCGCGCAATCGCTCCGTCAAGGAACACCATATTTTTCACATACAGCATGAGTTCTTTCGGAAGGCGAGCACCATACGACAGCAGGGCCTTCACCACGCGCTGTACCTCGGCAACCATTTCTTCGCCGCTGAGAGTCGTCGGGTCGATCGGCGCTTCGTCAAGACGCAGGTCGTGAATGACCGCTTGAAGATCGGTGTCGAGAGGAAGAGCACCAAGGTCACGAAGAGCAGCCATCTGACCGGAGAGATCATTAGTAGTGGCGGTCATCATGAGTCGAAGGAATGCCCGTCGGCGATCATCATCTAGACGGGCAGTAATACCAAAGTCGAGAAGAGCGGTGCGCCCATCGGGAAGGACGAAGAGGTTTCCGCCATGTAGGTCGCCATGGAAGATACCGTGAATCAATGCCCCCTCCATGAACGCAACCATTCCGGTTCTAATGACATCTTCGGTGTCAATGCCGGCGTCTTGCATTCCGGTGACATCGTCAAAATTGAATCCGTCGATTCGCTGCATGACGAGCGTCCGAGTCGTCACCAGTTGCGGGTGAGGACGAGGAACGACATATCGGGTTTGACCAAGATCGTTGAGCACCTTGGCAACATCAACCATGTTCGCCGCTTCGAGACGGAAGTCGAGTTCTTCAACAATGGTCTCTGCGAACAGCTCGACGAGAGCGGGAGGATTCGCAAGTGCAGCAACCGGAATTCGACCGACGAGGTGTGGGGCAAGCCACGCCATCACCTTGAGATCGGTACGAACGAGGCGAGCAACATCAGGTCGTTGCACCTTAATCACGACTTCGGTGCCGTCAAGTAGGGTCGCCCGATGGACCTGAGCAATTGATGCAGCAGCCAGTTCAGTCGAATCAATCGACTGGAACACCTCATTGAGTGGTCGGCCAAGGTCGCGCTCAATGGTGCGCTCTACCACATCAAAGTTTTCGGCGGGCACCTGGTCACGACACTTTTTGAACTCGTCGACGAGTTCCCCGGGGAACAATCCGTCACCGGAAGAAATGATTTGAGCCAACTTGATATACGTCGCTCCAAGTGACTCGATCGCGCTGCGAAGGCGACGTGAGAGATCGCTGCGCGATGCTTCTGTCGAGGAGAAGCGACGAAGGCGCTTACGCACCCACCAGTTTCCGACAGCCCAACCTATGCGGCCGACCACGACGATCATTCGACCGATATTCGGAACTTTTCCAGGACGAGTCAGATTTGGAACTTCATCTTTTGCCTGATCACGAACAAAATCGAGACCTCTCGACCACGCAATTGAGTCGGCGCGAAGGACCCAAGGCGCTGTCTCGGTGAAGGCGGCCCACTCGCAATCTGCGGGAAGAGCGTCGTGAGAAAGATTGGGGGATTGGTCGTCGGTGACGGTCACGCTTTTCATTCTGCCGACTGAGACGTCGCAGGTCATGTCGTGCTCAGAACTTTGTGACGTATCTAAAACTTTGGCAGTCGACGTTCAAGAAATGCCGCGATGCCTTCTCGGTACTCATCGGTACCCATTGCTGCATCAAGAAGTTCCTTCGATTCAGCTACCGACGCCGCAGGGTCACCACGCAATAGGTCTTCGTGGAGTTGCCGTTTGGCGTGAGCAACTGCGTGAGGGCCGGTGGTGGCGGCAAGAAGATGTCCGTATGTCACCGCTGCGTCCAACGTGGCTTCGCCGTCGGGAAGCACTTCGTTCCATAAACCCCAGTCGGCGGATTCAGCAACGGTCACGACACGGCCCGAGAGCAGAAGGTCTGCGGCTCTAGAGGTGCCAACGAGCCGTGGAAGAGTCCACGACAAGCCGTACTCGGCAGGAAGACCGAGTTTGGGCGCCGCCGTCGTGATCTTTGCAGGAGCCGAGCCAAAGCGAAGGTCACAGAAACAGGCAAGAGCGAAACTCACCCCGGCTACCGATCCGTTCACCGCAGCGATAATCGGAAGCCGATAGCCAAACATCCACGAGAGATCCTCATCAAATTCGTGACGAAGTTCGCCCCCTGGACGAGCAACATCGTTTGCCAGGCCGGTTTCGTAAGAGCCTCGCTCAGCGTGGTCGCCTAAGGCTTGCGAGTCGCCCCCAACCGAGAAGGCTGGCGGGGTTCCGGTGACCACCACTGCTCGAACATTGTCGAGTGCCTCGATGTGGCGCATGACAGCCAAGAACTCTCCGTGCATCGTGCCATTCCAGGCGTTCGCGCGATGAGGTCGATGCAGTTCAACGATGGCTACGGGCCCATCGAATCGATACCGAATCGCTCGAAGGTCCTCCGATGCGGGTATTTCTGTTGCGCTCATCCCCATAAGGCTCGCAGAACCGGATCAGCAAGTTCGGGTCGGCACACGATGAGGTCAGGAAGCCACGCATCTCGGCCGTTGTAGATGATTGGTGAGCCATCGATTCTGCTGACGTGGAGTCCTGCTACTTGAGCAACGGCAGCTGGCGCAGCGGAATCCCACTGATACATGCCACCGTCGTGCACGTAGATATCAGCAGTGCCAGTAATCACCGCCATCGTCTTCGCACCAGCCGAACCGAGCCGCAAAGCATCGCAATCGAGTCCGCGAGCAACCCAGTGCGCAGATGGAGGCGCCTGGTTACGAGACGTGATCAAAATGGGACGCGGCCGAGATACAGCGGGCACGACCGGAGCAGGGTCCATTGCGAATACCTGCCCGAGCGCCGGCAGCGAAACTGCGCCAGCAACGAAATGATCGTCGTGCCACAGCGCAATATGAACGGCCCAATCAACTCGATCGCGTTCGGCAAATTCACGTGTCCCGTCGAGTGGGTCAATAATCCACACCCGTCCACCGGAAAAGCGACGCGGATCTTCACGGCCCTCTTCCGACAGCACAGCATCATCAGGCCTCAGCGCCCGAAGTTCATTCATCAAAAAACTCTGAGCCGCATCATCACCTGCATCTTTTACCGACCAGTGGTTAAGGCCTTGGGCGAACAGGTCGGCGCGGGTGCGCACGAGCAATTCGCCGGCCTCAACGGCAAGACGCGTCGCGAGTTCTTGATCGCCTTCCGTGGCGGCCGTCGACATTATGCGAGTTTCTTGTACTTAATTCGTTGTGGCTGGTCTGCGCTCACGCCGAGTTCTCTGCGCCGGAACTCTTCATATTCAGAGAAGTTGCCCTCAAACCATCGAACTTGGCTATCGCCCTCAAAGGCAAGAACGTGAGTCGCAATGCGGTCGAGGAACCATCGGTCGTGAGAAATGACGACAGCGCAGCCAGGGAACGACTCCAATCCTGTTTCGAGAGCGCGAAGCGTGTCGACATCAAGGTCGTTTGTCGGTTCGTCTAGGAGCAGAACATTGCCGCCCGACTTGAGAAGTTTCGCAAGATGCACTCGGTTTCGTTCACCACCAGACAGCTTTCCGACCGGCTTCTGCTGATCGGTACCTTTGAAATTGAAACTTGCAACATAGGCACGTCCGTGAACCTCACGATTACCAACGATCACTTGATCATCGCCGCCGGTGATCTCTTCGTAGACCGTGCTTTCAGCATCAAGGTCATCACGGTTCTGATCGACGTAGCTCATTTGCACTGTCGACCCGATGGTGATTTCGCCACCATCAGCGGTTTCGAGTCCTGCAAGCATGCGGAACAATGTGGTCTTACCGGCCCCGTTAGCGCCGATTATGCCGACAATCCCTGCAGGAGGAAGCGAGAACGAAAGGTCCTCAATGAGCAGCCGATCACCGAACCCTTTTGAAAGACATGAGACTTCAATCACGGTGTCGCCGAGACGTTGACCCGGCGGGATTGCGATCTCGAGACGATTCGAGGTGTCGCGATCGGCTTCAGCCTCCGCATGCAGTTTTTCGTATGCCGCAAGACGCGCCTTGCCCTTTGCCTGACGCGCTTTCGGTGCCATACGAACCCAATCAAGTTCTCGTTCAAGGGTTCGCCGGCGAGCCACGTTCGACTTCTCCTCTTGGGCAAGTCGGGCCTGTTTTTGCTCAAGCCAACTGGAGTAGTTCCCTTCGAACGGAATGCCGCGCCCGCGATCAAGTTCAAGAATCCACTGTGCGACATTGTCGAGGAAATAGCGGTCGTGAGTGATAGCAACAACGGTGCCGCTGTAATCCCGCAAGAACCGTTCGAGCCAATAGACACTCTCGGCATCGAGGTGGTTTGTGGGCTCGTCAAGGAGCAACAGGTCAGGCCGACTCAGTAACAGACGGCACAATGCAACACGTCGCCGCTCACCACCGGACAGTGTGCTGACGTTGGCATCGTCGGGTGGGCAGCGAAGTGCATCCATTGCGATCTCGACGTTTCGATCAAGGCTCCACGCATCGGTAGCGGCGATCTTGTTTTCGAGCTCGGCTTGTTCTTTGCCGATTTTGTCGTAGTCGGCGTCTGGGTCAGCCCATTTCGCCATCACTTCGTTGTAGCGATCGATGAGCGACTGAACCTCGGCAACCCCATCCATGACGTTGCCTCGGACATCTTTATTTGGATCGAGTTCTGGTTCTTGGGCGAGGTATCCAACGGTGAATCCCGGTGTGAGTCGAGCTTCACCGGAGTAACCGTCATCTAGCCCCGCCATGATTTTCAACAGACTCGACTTGCCTGAACCATTCGATCCGATGACGCCGATTTTTGCACCGGGGTAGAACGACAGCGAGATGTTCTCAAGCACCGTACGATCGGGCGGGTAGTGGCGGGCAAGTTTGTAACAGGTGTAGATGAACTCATGAGCCATGCGTTCTTGAGGCTAACGCCGTCAGCCAGAGCCACGCCGTTCGAAGCCACCTTGTCGGAAGTCACGTCAACACTAGGTAGCTCCGAGTGGCATCTCGATGGCTGAGTAATACGATGTGGCAATGACTCCGGATGTTGTTGACTTCGCAGCACCAGACGCTCCCGAGCGTTTTACTGAGAGCCTTCGAACCACGGGATTTGCCGTTGTCACGAACCACCCGTTGCCGTGGGAACTCGTGCAAAGTCTCTACGCTGAGTGGGGAGAATTCTTTACTAGTGGTGCAGCCGAGGCGTATACCGTTGGCCCTGACAGTCAAGAGGGATATTTCCCACCAAAGATTGCGGAAACAGCGAAAGGCAGGACGGTTCGAGACCTCAAAGAGTTCTTCCACGTGTACCCGTGGAGCGACAAATATCCGTCAGAAGTTTCCGACAATGCGATGAAATATCGAGATATCGCCACCGACGTGGCTTCGACTCTCTTGGGTTGGATCGATGCGAATATTCCGATGGAAGTCGCTGAGAAGCTGTCTCGACCGGTGGCGGACATGCTCACAGGAAACTCACGTACCCTGCTGCGGATTTTGCGGTATCCGCCGCTTGAAGGCGTCGCGCCAGAAGGAGCCGTTCGCGCGGCGGCTCATGAAGACATCAACTTGTTGACCGTGCTTCCAGCCAGCAACGAGACAGGCCTCGAACTGTTAGGTGCTGACGGAGAGTGGTACGAGGTTCCCTGCGACCCCGGTTCGATTGCGGTGAATTGCGGTGAGATGCTCGATCGCGCAACCGAGGGCTACCTTCCTGCGACAACTCACAGAGTGGTGAACCCGGTTGGAGAGGCAGCAACCCGTGCTCGTATGTCGATGCCGTTGTTCCTCGCTGCGGCTGATGACGTCATCATCACCGATGGTCGAACCGCGGAAGAACTGCTCGCCGAACGAATCGCAGAACTCCGAAGCCAAGATTCCACAGATTAATTTCCTGTACGCTTGCCAGCGTGTCACATCCACCCGAAGCATTTGGAGCCAACTCGTGGCTCGTTGAGGAAATGTATGAGCGCTTCTGCGCAGACGCCGAATCGGTCGGTGACTCGTGGAAAGAGTTCTTTTCTGACTACCGGCCAAATGGTCAAACCACAGCCGAGACGGCGACAACAATTCCGCCAGCATCGCCGTCAGTCGATGTGGCTACACCGGCTCCCACCGTTCCCGCCAAACCACAGCCTGAGAGCGTTTCTCAAACAGACACACCTGCTAGCAATGGCGAAGCGCCTGACATTGGCACACCGATTCGCGGCGTTGCGGCCCGGATCGTTGAGAACATGGAAAACAGTCTCTCGGTGCCAACTGCAACAAGTTTCAGAAATGTGCCGGCGAAGTTGTTAGAGGTCAACCGCAAGGCGATTAACTCTTATCGCGAGCGCACCGGACAAGCTAAGGTCAGCTTTACCCACCTCATTGGCTACGCAATCGTCAGAGCGATCGCAGATGCCTCTCCGAACATGCGAAACGGATTCGTGGAGGGGGGAGATGGGAAGCCCCGCCTCATTAATGCAACATCGGTCAACATGGGTCTGGCTGTCGATGTTGACAAAGGTGACGGAACCAGATCGCTCGTCGTGCCCGTACTTCGTGATGCTGACACCATGTCGTTCGCCGGCTTCTTGGCTGCGTACGAAGAGATCATCCGGAAAGTCCGCAACAACAAACTCACCGTCGATGACTTTCAGGGAGCAAACATCACCCTGACGAATCCGGGAACGATCGGAACCGTGCAGTCAGTTCCTCGCTTGATGCCTGGTCAAGGCGTCATCGTCGGGGTCGGCAACATTGATTACCCGGCAGAATTTGAAGGCGCCGACCGAACAAATCTCTCGTCGTTGGGAATTTCAAAGGTGGTCACGGTCACCAGTACCTACGACCATCGCATTATCCAAGGAGCCGAGTCAGGGCTCTTTTTGAAACGTGTACACGAGTTGCTTCTTGGAGGGCACGACTTTTATGTCGACATTTTCCAAGCCCTTGAGATTCCGTATGAGGCCTATGAGTGGGAAAACGACACCAATCCGATCGACCGTGAAGAGGCAATGCTTGCCAAGCAGATGGCAGTTGCAAAACTCATTCGCGTCCACCGGGTGCGTGGCCACCTCATGGCTGACCTCGACCCACTGAAATGGAAAGCACCGCGAACCCCGAAAGAACTTGATCCCACAACGTACGGCTTGACCATCTGGGACCGTGACCGCGAATTCTTGACCGACCATGTTGGGGGCAAACCCAAGATGCGTCTTGGCGATCTACTCAGCGTTCTTCGGAATGCGTACTGCAGCAAAATCGGTGTTGAGTACATGCACATCCAAAACACCGAAGAACAAGAATGGATGCAAGCCCGCCTTGAAGGTGCCCCTGTACATTTCGAACACGACGAGAAACTACGTATTCTCGAGCGACTCAATGCTGCGGAGGCATTCGAACGCTTTCTTGCAACGAAGTACGTCGGCACAAAACGGTTTGGCATCGAAGGTGCTGAGAGCGCGATACCAATTCTTGACACCATTTTGTCGAACGCTGCAGAAGCAAACCTCGATGGGGCAGTGATTGGCATGGCCCACCGGGGTCGCCTCAACGTGTTGTCCAACATCATGGGCAAGAGCCACGAAGCGATTTTTGCTGAGTTCGAGGGGCATCTCGATCCGAGCACCGTTCAAGGTTCCGGCGATGTGAAATATCATCTCGGTGCCACCGGCGAGTACACGAGCCCAAGCGGCGCGCATATCGATGTCGAGCTTGCAGCAAACCCAAGCCACCTTGAAACCGTCAACCCAATCGTGATGGGTATCGCCCGATCACGCCAAGATCGAATTAATCCCCCGCTTTCGTACTCTGTTCTACCGTTGCTCGTCCACGGCGATGCCGCATTCGCAGGCCAAGGCATCGTCGCCGAGTGCTTGGCGATGAGCGATATCAGTGGATACCGCGTCGGTGGGACCATCCACCTCATCATAAATAACCAGATCGGGTTTACGACCGCTCCACAGTTTGCAAGGTCATCGCTGTATTGCTCCGATGTCGCAAAGTCGATTCAAGTTCCTATTTTCCACGTGAACGGTGACGACCCAGAAGCGTGCGCTCGAGTGGCACAACTTGCTTGGGAATATCGGCAGACATTTAAAAAAGATGTCGTGATCGACATGGTCTGCTACCGGCGCCACGGCCACAACGAAGGTGACGACCCGAGCTACACCCAGCCACTCATGTATCGGGCGATCGCAGAACGCAGAAGTGTCCGAAAGTTGTATGTCGAGACCTTGGTGACCCGAGGCGACATCGATGTCGATGAAGCAGAGCAGGCACTTACCGACTTCCAAACAAAATTGCAGGCCGCGCTCGATGCAACCCGGTCAAAAGCCACCGAACCGTTTAAAGCACCACCGCCACCGAACCCGATTGGCGTCCTTCCTCCGGTCGCAACCGGAGTCGATCGACCGGTGCTAGATCGAGTGTTCAACCGCTTAACCGAGTACCCCGAAGGGTTCACTCCCCATCCAAAACTTGCAAAGCAGTTCGCGGGGCGTCAGCAACTCTTCGAAGAGAGCGGAGAAATTGACTGGGCCACGGGTGAAGCTCTTGCGATTGGCTCCTTACTTCTCGATGGCCGCTCTGTGCGACTTGCAGGCGAAGATTCCCGCCGCGGAACGTTCAGCCAGCGCCATGCATCGCTCGTCGATTACGAAACCGGTGAACAGTGGATCCCGCTTGACACACTGACCGACGATGACACCAAGTTCTGGTTGTACGACTCGCTGCTCAGCGAGTATGCAGCGCTCGGGTACGAATACGGTTACGCACAGGCAAACCCATCAGCACTCGTAATGTGGGAGGCGCAGTTTGGCGACTTCATCAACGGTGCCCAAATCGTGATCGACCAATATCTTGTCGCAGCTGAGGATAAATGGGGCCAACAGAACGGACTCGTTCTCCTCCTCCCGCATGGTTACGAAGGCCAGGGACCAGAACACTCCTCGGCGCGAATCGAACGCTTCCTTATTATGGCGGCCGAAGACAACATTCAGTTGTGCAACGCAACGACAGCTGCGCAGTACTTCCATCTGCTCCGCCGGCAAGTACACAGCGAGCGACAGACCCCTCTAGTGATCTTCACACCGAAGCAGGGGCTGCGGATGCGTCAAACTCGCTCGCACATCGACGAACTCACAACTGGGTCGTTCAAAGAAGTCATCGACGACTCGCACGTGGAGGATAGGAACGCGGTGCAACGAATCGTGTTCTGCTCAGGAAAGGTTGCATGGGACGCCATGTCTGAAAGAGATCAGCGCAACGCCCCGGTTGCGGTAGTGCGCGTTGAGCAGTTGTACCCCCTCCCAACCGAGCAGATGTTCGGTGTGCTGGAGTTTTATCCGAATGCCCGTGAAGTCGTCTGGCTCCAAGAAGAACCAGAGAACATGGGGGCGTGGAAGTTCATTGAGCACAGGTTCTGGAGAGTGAAAGAGCGCGGGTACGACTTCCGCCATGTAGCTCGCTTCGAATCAGGCAGCCCAGCGACCGGATCGAAGACAGTGCACGATCAAGAGCTCAACGACCTCATGGACGCGCTGTTCTCCGGCCTCTAACCCCACCCAGCGAACCAACACGGTCGGTCGGCGACTAGCGTTTCACTATGCGCCACAGGGTCCGGCGATGAGCAACACTCGTATCTCTACACGACAGGAGCTCATCGACCGCGTGGTCGCTGCGAGCAACTCGGGCTCGGCAGAAATGGTGCTCGACGTGGTGCAGAACGTTGCACCGGAACTGGTTGACCGCTTGCTGCACGCCGAAATAACAAGCCCTGCAGCAACTCCTCTCGGATCAGGACTTGGGGTATCACCGGGTGCGGTTTCCGGCGAGATTGTGACGTCAGCTGCGCATGCTCTTCAGAAATCTGACGAGGGTCGGTCGGTCATTTTGGTGCGGCCGGTTACCACGCCCGACGATGTGCTGGGAATGCAGGCATCGGCAGGGATCGTTACCATGCACGGAGGAATGTCGAGTCACGCTGCAGTTGTGGCTCGGGGGTGGGGAATTCCCGCCGTCGTTGGGTCATCCGATGTCGAGGTTGTCGGTTCGACGGTGAAGATACACGACGCCGAATTTGTAGAAGGCGACATCATCTCGATCGACGGTCGCGCCGGGACAATCTATCGGGGAGCAATTGATACCGATCAACAGCAGGTTCCCCCTGAGTTGTGGCAACTGCTCGATTGGGCTGACACCATCGCCAACGGAGTCGTATCGATCCGTGCCAATGCGGATACCGGCCATGATGCTCGACGATCGCTCGAGCACGGGGCAGTTGGTATTGGGCTTTGTCGAACCGAGCATATGTTTCTCACCGATGATCGACTGCCGATCATGCGGTCGTTCATTCTCACTGACGACGCCGAAACCCAAGACGGCCTCTTGAACGACCTCGAGCAGGCCCAAGAGCGTGACTTCGACGAACTGCTCGATGTCATGCGTGAGCGTCCGGTCACCATTCGACTTCTCGACCCGCCGCTGCATGAGTTTTTGCCGGCGGCAGATGAACTTTTTGTCAGCCAGGGAGCGGGTGAGTTGAATTACGAAGGAAACGAAATTCTTGACGCTGTTGTGAAGCTTCGAGAAGTGAACCCCATGCTTGGAACCCGTGGCGTACGCCTTGGGGCGATACGTGCAGGACTGTACGAGGCGCAGGTGCGCTCCCTGTGTCGGGCGGCTCTCAACGCAATCAGCGGTGGCCGCCATCCACGTATCGAGGTCATTATTCCGTTTATCAATGATCCGGCTGAGTTCAGGCTCGCCCGAGAGTGGGTGCGAGGCGCGAAAGCCGAGGTCGATCCCGAGGGGATGCTTGACGATTCATTGACGGTCGGAGCGATGATTGAGACCCCCCGGGCCGCATTGCTTGCGCGTGAGATCGCTCAAGATGCCGATTTCTTTTCGTTCGGAACCAATGACCTCACTCAGATGACCTTCGGACTCAGTCGTGATGACGTGGAGACTCGACTGTTGCCTCGATACCGATCGCTTGGCCTCATTGACGACAACCCGTTCGAAGTACTTGATCAGGTTGCGGTTGGAACACTTATCGCCAATGCGATCTCAGATGCCCGAAAAGAGAAGCCCTCGATAAACATTGGTGTCTGCGGCGAACACGCCGGCGACCCCCGCTCGATTGCGTTCTTCATTGGTGCAGGTTGCACCTCGCTGAGCTGCTCTCCGTATCGGGTACCGGTGACCCGACTTGTGGCTGCACAAACTGTGCTGCAGTCGGATTCGACTGCCGTGAGTGAAGAAACGTTCTTTCCTGACGCCCCAGCGATGGAAAACGCCCAAACCGAATCGACCCAAGACCAAACATCTGATGGTGAAGTTGGCATCGAGTCGATCACAGACATTGATGTCCTTCGTGTGCTGCGCCTACGAGGATTCGCAACGAGCGACGGGCTTTGGCGAAGTATCGGCGTCGACCCTTACCAAGTCGTCGAGCGGCTCGTCGCCGATGGGCAGGTGAATTTCATCGAAGCCCGCAACATGTACATGCTCACACCTAGCGGAAGGTCTCGTATCGACGATCACCTCGCGGCCTCTGATCCGATAATTGAACTGAGCAGCACCTACGAATCATTTCTCTCGATGAATATCGATTTCAAACAGGTCTGCACCGACTGGCAGGTCCGCCATGGAGAACCAAACCCCCATGATGATGACGACTATGACGCGGCATGCATTACTCGTCTTCGCGAGGTTTACATGCGCTCAGAGGCGGTGATTTCCGCTCTAGCAAATGCGGTGCCTCGTCTCGACTTGTATCGACGTCGACTTCTTGAAGCATTGACCGCGATTGATGATGGGCAGTCGCAACGCTTTACTGGCGTGATGTGTGAGTCATTCCACGATGTGTGGATGGAACTTCACGAAGATCTCATCGTGCTGCAGAAGATCGACCGCGTGAGCGAGGGCAGTTTCTAGATCTCAGCCGGTAGCGGAAGGGCTCACCGCAACGCGATACCAAGGAACTCTTCGAGCTCTCCGAGTGCCTGGTCAGCTGACACAACTTTGATAGTCGCCATCCCCATTGCACGAGCAGTTTTGAGATTGATGCCAAGGTCATCGAGAAACACAACTCGGTCAGCCTCGACCCCTGCGGTCTCGCATGCAAGGGAGTAGAAGCCGAGTTCAGGTTTACGAATTCCGACCTTCGATGATTCGATGACGTGGTCAAAGATCTGCATTGCTGAAGAGACGTCAGAGCGATCTTCAACTGATCGATTGACATTATTAGTGAGACATGCCTGGGTGAATCCATTCTCGCGAATAACATTGAGGGCGTTCATCATCTCGGGCCGAACGTTGCCATAGAGGCAGCCAAGGACGTCTGCCCCTGGAACTCGATGGCCAAGCGCCTCAGACTCTGCAGCAAATAAGTCATTGAAGATCTCGGCTGAGATCTCTTGCCGTTCAATCTGAGCCCAGGCGTTGTCATCAGGATTATGGGTGTTCACCCCGCGAATGAAGTCCTTCGGAATTCCATGAGCCACCTCATAGGTGTTGAAGGCATCAAATGGGCTTGTCGTGATCACTCCTCCAAAGTCCCAAAACACTGCATCAAATGGTTGATCTGACATGTTGCCTCCGAGAAAGACGTTGGGTTAGACAGCCCCGACTCTACGATGAAGGTTGCGTTGCGGTGTAGTCCGCTCCAGATGCGTGGTCAGAGTTGACCAGTACGGAGGGGCTAAAAGGAGATGCGTGCGGGCTTCCCCACTCATAGCCCGAATGCTTCGGGACGAAGAGGATTTTCATGACAACAACATCGGCAGCCCATTACGTGGTTGACGGATCAAATATCGCTACCGAGGGTCGGTCGCGTCCAAGCCTCGAACAACTGCAAGAGGCGGTGACCACATTTATGGCCGACCACCCTGAAGCAATGATCACTGTGGTGGTCGATGCAACCTTCGGTCACCGAATCGATGCTTCTGAACGACCCGAATTTGATGAGGCCGTAGCGAACAACGAACTCGTTGCCCCCCCTGCAGGAGCGATTGGTCGTGGTGACGCCTTCGTGCTTACCATCGCTGATCGTGCCGGGGCATCGGTGCTGTCGAATGATTCCTTTCAGGAATTCCACGGTGATTACGAATGGCTGTTCGACGAAGGGCGACTGGTGGGAGGGAAGCCGGTACCGCATGTCGGATGGGTATTCATCGAACGGACACCTGTTCGCGGGCCGGTGTCGCGAAAAGCGACAAAGAAATCGACTACCCCAGCAACCAGCTCTCGTCGAACAGCGAGTAAGCAGGCGAGCGAGCCCATGCCGATACCGAAGAATCCGCCGCCCGGGACGACAACCCGAAAGGCGAGTGGCACGAAGAACGCGTCTTCGACCGGGGAGGTCCGAAAGGCAGGTGAGCCGGTGAACGACCTCATCCCATTCCTCGAATTTGTGGAATCGTCTCCCGTCGGCGCCCGTGTGGCTGGAGTGGTTAATCGTTACTCATCTCATGGCGCGTACGTGGCGGTGGGCGACGTAAGTGTGTACGTGCCGCTCAGATCGATGGCAGACCCGCCGCCGAAGAGCGCGCGAGCTCACGTAAAAATTGGTGAGCACGTCGACGTGACCATCGTTGGATTTGTTGCCGAACGTCGAAGCGTCGACGGAGCCTTTGACGGCGGCATCAAGAAAGCGACCACACCAGCAGAAAAACCTTCACAGCAGTCTGCACCGGCAACATCGAAGCGCGTAGCAGCAAAGGCCCCGACAACCGGCACTTCAAAAACTGCGGTGAAGAAGTCAGCGAAGAAGGTGGCAGCAAAGAAGACGCCAGCAAAGAAGACGCCAGCGAAGAAGACGCCAGCAAAGAAGACGCCAGCAAAGAAGACGCCAGCAAAGAAGGCGGTACCCAAGAAATCTGTGGCCTGCGCGAAGAAAGCGACCGCGAAGAAAGCAGTTCCGAAGAAAGCTGCGACCAAGAAAACTGCGGCAACGAAAGTTGCAACGTCGAGTCGTTCACGTAAGGCTGACAAGGCATGATTCGACTCGCCACGTGGAATGTGAACTCGCTCAAAGCTCGTCTCGAACGGGTGACCGAGTGGGTTGAAGATGTCCAGCCAGATGTGCTGTGCCTGCAAGAAACCAAAATGGCCGACGACGCGTTCCCCGGTCTTCACTTTGAGGCAATGGGATACGAGTCTGCCCACTATGGGCAGGGCCGGTGGAATGGAGTTGCGATCATCTCGAGAGTCGGTCTCACCGACGTCGTCACCAACTTTGCGGGAGATATCGAACCCGACCCCGATGCTCGCATCATCACCGCAACCTGTGCTGACATTAGAGTGTCATCGGTGTACGTCCCTAATGGCCGAGCGATCGATGACCCCCATTACGAGTACAAGTTGTCGTGGCTTGACCGTCTGCAGCAACACCTGCAGATCGATACATCACCCGATCGCGATGTCATCGTCGCCGGTGACTTCAACATCGCGCCAACCGACGCCGACGTGCATGACCCGAACAAACTTACAATGTCGACCCACGTAACCGAGGCCGAACGGTCGCAACTCACCGCGCTCGAACAGTGGGGACTTTCCGATCTATTTCGTCACCACCACGAAGGGGAGCGACTGTTCTCATGGTGGGACTATCGCTCAGGCGACTTCCACATGGGTCGAGGTCTCCGCATCGACCTCATTATCGGATCGCCATCCATGGTTGAGCGCAGCAACTTCGTCGTCGTCGACCGGAACGCCCGCAAAGGGCCCTCACCGAGCGATCACGCCCCAGTTGTAGTCGACCTCACGTAGTTGTCATCTAGTCAACGAGAGCGGTCTGAAGGCTCGGAAACAGCGCTGTGCACGTGAGATCGCCCCAACCGGTGATTTCATTGAGACGTTCGGCGTCCGCAGGTTGATCTTCGGCGATACGACGCATCATTCGATCGCTACAGATTTCTTCAGGCAGAATTCCAGATCGGACCGCAGTCATCTTCCGCCACTCAGCAAGGCGTCGGAGTGCATCTCGACTTGTCGATGCTGCTGATATGCGCATCGCGTCGGAGAGTTGAGCTGAAGGTCCGGTAATCGCTGGCTCAACGAGGTCGAGTCGAGCCAAAAATGGTGTCACCGATCGTCGGTATCCATTGCGCCGCTCTGCCCACGAAAGGTGGCATTCACTGGTGGCCCGAGTGATCGCAACATATAGCAAACGTGCCTCTTCAAGGGTTTCCTCTTTGGTCGTTGCACTTCGATGGGGTATCGAGCCGGTTTCAGCTGCGGCAATCCACACGCGCTCCCATTCCCGGCCCTTCGCCGCATGAAATGTAAGAACCTCGACGCCACCGCCTTGCTGAAACCCAAATGGATCGGCTGTTGTCATCCACGAGGCGAAGGTTGCGCCGGTGCCATCTGGTTGCTCTCGCAAATGCTCAAGGGCAACGGCGGCAACCTGTCGAGACGACACGGTTTCGGTTGGCTCAGACTCATCGCCACTAAGAGCACCAGCATCATCGTCAAGGATTTCATGAGCCCACGAACGCAAGGCCGAGGGAGATGAGATTCGTCGAGCCTCATCGAGAGCCCTTTTGCCGGACGAATCTCCTCGAAAACCACGAGACCGAACCTCGACCCCAACTGCGGAGAGTGCACGTTCAATTCGCGTGCAGTGTTGATGGGTTCGTGCGAGCACCGCAATCTTGCCATGACGAATTGCATGCTGTCCGGCCTCAGCGATGGAGCCGGCAATCCCGTGCGCCTCTTCATCTTCATCGACGTAGGCCGTCAATGTGGGAACCGGTCCGTCGGGTTGGCTTGAGCGCAAGTCTGCCGGCAGCAGGGCAGACGAAAGCACATGAACACCGGCGTTCACAATCTGAGGTGTGCATCGGTGGTTGACCGGTAAACGAATGACCTCAACGCCAGGGAAGCGATCGTCAATCTGCACGAGCAATTCTGGGTCGCTGCCATTGAAGCTGTAAATCGACTGCGAAGGGTCACCAACGATGAAGAGATCGTCGGAGCCGGGAGTCCGCAAGGCTGAGAGCAAACGCTGCTGGATCGGCGTCAGGTCTTGCGCCTCGTCGACATGGATATGCCGGAAGCGCCAACGAATAGCTTCGGCATATGAAGAGTCACGCTCAAGGTCGTTGGCGCATCGCACGAGGAGATCATCGAGGTCGAGCACACCTCGCAATGACTTCTCCCGCTCATACGCAGCCAACGCCTCGATGATGCGAGCAGCTTTTGAGGGGGGTTGACGTCGAGATCTCGCCACCGATGAGTAGGTGTTAGCAGTAATGCCGCGAGCGCTCGCCCACGACATCTCTGTGAGAAGGTCATCAAGTTGATCGCGCGGCGTGTTGAGCGCGGCGGAGACGAGACGCGGTCGATCATCAACGACTGTCGGCATCGGTCGGCCTTGGTCGGCCCATCGTTGACGAAGGAGCCCCAACGCAACCGAGTGGAACGTTCCGGCTTCGATGCGTTCGCCGAGACCGATATGTCTAAGACGTCGCCGCAATTCTCCAGCTGCTTCGCGAGTGAAGGTGAGCGCAAGGGTGTGGCGGGCATCGGCAGTATTGGTGGCGATTCGATAGGCGATTCGTCTTGTAAGGACACGGGTTTTCCCTGAACCTGCACCGGCGATCACTGCAACGAGCCGTGAGTTAGTGGTGACTGCTCGACGCTGGTCTGCATCCAAATCGGTGAGCAAGTCATGTGAATCCACCCCACAACGGTACTGCTAACTCCATGGCGTATCCGCAGAAACTTCTAAATCCGGGAGAAGAAACCATTGTGGAACTTCATCCACCTGGTGGTTTTCGTCAAAGAATCCCTGTTTCTCATCATTTCTCTCGCCCTTGCGATCGTTGTTGCGTTGACGGCCGAAGATGGATCGATTGCCGGTGTGCTCACCCGGATCACCATCGTCTCGGTGATCATCGCCAGTCTTTGTTTCGCACATCGTTGGGTGTCGTGGGTGACTAACTACTTTGTGGTGACAACCGATCGCGTCATCTTTCGAACGGGAGTGATTTCACGGCGCGGCATCGAAATTCCCCTTGGACGCGTAAATAACGTGCTGTTCAACCAGTCGCTTCTTGAACGCTTGATTGGAGCGGGAGATTCACTTATCGAGTCGGGAGGTGAGAGCGGACAGCAAACATTCACTGACGTGCGAAGCCCTGATCGCGTGCAGAATTCCATTCACGCCGCAATCGACGAGCTTCGAAACTCATAGTCCCGACTTCTGCGCAACATCGGCGGAATGACACACTCAGCAGATGGCGCAAGTGTCGCTTCCTAGCGGAATCAAAATCGAATTCGAGGAATTCGGTTTGCGAAGCGATCCAACAGTGCTCCTCGTCTCTGGCTTCACCTCGCAACTGCTGGGCTGGGATGAAGGGTTGTGCCAAGAACTTGCGTCAACAGGGCGGCATGTCATTCGTTTTGACAACCGTGATGTTGGGTTGTCCAGCCATCTGGACGGACAGGCCGTTGACGTGGAGGCGGTCTTCAACGCAACATTTTTTGGCGGCGACCCGGTCGAGGTTCCCTACACCCTGTCGGACATGGCAGCCGATGCCATCGGACTTGTTGACGCTCTCGATTGCGAGGTTGTTGATGCTGTTGGTGTGTCGATGGGTGGCATGATCGTGCAAACCATGGCGATTGAACATCCGGGCCGTTTGAGGTCGGTGGTGTCGATCATGAGCACCACTGGTGGCTCAGGTGTCGGTCTTCCGACCGAGGCGGCACTCGAACAATTGTTGATGGAACCCCCAGACAACCGCGAGGAGTTTATCGAGTCGTCGGTTGGTGCCGAGGTGTGGTCGTCACAACGGCATTTCGATCCTCAACGCGCCCGGGAGAAAGCCGCGGCAAACTTCGATCGAATGTTCTACCCAGAGGGTGCGACGCGGCAGTATGCAGCAATCATGGTTTCAGGTGACCGCACTGAGGCACTGAAGTCGGTCACCGTTCCAATGCTCGTCATTCACGGTTGGGATGACACGTTGATTCACCCTTCAGGCGGGGAAGCAACCGCAGCGATAGTGCCGGGCGCCTCGTTGCTCATGCTCGACGATATGGGGCATGACCTTCCCGAACCTCTCTGGCCAGAAATCGTTACCGCAATCGTGGAGTTTGGCGACTCTGCCAACGCCCACACATTTGTAAACACCTAAGGAGCAAGCACCATGTCAGGACCACTCAGCGGATATCGAATCCTTGAAATTGCCGGAATTGGGCCAGGCCCATTCGCCGCAATGATGTTGGCGGATATGGGAGCAGAAGTGATTCGTATCGATCGAGCACAATCGGTGAAGCCAGGATCGACGGGACCTGTGCGTGATGTGTTGCTGCGGAGTCGAAAGAGCATCGCCCTCGACCTCAAAGACCCAGAAGGTATTGCGATTCTTCTCGACCTTGTCGAAGGAGCTGACGCGCTGATCGAAGGTTTCCGGCCGGGCGTGATGGAGCGACTGGGTATCGGCCCCGATGTGTGTCTCGAGCGCAATCCGAAACTCGTCTTTGGTCGAATGACCGGATGGGGCCAGACCGGCCCGTACTCCCAGGCAGCCGGCCACGACATCAACTACATCGCTCTGGGTGGCGCGCTTGCGCACATCACCCGAGGTGGATCTGGCCCGGTCCCCCCACTCAACCTCGTCGGTGACTTCGGTGGCGGTGGAATGTTCCTTGCCTACGGGGTTGTTTGCGGTCTCCTTGAGGCGCAGCGGTCAGGCACCGGTCAGGTCATCGACACTGCAATGGTCGACGGAACCGCATCTCTCATGTCAATGTTCTGGGGGATGGCCGCAATGGGCGCCTTCGATACAGAGAGCCCTGGGACCAACTTGCTCGACACCGGAGCACACTTCTATGACACCTATGAGTGCTCAGATGGTAAGTGGATCTCCATCGGGTCGATCGAACCACAGTTCTACGCGTTGCTTCTCGAACACACTGGGTTGACCGACGATGCTGATTTCCAGCGGCAGATGGACAAGAGCAAGTGGCCTGAGTTGAAGACTCGATTGACCGAACTTTTCCTCTCAAAAACGAGAGATGAGTGGTGTGCCATCATGGAACACACCGACATCTGTTTTGCCCCCGTGCTCACCATGCCTGAAGCTTCGCAGCATCCGCACAACGTCGATCGTGGAACATTCTGTGAGGTAGACGGCTTGATGCAGGCGTCTCCTGCACCACGGTTCTCTCGCACTGCTCCCGATACTCCAACCCCGGGCGCCCGCCCAGGTGAACACACGAAAGAAGTTCTTCTCAGTTGGGGTCTCGACGCAGGGCGCATCGATGCGGCTGTCGCTGATGGCGTCGCGGCACAAGCTTGATGACGACGGTTCGACTCGTTCGACACGGTCAAGCATCAGCGGGGTGGGGTATCGATCCTGACCCTGATCTTGATGACCTCGGCCGGTCCCAAGCAGAATCAGTTGCCGCAAGACTTGACGATCTTGTCGGCGAAGCAACACCTGAGGTGTGGACATCACCCCTTCTGCGATGTAGGAATACCGCCGAACCATTTCGACAGCGCCGAGGGGTTGTTGCGCTGGTTGAAGAGACGGTGCGCGAAATTCCATCACCGCCCGGAATGGCGACGAGCGAGCGAGCAGACTGGCTGCGGTCGGCGATGGACGGAACATGGTCTGATCTTGGCGGAGAATTTGTTGCGTACCGAGACCATCTCGTTGAGCGCATAGTGGAAATCGAACACGACACCGTCGTGTTCTCCCATTTCATTGCGATCAACGCGATCATTGGGGCTTGCAGTTGTGATGATCGACTTGTCATTCGAACTCTTGACAACACGTCGATCACCACCGTCGATGTAACCGACGGCATCTTGACCCTTGTTGAGGGCGGTGCTGAGGCTGACACCATCATTCGTTAATCCCGACGTCGCGCAGTGACACCTTGATGGCACACTGATGTGGTGCGGACAGCGTTACGACATCTCTCACGACTGATCATCGTTGCAATCACCGTGAGCGGCTGCGCATATCTCACTCCGCAAGATGAAACGTCGCCGGCAACCGATGCCTCCTCGTCATCGCGTGGTGATGTAGTCGCTTCCACGGCAGAAGAGGCGCCAAATGAGATACCGGATACGACCCAGAGCGGTCAGGCGAGTGTCACGGCGACTCCGGCGACGACACCTACCACGACGATTCCGGAGCCGTTGGGGGTGGCTGAGCTCATCCTCACCGCAGGTGGACTTGGAGAAGCAGCATTCGGCAGTGAACCTGACGCTGTCATCAGTTATGTCTCATCGATTCTCGGATCACCGACAGAAGATTCAGATTGGACCTCGCCCGAAACATTCTCCTGTGCGGGCACAGTCATCCGGGAGGTGAATTGGGGCGTTTTGTCCTTGATGTTTGGAGATGAATCATCGAGTGCCTCGGGTCGCCCACATTTCATGTCGTACACCTACGGATTGATCGATCGATTGGGTGACGAACCGCAGGGGCTTGTCACGAGTGAGGGTCTCACCATCTCAAATACGGTCACAAGACTGCTCGATCGCACTGATGCACAACTTGACGAGGGCGATGAGGAACTCGACATTCCTCCTTCGTTCTTTTATGACCGCAAACCATTTCCGGTCACGGGCCTGTTGACCGGAACCTCCAATGAAGATGTCGTGTTAGTGATATTGGGAGGTTCAGGGTGTTTCGGGTGATGATGTCATGGTGAGAGAACTTCACGACCTTGCTGGGTGGATACTCATCTTTTCGAATGGACTTCTCGGTCTTTGGTTCGTCATTGCTCAGCAATGGCAGCCTGCTCGAGTGAGGTGGATGTGGTGGCCTGTCATCCCTGCGCAGATCATTGTGGTGGTGCAGGCTGTGCTCGGTGCCGTGTTGGCGAGTCAGCTAGGTGTGGTCTTAGACGATATGCACGCTCTGTACGGGTTCTCCGCGATCGTGGCAGTTGGAATTCTCTATAGCTATCGAACGAGCCCATTTATTCGTGACCGGCAGTACATGCTGTACGGAGTCGGCAGCTTGTTCATTATGGGTCTCGGTATCCGAAACTTTTTCGGCTGACCCGCTACTCGCCACTGCTTGACGGTGGAGCCGCCGGAGGAATCAGCTCATTCAGGAAACTGAGGAGAAATTCTGATGGCATTGACCCCCGCAGAATCGGAATCACCAGTTGACGCTGTGATTCTTTGTGCATTGCCTGTCGGCTGAGTCGGCGCAACCTCATCGATTCACTTGCTTTGAGGTCAATCGGCGACAATTTTGCTGTTCGACCTGCCGATTGGCTTCCGGTCACTCTGAGATCGGTGATGCCGAGTCGCATGCACTCAATACGAAGTCGAGCAACGACGAGCAGTGCTGCGGCGGGCTCAGGAATCGGGCCGTAGCGGTCAGTCCATTCAGAAGAGATGTCGTCAACCTCTGAGAATGACGACGCTGACGCAATTCTTCGGTAGGCCTCGAGACGAAGGTCTTCGCGACTGATGTAGACAGATGGCAAGAACGCATCAGCGGGTACGTCAAGGTTGAGTTCAACCACTGGTTCAGGGGTCTCGCCCTTCATTTCCGCTACCGCTTCGGTCACCATTTGGCAGTACAAGTCGTATCCGACGGCTGCGATATGTCCTGATTGGGCTGCACCAAGCAGGTTGCCAGCACCGCGTATCTCGAGGTCGCGCATGGCGATCCTGAAACCAGACCCGAGTTCGGTTGATTCGCCGATCGTGCGGAGACGTTCGTAGGCCTCCTCTGAGAGCGTGCGGTCTTGAGGATGGAAGAGATACGCATAGGCACGTTGTCCACTGCGGCCAACACGACCACGTAGCTGATGCAGCTGTCCAAGACCGAGAAGATCAGATCGTTCAACGACCAACGTGTTCACCGTGGGCATATCGATTCCTGACTCGATGATCGTCGTGCAGACGAGTACGTCATATCGACCTTCCCAGAAATCAACCACCACCTGTTCAAGGATTGCTTCATCCATACGGCCGTGAGCGATTGCGATTCGAGCCTCCGGTACTAACTCTCTCAGGCGAGCGGCTGACTGCTCAATTGATTTCACCCGGTTGTGAACCCAAAAGACCTGTCCTTCACGGAGCAGTTCTCGACGGATTGCTTCGACGGCGACACGCTCATCGTATTCGCCAACGTGAGTAAGTATCGGTTGCCGGTCGGCCGGAGGGGTTTGGAGGAGCGACAGATCTCGAATACCTACCAGCGACATTTCCAATGTCCGAGGAATTGGTGTGGCGCTCATCGTCAATACGTCGACATCTGTGGCAAGCGACTTGATGAGTTCTTTGTGTTGCACCCCGAACCGTTGTTCTTCATCGATGACAAGCAACCCGAGATCTTTAAATGTCACCTGCGATGACAGCAGCCGATGAGTACCGATGACGCAATCGACATCACCCGAAGCGAGGTCGGCAATAACCGATGCAGCTTGCTTGTCCGTTAAGAACCGCGACAGCACCTCGACCCGCACAGGAAAGCCGGCAAAGCGGTCGCTAAACGTACTGCCGTGTTGAGTGGCAAGCAGCGTAGTGGGGGCGAGTACGGCGACCTGCTTGCCGCCTTGAATCGCTTTAAATGCAGCACGAATAGCAACCTCGGTTTTGCCGAACCCGACGTCACCACATATAAGTCGATCCATCGGAATCTCGCGCTCCATGTCGCCCTTCACATCATTGATCGCAGTTTGCTGGTCGGGGGTCTCAACAAATCCGAACGCGTCCTCCATTTCTGACTGCCACGGCGTATCGGGAGCAAAGGAATGTCCAGGGGTGTTCACGCGCTGCTGGTAGAGAACAACAAGTTCTTGTGCGATCTCTTGCACTGCAGAGCGCACCCGAGATTTTGCTGAGGCAAAGTCGCTTCCGCCGAGCCGATGGAGTGAGGGTGCCTCGCCTCCCGAATATGGCCTCAAGACGTGGATTTGGTCTGAAGGGATATAGAGCCGGTCTTCCCCTCGATACGCCACGAGGAGGTAGTCACGTTCTGCACCGCCGATCGCCCGAGTAACCATGCCTTCATAGCGGCCGACTCCATGATGAACGTGTACTACGAAGCTGCCCGGTTTGAGGTCATCAAACCCTGCGGTCCCCTGTCTGGGCCTTGCACGTCGGCGCGATCGACGACGACCGGTGAGATCAGCTTCTGCGAGCACACTGAGGCGAGCCCTCGGAAGATGGAACCCTCGATGAAGAGGCGCAACGGTGATGTAGGCGCCTGGCGCAGTGAGGTCGGTCTCTGCGCTCGCAATCGTGAACTCAAGTTCGTGATCGAGCATCAGCGAGCGAAGTCGCTCAGCAGACCCAGTTCCGTCGGCCGCAATGATGACTCGCTCATCAGCACTCAGCAGTTCTCGCACTCGTGACACATGGCCAGAACCGTCGCCGATGATCGGCCCCCATCCAGTACTTTCCACGAGCGGAGTTTCTGGTCCTTCTGGGGTTGCATCAATCGTCCAAAACGAGCCAGTCGATGCGAGCAGCCGGTCGGGTTCAGCGTGCAGGTGAGGAAATTGCAGGTCAGGGTCACGAGCCCACGTACCAGCAAGCGCGGCGGCGAGGTCAGCTTCTTCCGCGAGAAGGTCATGAGCTCGGTCTCGCATGCGGCGAGGCTCGACAAGGACGACTTTGCCGCGTTCGTCGACGAGGTCGGTGAGCAGCAAATCATCGTCGGTCAACCAGGGGAGCCACGACTCCATTCCGTCAAAGTGCGTTCCCTCTGCGAGGCGTTCCCAGTGCTCTCGTCCCCACGATTCGGTGGTGACGAGGCCTACTGCTCGCTCTCTGACGCGTTCGTCTGGGGTCACCTCTCGCGCGGGAAAGATGCGTACCTCGTCGAGGTCAGCGATCGATCGTTGATCATTGACAGAGAACTGGGTGAGTCGGTCGACGTCATCTCCCCAAAGATCAATACGGATTGGTGCATCTGCGGTCGATGGAAAGATGTCGATAATCGCTCCTCGGCGAGCAAATTCTCCTCTGTGCTCAACGAGCTCTTCGCGTCGGTATCCAGAGATCGAGAGTTGTTCGGTGAGAGCGTCTGCATCGATGCGGCCGCCTGCTGAAACGTGGATTGCCGCAATGGTACGGGTACCGGGACCCAACCGTTGTAGGAGGGCCCGCACTCCGGCGACAATCACGCGTGGTCGGTGATCGGCCGATGTGAGCCTCCACAGCACTTCCATCCGTCGCCCCATCGTTTCGACAGCAGGACTGACACGTTCGAACGGCAAGGTTTCCCAGGCGGGAAAGAGCAAGCATTCGTCTCGTCCAAGAAAATGACCAAGGTCATCGTGTAGTCGAGCAGCATCGGTACCCGTCGGGCATGCAACGATAAGCGGCGACCTGTCAGAAAGATGAGTGAGCGCGGCAATACTGATCGGCCGTGCAACCTCGGTGATGGCGAGTTGAGCAGAGGGGGTACCGAGCGCCACCGTGAGTGCCGGTTCATCACGGAGAAGTGGCGGCAGATCTCGAAGTGCAGCTGCGGTAATTAGCGGTGTCACCGGCGGTTCACCGACTGCATTGCCTTGTCAACTCCGCTCGTGACGACGAGCTCAACTGCGTCGGCTGCGTTGACGACTCCGCTGTCGAGTTCTGCGCGGCTCCGCTGGGGCACTTTTGATAACACCCAGTTACCACCGCGGTCAGCGGAAGGTGGGCGGCCCACACCTATTCGAACTCGAAGAAACTCATTCGTGCCGAGGTGTTGGGCAATGCTTCGTAGACCATTGTGTCCGGCGAGGCCGCCTCCCATTTTGAGGCGGGTATCTCCGGGTTCGAGGTCGAGTTCATCGTGTACGACGATGAGCCTGCTCGCATCGGTGATGCCAAAGCGCTTGATAAGTGACGCAGCAGATTGGCCCGATTTGTTCATGAAGGTGACGGGGACCGCAAGCACACAACGGATGTCTGAGATGCGGGTTTCGGCAACGAAGGCGTCATTCTTGCCTGCCTTGAAGTGAGCATCGACACGCGTGCCGATGAGGCGGACTGCGTCGTCGCCGACATTGTGGCGGGTATTGGTGTACCGGTCGCCCGGGTTTCCAAGCCCGAGAATTATCCATTCGGGTGGAGTGTCACCAGACCGGCGACCTGAGAACAGGCCCACGAGAGCGATCAGCCGGCGTCTGAATCGCCAGAGTCATCAGAGCCACCATCGGATGACCCGTCAGATGCCTCTGCGTCACCCTCCTCGCCTTCGCCTTCCTCGGCAGCTGGCTCTTCAGCGGCAACGCGGAGCGTGACGACGGTGACAACGGTTTGATCTTCTGCGCTGACGGCAGCGACGCCGCTCGGCAGGTCGACATCAGCAACGGTGATGACGGTGTCGACCGTCATTTCGTTGATATCGATAACAAGTTCGTCAGGAATGTTACGGGGGGTCGTGCGAACTTGGATTTCCATCATCTGCTGGTCGACGAGGCCGTTATTCATTGCGACCTGCTTAGCTTCGCCCTGGAGGCGGACTGGCACGCTCACAGTGATTTCCTCGGTGAGGTCGATCTGGATGAAGTCGACGTGAGCCACGGTGCGCCGCACCGGGTGTCGCTGCACTTCTTTCACGATGGCGGGGTACACATTTCCATCGACGGTGAGGTCGAGAATCGTGTTCATTCCCGCTGCTCCTGAGAGGGCAAGGCGCAGATCTCGGCGATTAACGGAGACGCTGATTGGTTCCATGCCTTGTCCGTAGACGACAGCAGGGATGCGATCCTCACGGCGAATGCGGCGTGATTCTGCACTTCCGGTCGTGCGACCGGCTTCGGCGATGAGAACTGAATCTGACATGGGGAGCCTCGAGTTACCTAGACCTTAGGATGAACTGGTGCGGCGGCAGGATTACCTCCACAGCGCCTTCTGAGGCTATCGGCGACTTGTCAAGGCCACACCTGCTGTGCAACGGTTCTGGCACAAGGTCATCCGCGTCATCGGCGATCGACATCAACTCGAGGGATTCAGCACTCCCAACCTCATCGGGGGGCAATGATGCCGTGCGACATTAGGCGTAATTTTCGCCGCTGAAGATTTCACTCACACTCGTGTCGTCGAATACCGCAGACAGAGCTTGAGCGATGAGTGGCGCAATCGACAGCACTTCGACCTGTGAGAGCCGCTTGTGTTCTGGCATTGGCAGCGTGTTGGTGAGAACTAGGCGCTCAAGAGGCGATGCGCTGAGCCGCTCGACTGCAGGTCCTGAGAGCACCCCGTGGGTCGCCATAGCCCAGACTTCGGTAGCGCCTCGCTCGAGGAGAATTTCCGCCGCCGAGACGATTGTTCCGCCGGTATCGATCATGTCGTCGGTCAAGACGCACAGACGTCCCTTTACATCGCCGATGACTTCTTTTGCTTCGACGACATTCGCCTGACCCTTTGGACGGCGTTTGTAGATAAATGCGATATCGGCCTCGCAGTCGTGAAGGTGCTGAGCCATGCGCTCCGCTACCTTGATGCGTCCCGAATCGGGAGACACGATCACCGGAGCGTCGGGGGCGTTTTGGCGGATGTAGTTCTCGAGAACGGGTGCGGCGGTGAGATGGTCAACCGGCCCATCGAAAAACCCCTGAATCTGTCCGGAGTGAAGGTCGATTGAAATGAGACGATTTGCACCCGCGAGTTTGAACATGTCGGCCACGAGTCGAGCGGTCACGGGTTCGCGCCCTTCTGCTTTGCGGTCTTGTCGCGCGTATCCGTAAAACGGACACACCGCAGTGATCCGCTTTGCTGATGCCCGGGCTGCAGCGTCGATCATTGCGAGTTGTTCCATGATGGAGTCGTTTACCGAGCTGCCATCGATGCCGAAATGGCTTTGCATGATGAACACGTCAGTACCACGAACACTTTCAGCGAAACGCGGCCGGATTTCACCGTTCGAGAACTGGGTGATATTTGGGTCGCCTAAGGAGAGTCCGAGATGTTGAGCGACCTCACCCGCAAGGTTTGGATGCGTGCGCCCGGAGTACAGCGCAAGCTTCTTCGTTGTTACCTTTTCGAGTGACTCCACCTTGCTCCCCCTCTGCGCCAAAGATTGACGCCTACTTCATCCTAGAACGCTGGCCTACTTCTCAACTAGGTCACAAGAGCGGATCAGCTGTATTCGGCTATTCGGTGAAGTGGCTCAGCCGTTGTGGTGATCTCTGGCGAGCATGATGTGCTCAACTTCTACAAGCTGTTCATGGTCGTTCACACCCCGAGCTTCGTCTGGTTCGGTGCTGACCGATCCAACGTGTCCGTCTTGAGCGAGGGTGGTGATCGCATCGGTGAGGTAGTACTCGTGTTGGGAGTTATCGGTACTAAGTTCGCTCAGTGCGGGCAGCAACTGGGCATGGTTGAACACATAGACCCCGGCATTCCACTCTGTGATGAGCAGCTCAGCCGGTGAGGCATCGCGTTGTTCAACAATTCGCTCGACAGAGCCGTCAGCTTTTCGAACGATGCGCCCGTAGCCGGTGGGGTCATCGAGTTCACTCGTGAGAAGTGTCAATGAGTGGCTGTTCGCAATGTGATTCGATACAAGACGATTGATGGTCTCTGCGGTTAAGAGCGGGGTATCTCCTGGAAGCACGATCACTGCGTCATCGGCTGATGGCGCAGAGAGAGCGGTAACTCCGATTTGGGTGGCGTGACCGGTTCCGTGCTGCTCATGTTGAGTCGCGAACCTGATATTGGCCCAGGTGGGCGCCGCTTGTTGAACGGTCTCTACGACGAGGTCACCACCATGCCCAACTACAACAGAGATCTCATCGGGTTGGGTAGCGGCGAGCGCATCAACGACATGCAGCACCATCGCTTTCCCACAAACTTCATGCAGCGGCTTTGGCAGATCGGACTTCATACGGGTTCCGGCCCCTGCAGCGAGAACGACGGCACGGAGGGTCATGGTTCCGGGGAGAGGACTCGAACCCCTACAAACGGCACCAAAAACCGCTGTCCTGCCAATTAGACGACCCCGGATCGTTCTCCATACGGTACCGCCTGATTCGTTGGTCTCTGCGCCGAGCACTGCATCTCAGAAAAGTTGAGTTTCTCGTCGACTGGTCCTGGAGAGCGTGAACAAGAGTTTGTGGCGGTAGCGTCTGCAAACCTATGGGTTCGCTCGTCAAGAAGCGCCGCAAGCGCATGCGTAAAAAAAAGCACAAGAAGATGTTGCGACGGACGCGTCACCAACGTCGCAAATAGCGCCGTCCTTTACATCGCTTTTCTCGTCCGCGCAACGTGCACAACAGCGCCCTCGCCGATCAATTCGACGAGGGCGTCATCGCGCTCACCCTCAACAAACCAAGTAGACCCGCTCCCTGCAAGTGCTGGAACAGTGCCGGTAAGACTCATAATCTGTTCGCGCCACCATTTAAGTTTGGGCTCCACATGCAGAGCGGCCGGTTCGAGATCATTCAGACCCTCACCGGTCGGACCGCCAAGTTCATCCCACGTTCGATAGACCGCAAGAGTGCTGACGTGCAGCGGCGGTGCAACCAGTGTGAAGGTGAGGTCAAGATGCGGGAGAGGCTCAATGTTCTCACCAATTCCGGTGATCCGAGCTCTCCCGCCGCGAAGACAAAAGGGGACGTCGGCCCCAAGTGTGACCGTCGATGCCGCGTTGGAGATACCAGCCCACCTCAGCACTGCTGCTGCATCGGCTGAACCCCCGCCGAGACCGCCTCCATGGGGGATGTTCTTTTCAAGATGAATTGATGCAGGACGTTGAGCGAACTTTGTGGCGGCGAGGCAGAGGTTGCTTGAATCTGCAGGAACACCTTTGGCGAACGGTCCGCTTACCGATAGCGAAGACTTTTCGGCTTCGGCGATTGTCAACGTGTCGCAGAGGTCAAGCGTGACCATTTCTGCATCGATGAGGTGAAAGCCGTCAGAGCGAATCCCGGTGACTCGAAGAGAGATGGTTAGTTTTGCGGGGGCGTTAATCGTGGCGCTCATGCCGAGACTGCTTTTGTGAGCGCATACCACTCATCGAGTGAGAGCGTTTCAGGGCGTCGCTGAGAGTCGATGTGGGCACTCGCAAACTGTTCTGCGTCGACAGCGGTACTCAGCGAGCGGCGAAGCATCTTTCGACGCTGACCAAATGCGGTCTTCACGAGCGAAAACATGGTGTCGACGTTCACCTCAGCCAAGGTGTCTCTGCGGCGAATGTCAACGAGAGCGGATTCAACATTTGGCTGGGGCATGAAGACCGTGCGAGGGATGTGGGCAACCTTTTTGGCATGTGCGTAGTGCGCAACCTTGATGCTGACAGCCCCGTATTGTTTCGATCCCTCAGATGCGACGAAGCGGTTTGCTGCCTCATCTTGGACGAGAATCAACATTCGTGAAATCTGCGGCACGTCATCGAGCAGGTCGCAGACGAGCGGTGTTGCAATGTTGTAGGGAAGATTGGCGACAAGTACCCAATCATCGGTTTTGACAACTGCATGCCAGTCGACCTGCATCGCATCGGCCTCAATGACTGAGATGTTGTCGTCGTCGGGCACAACATCGCGAAGCGCAGTAACCATTCCTCGGTCGTATTCGATCGCAACAATGCGTGGTCGATATTCGTGAAGGGCGAGGGTGAGCGAGCCGAGGCCAGGGCCGATTTCAAGGACATTGTCGGTCGATGTGACCTCGGCTAACGCAGCGATTCGCCGAGCTGTATTGGCATCGGCCATGAAATTTTGTCCAAGATCTCGTCGAAGATGAAGATCGTGGGCTTCGAGTAACTCTTTGATCTGAGACTTGCTGTGAGTCACCAGCGATACTCCACGGTGATCGGAGCATCGGTGGGGTCGCCGATCGCAGCAAATCGGTTGGGGTGCATAATGATGTCTGCGGCATTCTCATCGAGAGCAAGGGCGGCGATGCAGGTGGTCGATCGGCTGTTATCGAGATTGACGATGGTGACGAACATGCCGAGTTCAGCGCCTCGAGCAAAGCACACATCGTTCGCTTCGATGCTGTAATCGAATGACGCCGTCCCTCGAAATGCGCTATTCGAGTCGGGCACAGCGATGACGGCTCCTCCCGATGGAGGTGTCGTCACACTTCGATCAAACTGTGCAAGTCCGGGTTGACCGAGTGGGTCTTCACTAGAGCGCGTTGTTGTCGGTTGCTCAACTGCGACGGTGATGAGAGTGGAAGCGACATCACCTTCATCGCGGGCGCTAAAGAGAAATGCCACAGGGACCGCCACGATTGTGATTGCGGCGGCGAACGCAACGCGGCGACGCTGAGCACTTTGGCTGTCGATCATGTGAGGCCAAATACGCTGCGAGTGTTTCGAGAGGTAGCGGCCGCAACGTCGAGTGCCGATTCGTTTCGCAGATCGGCAATTGCGGTTCCGACTGTTGCAACGTTGGCCGGCTGATTCGGCTTGCCTCGAAATGGAACAGGAGCAAGATAGGGGCTATCGGTTTCGACGAGCATTCGGTCGAGAGGGCAGGCCTGAGCCGCGAGTTGAAGGTCGGTTGCTGAGCGGAAGGTCACGATGCCAGAAAAACTCACGTAGGTATCCCGCTCAAGACAGCGCTCTAGTTCTATGGGTCCGCCTGTGAAACAGTGAAACACTGTGCGTGAGGGCACACCAGCGGAGTCAAGGATGTCGAACGTGTCGTCCCAGGCACTTCGGGTGTGAATGACCAATGGCAGGTCTCGATCGTGAGCGATCGCTATTTGTTCTTCGAATGCTGAACGCTGTTGGTCGCGAGGCGAGTTGTCGTAATGGTAGTCGAGTCCCGCCTCTCCGATGGCGACGACGCGAGGCTCATCAAGAAGGTCAGTAATCGAGGCAACACCGTCGCTTGCCTCATGGGGATGAAGGCCGACGGTGGCGAATACATCATCGTGATGACGGGCAGCATCGATCGCAGCGAGACTGCTGTCTCGGTCACAACCAACTACGACGAATGCCTCAACTCCAGCCTTACGTGCCAAATCGAGAGCGGCGTGCGCTCCTCCGGGGGTGCGCTCGTCATAGACATGGCAATGGGAGTCGATCCAGCGAGGTTGTGAGCGCCCGGTCATGTCAACTCGCAATGCGGGGAAAGAGCGGTGTGCCCTTTTCGACAGGTGCGCCGCCTGCGTAGCCGCCCCACTCGACAGCAGATGGGATGCGCTGCTCGGTCACCGAGCCGCTAAGTCCGAGGCGTTGCCAGATGAGTTCGCTGGTCTGAGGAATAGCCGGGCTCGAAAGGACGGTGATTATTCGCAGTGCTTCAAGGGCGTCACCCATGACAGCATCGACTTCTTCGCTCGGCTCAGATTTCCATGGCTCGTTTGTTTCTAGATAGGCGTTTGTCGCCCTGATCAGACCCCAGGTGGCATCAAGAGCTCGTGAAGGAGCGACAGCATCCCATCCTGTTAGGGCGCCTGCGACAGCAGTTGCGGCGGCTTCCGCCAGGGGAGAGTCTGATCGGGGGGCGGGACCGACACCGCCACATTTCTTTCCAACAACAGTTGCGACGCGGGCTGCAAGGTTGCCGAGGTTGTTTGCAAGGTCTGAGTTATAGCGACCCACGAGGCCTTCGAATGAGAAGTCGCCATCTGATCCGTATGAGGTCTCCGCAAGCACGTAATAGCGGAATCCATCGACTCCAACGACGTCGATGAGGTCGAGGGGATTAACGACATTTCCGGTGCTTTTCGCCATCTTTTCGCCATCGACAAGAAGCCATCCGCCTACAGCCCAACCCTTTGGAAGATCAATTCCCGCACTCATCAACATTGCAGGCCAGTAGACGCAGTGGTGGCGAATGATGTCTTTGCCAATGAGGTGGTAATCGACTGGCCAGCGGTTGGTGTAATCGATTGATGGGTCTCCGAACCCTGTTGCCGACAGGTAATTGGTGAGGGCATCGAACCAGACGTAGGCAACGTGACGTTCATCCCAGGGAAGTGGGATACCCCAGTCGAGACTCGTTCGACTCACCGAGAAATCACGCAAGCCACCGCGGATGAGACCGAGAGCCTCGTTACCCCGAAAGTCAGGCTTGATCGCTCCTGGATGCTCGTCGTACCACTTCAACAGTCGGTCTTGAAAGCGGCTAAGCCGGAAGAAGTAATTTTCTTCTTCGAAATGGTCGACTGGGCGCTTATGAATTGGGCAGACACCTCCATCGAGCAGTTCTTCATCAGTGAAATATTCTTCGCACGCCACGCAGTACTTTCCCGAATAGGTGTCGAGTTCGATATCGCCAGCGTCATAGCAACGCTGGAGGAGTTCTTTTACTGCTGCGTGATGGCGTAGTTCGGTGGTTCGGATGAAGTCATCGTTCGAGATATTGAGGCGCCTCCATGCATCAGCAAACTTTGGGGCGATGGTGTCGCAAAATGCTTGAGGGGTCTGCCCTGCTGCGTCCGCGGCTTGACGAATTTTGAGGCCGTGTTCATCGGTGCCGGTGAGGTACATAACATCGTCACCGAGCAGGCGACGCCAACGGCTGAGTGCATCGCCAACAATGGTCGTGTACGCATGACCAAGGTGTGGTTCTGCATTGACGTAATAAATCGGGGTAGTGACGTAAAAGCCGCTCACTATCTAGACGCTATCGGTGTCGCCATGTTGAGGCTCGGCATGTGAGGGGTTCGGTGGTTGGCGGTAGTTTCGACACTCATGTCGCATAACTTCGCTGAAGCAACGTCGGTTCGTCGGAGCAGCGCAACGAATGAATCGGATGGGATGCGCTACGAGGCAACAGTCTTTGAGGGCTGGGACATTCTCGGCAATACAAACGGTGGGTACCTCATGGTGATGGCCGCTCGCGCGATGGCAGATGCTGCAGGTCGACCGCCGTTGACGATTACTGCTCATTATTTGTCGCCGGGAGCGGTTGGCGCTCACTTCGTCGATGTCAATGAGGTTCGCTCTGGTCGACGTTTCGCAACCATGACGGCAGCGGTTATCAATGTTGGAACTGGTCGGGAAGTCATCAGAGTGCTGGGAACATTTGGCCACCATGACCTCGACGGCATAGAAAGGTTTGACCGAACCCCACCGGCGATCCCGCCGTATAACGATTGTGAGATCGATGTCGATGGCGATGACCCGAATGCCCAGCCGGTGCCAGAGCTTCAGCGGCGATTGTCGGTGAGGTTGTCGCCTGATTCGGTTGGATTCCGTTCAGGGAAGCCTCGAGGAGTAGCGGAGATCAAGGGATGGTTTGATTTTGCAGACGGCCAGACCATTGACCAGTATGGGCTGATCCTTGCGTCTGATTCCTTCCCGCCTGCAGTCTTCAATAGTGGAGTTCCGGTGAGTTGGGTTCCGACCGTCGAGCTTACGGTTCACTTGCGCGGCCTTCCTGTGCCTGGTCCCCTCGCAGTTGCGTTCAGAACTCGCTACATCTCGGGAGGCATCCTCGAAGAAGATGGCGAGCTTTGGGATTCGTCGGGTCGACTCGTAGCGCAGTCGCGTCAACTTGCTCTCACGCCGCGTCAAACCTGACCGGCTCGACGCGCACCTGCCGTCATGCCGATTGCGAACGCCCCCGCTGCGAGGCCGACCGCTGAGGCGATCGTAAGTCCTCTGCGAGCAACCGTCCGGGTTTGTTGACGGAAATGCACGACGGGCCAGCCGTGCTGTCGGGCATGGCGTTCAAGGCGGCTATCGGGGTTGACGACCACTGGGTGGCCGACGGCTGACAGCATCGGTAGATCACTTGACGAGTCGCTGTAGGCGTAGCACTGGGTCAAATCGAGATTGTCCCATCGGGCGAGTTGGGTGATCGCCTCGACTTTGCCTTGCCCGTAGCAGAAAGGTCCGTCGAGTTCACCGGTGTATACGCCGTCAATGACGCGACCTCGTGTCCCGATACCTCCGGTCATTCCTAGCGAAAGCGCGAGGGGTTCAACGATTTCTGTCGGAGCGGCTGACACGATGAAGGTGCCCCTTCCGGCTTGGCGGTGAAGGTCAAGTAGTCGGCGCGCTTCAGGACGAATTTTTCCGAGGAGTGTTGGGATAACGCGTTCATTCAACGATTGAAGGTCATCTTGACGTTGTCCCTTAATGGAACCGAGGATGCGATCTCGTGCCTCATCTGCCACGTCGCTGCCGTGGTCACCGCGAAGCTTGAACAAAGCTGCGGTCACTCCATCCCGAACAAGTTCAGTGGTGGGCATGAGGTGGGCGGCACGCCCTGCAAGAGCGAGCGTGAACGCCGATGAGCCGCTAATGAGGGTTCGGTCAAGGTCGAAGAATGCAGCACTGGGGCCAGGTGTTGCGAGGTGGAGATATTCACTCATGATGTGTTCATCTTTTGAGGTGAAGGTGACTGTATGACGAGATCGTAGGCCTGCCGTCGCGGAATCCCGAGGCGTCGCGCAACATCTGCTGCTGCGTCACGACGACTTAGGCCTCGGGACAAGGCCTCTTCAAGAGCGTTTCGTATCGACTCTTCGGTGATCGTTTGCTGTTCTCGTGGGCGCCCTGCGATGACGATGACATATTCACCGCGTGGTTGCGCGAGGCGAAGCTCGGCGAGGGTTGATCGGATGGTCTCTTCATGCAGTTTCGTGAGTTCACGACTAATGCTGATCTGTCTGTCACCGCCACAGATTTTGGTGAGTTCAGCAAGCGTTCGAACGATGCGGTGTGGGGCCTCGTAGAGCACGATCGTTCGGTGCTCGGCGGCGATATCGGTTAGGCGATCGGTTCGTTCTTGGCCGCGCCGAGGCAGAAAGCCTTCCATGACGAAACGTTCGGTGGGGAGGCCACTCGTAATGAGTGCACTGATGGCAGCGCAGGCTCCGGGAATTGCGCTGACGTTGGCGCCGGCATCGATTGCGGCCAGCACAAGGCGTTCACCTGGGTCTGAGATACCCGGCGTTCCGGCGTCAGAGACGACTGCGACGTCATGTCCGGCGGCTAACTCGTCTACGACTCGTTCGGAGAGACGATGTTCAGTGTGTACGTTGCATACCGCAAGAGATGGCGCAGTAACACCGAGGTGTTGCAACAGCCGACCGGTTCGTCGAGTGTCCTCGCAACACACGAGTGCAGCTTTTTCGAGTGTCTCTCGGGCGCGAGGAGTGATATCTCCCAGATTGCCGATCGGTGTGGCGACGAGCCACAGCGTGCCAGTCATTTATTCTCCGATGTATCGGGTTGTTGACCTCGAAATTCGAGCTCATCGCCGACGTGAAGCCCCCAGCGAGAAAATGCTCCTGACTCAGCCTCAACGACGTACGCAGCGCCGATGACGGGAATACCGAGCCGATTCCGCCGCATCCGCTGTGTCTTAATGACGGTCCCATTTCGGTCGACAAATGCGACGTCGATTGCGAACTTCATGCCAATGGTGTGAACCCAGTTACATGGCTCGATGATGAGAGCACCTGAAAACGAGGTGCGGCCGAGTAAGCCCTTGCGACGTGATGATGGGTCGGTAGCACGTTCTGCTGAGGCGAGCACACGAGCGCCACTGACGATCCATCCCACGACACCAGTGTGGCAGGAGGTGATGCAGAAATCGACGGATCAGACGTTGAAACGGAATTCCATGACATCGCCGTCGCCGGCGATGTAGTCCTTGCCCTCCAAGCGAAGTTTGCCGACGTCTCTTGCCGCATTCCATGAGCCGAGTTCGAGGAGCTGTTCCCATTCGATGACTTCAGCCCGAATAAATCCCCGTTGGAAATCGGTGTGGATGCGTCCGGCGCACACCGGAGCAGTTGAACCGTTGCGGAAGGTCCATGCGCGTGACTCTTTGTCTCCAGTAGTGAAAAAGGTGCGTAATCCGAGAAGGTGATAGGCCGAACGCACCATCCGGAACAGCGCTCCCTCGCCAAGCCCAAGGCCCTCGAGCATTTCTGCGCGTTCTGTCGGGTCTGAAATTGCTGCGGCTTCAGCTTCGAGTTGAACGCACATACCAATGACTTCAACATTGTCGCCGGCATCGTTGAATGCTTCGGCGACCTTGTGCTCCTCGGCAGAAATGTTGTCGAGTTCGTCTTCGCCAACGTTGACCACAGCGAGCACCCTGCGATTTGTGAGAAGGAAATACGGCTCGAGGATTTCGCGGATTCCGTCGGAGAGTCCGGCTCGGTAGAGGGGCCTTCCATCTGACAGTGCTTCGTTTGCTGTGCGAAGTGCGTCAAGTTCATCACCGAGCCCCTTGTCGAGCTTTGATCGTCGTTCAACATCGGCAAGGCGCTTTTCGACGGTCTCAAGGTCGGCGAGGGCGAGCTCCAGTTCGACCACTCGGAGGTGTTCGAGAGGATCTGATGGTCCGGGAACATCGTCATCGGCGAATGCTCGGAGAACAAACACGATGGCATCAACTTCTCGAATGTTCGCAAGGAACTTGTTGCCGAGCCCCTCTCCTTTGCTCGCTCCTTCGACGAGCCCACCGATGTCGACTACTTCGACCGAGGCATGAATCGTATTTTTTGATGATGACATCGCAGCAAGGCGGTCAAGTCGTTCGTCGGGAACTTTTGCTACCCCAATGTTGGGGTCTTTTGTTGCGAAAGCATATGGCGCAGCGAGCGCTCCGCCGCCGGTGAGCGCGTTGTAGAGCGAACTTTTGCCTGCATTAGGCAGACCGACGAGACCAAAACGTTCCATGAGTGACAGACGCTATCGCTCGAATATTTGTCCACTGAAAACTGCAACGCCCGGGACAAGCGGGGGGATGCTCGTCCCGGGCGTCAAAACGGTGTCTGTGGGGGGATTTGACACCGAGGCGAGGTGGGGGAACCTCGCCACATCTATGTGGCTCTCTTACTCGCTTGGAGAGTTACTCTCCTCCGCGAGTTGAGTACGAATATCGTCCATATCAAGTTTTCGAACCTGACTAATTAGGTCTTCTAGCGCCGCTTTCGGGAGCGCTCCTGGTTGAGCGAACAGCTGAATGCCGTCTCTGAAGATCATCACCGTTGGAATCGACATGATGCCGAGTGAACCTGCAAGTTGCTGTTCAGCTTCGGTATCCACTTTCGCAAATGTGACATCGGGATTGGCGTCAGCAACCTCTTCAAAAATTGGTCCAAACGTTTTGCAAGGGCCGCACCATTCGGCCCAAAAGTCGACGATGGCGATGCCCTCGGCGGTAACCGTTGACTCGAATGAATCGAGGGTAAGACTAGTTGTCGACATAAAAACTCCGTTCGGCTGCTGTGAGAAGCCTCTTGTTGAAACGCCTGCCGTGCCCATTTCATTCCAACATCAATGGAATTTGCGTTGAGATACTTCACGCTCGCTCGACAGGTGTCGATGGTCTTGGGCGGTTTGCAATGAAGAAAGGTGGGAGATCTCGACATCAGCCGTAGAGTTCTGTCCCTATGTCAAAGAAGACGAAGAAGCGCAAAGCTCGCCTGCGTCGCTCAAAAGCAAACCATGGGAAGCGACCCAATATGGGTCGTGGCTGACGCGCTCCGGTGAAGCCTGTTCAACTCATCATCGGCGGCTCCCCTTCTCCATGGGTTCTCGCTGGCCTATCACCTCAAGGTTCACCAGTCGGCTCTCTGGCCTCGACGTCGAATGCCACCTTGGTCTGGCCGGCGGAGGAGTTACCACCGGGAGCGTTGGAAATTGCATTTGACGGCGTTCAGGCGGGAGCCGATCTTGACGGCATCGAATGCGCTGACTTCGTTTCGATTCCAGACGGTGTTAAGTCATCTAATTCTCTGATCGATCATGTGGTTTTGTTGACTAACAGTCTCGACCGCACTTGCGAAGCGGTGACAGAAGTGACTGGATGCCCTTTGAAGCGAGTGCGTGAGGTGGGACAAGTCCGTCAAGGGTTCCATCGTGTGGGCGAGGGTGGTGTCATCCTTGAAGTGGTCGAACGAGCTGATGTTTTGCGCACGTCGCTGTGGGGGCTGGTCATAGCCACACCCTCATTTGATGATCTCCTTCATTCAGCAGGTGACCTTGTGAGCGAACCCAGAGATGCCGTGCAGCCGGGTCGCAGGATTTCGACGGTGAAGGCCGGGGCCGGGCTCGGTATTCCCGTTGCCTTGATGACCCCGTGACATTTTGTGCGCGCCACTGAAATGACGGGATTGCAACGACCCGGGCGATTACGTTTCAATTCGATGCGTTCGTCATCGTTGTTGCTCGTGGCTGGTGTGGTTGCAGCCAGTGGCTGTGCGGGTTCGCCGGCTGCCGTAGGTGTTCCAACCACGGTGGTTGAGAGCGAAGCGACATCAACGACGGCATTAACTCTGACTACAACGTCGACTGCTGCCTCGACAACGACGACAACATTGCCTGTCGTTGCCGGTGACTGCACTGTGTCATCAGTCCTTGAAATCGGCGTGACCTCAGCAGAAGTGCATTGTCTTGAACGTCATCTCATTGATCGAGGGTGGCTCACGCAAAGAGCGGACGCGGTTTTCGACGAACAGACTCGCATAGCGGTGAGGACGTTCCAGGCCCACCATGACCCCGATCTGGGGGTAGTTATCGACGGAATTGCTGGCCAGCAGACCCTCGAGTTGTTGCAGTTATGGCTCGAACCACCGCCCCCTGCTCCTGATGAATCAACATGTGAGGGTCTTGGCGATGGCGCAGTGATCGACCGTGATTATCAACGGGCGTGGCTGTGTGCTGGCGATGCAATCACCTATCTGTTCCCGGTAACGACGGCGTGGGATCAGCCTGATCCAGGCGACTACGAGGTCGAAGAACGGAGTCGCGAGGCATCGTCAATTTTGACCGGCTCATATTCAGAGATGTCACATTTTGTGGTCTTTACCTACGGCAAATTTCAAGGTGCGCGGGTGGGATTCCACTCGGTTCCGATCTATCCGAGCGGGGAGTATGTTCAGCCGCTCGACTCGGTCGGAACCTCCGAACTTCGCGGAGACACCAGTGGCTGTATCCGGGCGCTGCCTGAGGACGCAGTGTTGATCTGGGATCATCTGGATTTTGGTGCAACTGTGAGAGTGATCTCATAACCACACACCTGAGGTGACCGTCTCTGAGAGCCGTTCAGCGTGCCATCAATCTCGATCAACTGATTGCTCCTCGAGCCATGTGGTGCCGTCGTCACAATCGCTGGCGAGAGGACACCATCGGCAAGATGATTGCGGTCGTCGAACGGCGACGCGACCCTCCAAGAGTTCGACGGCCCGGCCGATACCGTCGAGGGTTCGCCGCATTGCTGAGCCGAGGGTCTCAACGGTGACCTCTTCGGGGACGGCACGGCCGACATCGAGATAGAAACCTGCGATGAGTCGGGGAGGTACCCCAGTTCGTAAGGTCTCGAGCAAGGCGTAAAAGCGGAGTTCGTCCATGTGGTTCGGCCATGCCCCTCCGGTCTTGAGATCGATGATGACTTTTCGACTTTCGCTGTGTTCAGCACGCCCGAGAGTGAGATCGCTTTTTCCGCCGAGAACAATCGGACCAGTTTCTGGCCAGCGAATTGATGACTCGGCAACCGGAATAAAACTTTGTTGAAGGGGAGGGAAGCTTTCGGTGAATTTCACAACCCGGTCTGTGGCTGCGTTTCGAAGATCGGCGCGATCGCCTTCGGCCATTGTGCTCAAAAAATCGCCGAGACTGTTTGGTCTTTCACCAAGCCGTGCGATCGATTCGTCAACGAGAGTCGCCGGATAAGGCGCTCCCCGCCAACCGGTGAGCAGTTCGACTGCGCGGTGGGCAACGGTGCCAATTGCGGTGGGAACACTCCACCTGAACTCCTCTTTGTATTGGAAGTGCTCCTCGCAGCCGAGCACCGAGGTGAGCATGCCTTTGCTGATGAACAATGTGGTCTCGAGTGCGGTGACTCTGGCGGTGAGGTGATCGAATGCATCGCTGAAGTCGGAAATAAATGAAGAAATCTGATCGCGATCGAATACCACTGGTTCGGAGGGGCGGCGAAGAAGACCGAGCGTGCGCTCCTGGGTTGGGTTGAGACGACTTGAAGTCTGCTCGTTGTCCACGCGAACGACGTTAGCGAGTGGCTGTCACACCCTTCAGGCAGAATAATTCTGATGTCGTCAACCCATTCTTCCGATCGCTCCACTGCCCTTGACTTTGCAAGTGCGGTCCGCGTGATTGGAGCAACATTGCACCGAATGGGGTTTTCTGCGCCGGTCTTTCGATCGCCGCCCCGAATTGTGGGCGTCGATCGTTCAATCCGTCGGCGTACCAGCGAGGGTGCTAGCGCCTCTGCAGTTGTTGCAGTGAGGGTGAAAGATCGTCCTTGGCCGGCTGTGGTCGCCGACCTTGTAGAGGGGGCTGTTGCGGTTCATTCGCTTCTGTCACCTGAGGCCGATCGTGTTCGAGCCGCTTTGTGGGCAGAACTTGAGCCGTTATGTGCTGTAAGCGCCACCACAGACCGTCGTGTTGCGTAGGTCGTGATTCGGCCACACCGGTCTATCGTGGAGGCGTTGCCCGGGTGGTGGAATTGGCAGACACGGGGGGCTTAAACCCCCCTGGCTCGAAAGAGCCGTGCGGGTTCAAGTCCCGCCCCGGGCACTATCGAGAGGTCGTTTTACGGATCGAAGACTGATCGCCCCATCGACAACCCACCCTGCTGTGCAGAAGTTTTATATGGAGACGTTGGACGAGGCGTGGCTAGGGGACAAGCTCAAATACGACTTAAACAAGTGAACCCATCAGTCGCAAGTGAACCCATCAGTCGATAGGGGATTTCCGACTCTAAGGACCATTGCCGAGAGTACTGGGTGCCCCGTGCGGGAACTTTTCCCCCCTTTGGCGCGAAAGAGCCGCGCGATCTGGACTGATGGTCACCTGCTCAGGCGGGTGGTCAGGTAACGGTCGAAGTCAAAGACGTTACGTTCGAGGTAAGACAGCGGCGCCCGATCGAACTGCGGGCGGTCGACACTTCGGCGGATCCCGGCGACCACAGGGTGATCCTCGCTGTTGACTTGGTCGACGAGAGCGTTGATGTCGGCGACAAGGACATCAGGGTTGTCAGCTGCGGCAAGCGTTGTCGGGGCTACTGCAATCTGCCAGGCAATCCGAACCTGATCGGTACCCATCGGAGTAATCCTGAGAAACCACAGCCAGTCCGGCTGGAGTTGGATCACGAAACCAGGAAAGATTGCCGCGAGCACGATCGTGCGGCGCCATTCAGCATCGAGGCGATCGTCGCCGTCGGCAGTGAGGTCGGGGCCATCGGCCTCAACCACTCGATGGTGGGCCCAGTCGAGCGTGCCGGGGTACATCTCGGTATTGGCGGTGTTGTCGCCATTGGCACCGAAACTCTCTTTGTGCACCTTGAACACGTGGTACGCGTCCATGAAGTTCTCGACGAGGAGTTTCCAGTTGGTGGGCCACACGTCGACCTCGTTGCGCACGGTCACATATCTTTCCATGGCGAACTGGCCGACAATTTCGTCGAGGCCCGCGAGGCGAGGCCCGAGAGTTTCGGCGTTGGGGTCGAGGTTGACGAATATGAACCCGTTCCATACCTCGAGTCGAATCTCAGGCAACCGGTAGCGGTCGGGGCTAAAAGGTGCACCGTCAGTTTCGGTGCTTTCAGCCATGTACGGGCCGCCAATCAGCGAACCGTCGTGTCGGTACACCCAAGCGTGGTACGGGCAGGTGATGCGAGTCTCGTTGCCGCAGCCGCTGAGTAGCTGCGCGCCACGGTGGATGCACACATTGTCGAAGGCCTTGATTGAGTCTTCGCTGCGAATGACTAAAACCGACCGAACTCCGCCGCCGACGACGGGCAGATCCGCACACACATAGTCGCCCACATGACTCAGATCGGCCGTCCGAGCGACACACTGCCAATCACCGGCGAAGACTGTTGCGAGTTCGGCATCGAGCACCTCCTCCGACGAGTACGCCTCAAGGGGCAGCATGCGAGCCTGCTCGAATGAAAGCGATGAGTGCGCCTTGAGTTCGTCAAATACCGACATCAACGTCCTCTCCAATTCGACCGGGCAGAGTCGATGCAACAATTCGCCATTTCGAGTCATTGCAAACCGGTTCGCAGATTGCGAACTCGCCATCGAATGGAGACTTGGCCTCAGTGCGATGATCGGTCACCACCACTGCGAGATCGCCGGCTACATACACCCGGTGACCGACGTCAGTTCGACGCTCAATAAGGCGCTTTGTCGACCCGGGTAGGCGGTGCCACTCCTCAACGTAGGCGCCACTCGGGGCTCGCTCAATCATGACCGAACCATCCTCGTTCCACTCCAGTAGGCCCGGCTCGGGAAAAGCTGATATCGGATGGATTGCGATGTCGTTGGGCCCACGGGTGTGCCACTCGGCGGTTGCTCGACGGATGCCGTCGGCACCCGTCTCGATCGGGCTGCAGGTGGTGCGGCCGGTGCTGGCCTCGCACATAAGAGGGTCGTCGATGTCGACCGGGATCCGAACATCGACCATCGATGAATCAAGTTGCAGCCATACAACGAGCGAGTCGGTATCTGTGGTGCCATCCTCGTTCACTATTGACGCACGTTTCCAGGCGCCGCGGAGTAAATCGGGAACAGCATTAAGCACAACGAAAGCGTACGGGGGCGATCAGACTTCGTAAACGGAGCGAACGCATGTGTCTTCACGTCACGTGACCATCGCTGCGACCAAAGCCTTTCGCGTTGAGCGAAACAGGCGCCGACTCGGTTACGACGTCCGTTCGGCTTTCAGAGCGTTTCGCCGCACCTTTCCTGCGTCATCTCTAAGAGGTTCATCGACATATTCAACCGACCGCGGCAACTTGTATTTTGCGAGCCGTTCTGCAGCGAATGTGAGCAAATCTTCGGGACTCAACACGTTTGGGTCGGCCTCAACTATCGCATGGACAGAACTCCCTTTGTCATCATCAGGCAAGCCGATTACCACCACTGATTTCACATCAGGGTGTTCCTGCAGCGCCGACTCCACTTCTGCCGGGTACACGTTTGACCCTCCGGTCAGAATCATGTCAGCGAGACGGTCTCCGAGATATAGGTAGCCGTCTTCATCGAACCATCCAAGATCACCAAGTGACTCCCAACCGCCATCAAGTTGCTTTGCTTCAGCGCCGAGATACACATACGTCGGGGTGTCCCGATTGGTTGGCCGCATCCACACCTCGCCTTGTTCACCTGCAGGCACCTCGTTGCCATCGGGGTCACACACCTTGATTTCGCCTTGGTCAACGCGACCAACAGAGCCACGATGCTCGAGCCATTCGGTGCCAGTGATGATCGTAACGGCCTGTGCTTCGGTGCCGGCGTACAACTCAACGATTCGTTCAGGTCCAAGCCAGTCGATCCATGCCTGCTTCAGCCACTGAGGGCACGGCTCGGCGAGGTGCCAGACCACCCTCAGACTTGAAAGGTCATAGCTGAAACGGATTTCGTCTTCGAGACGAAGAACGCGCTTCATCATCGTTGGCACCATGTAGACGACATCTGCTCTGTGATCTTCAATAGCGGCAAGTGTGGCTTCGGCATCAAAACGCTCGAGCAACACGACCGTTGAACCACAGAGCAGCGCCTGACACGCCCACACTGCCGGACCATTGTGGTAAAGCGGTCCAGGCATGACGAGACAGCCGTCATGGCTCATCAACATTGCCGGATCTGCGTCGGTGTCTACAATCGCGGGATCACCGGAAACGATGAGTTTCGGTCGCCCAGTTGAACCGCCAGAGGTCGGCGCTTTCCACGCAGGGGAGGTGGCATCAGAAAGCGGCTCATCTGAGTACTCCGCAGATGGTTCATACCCTTTCTCTATGCACTGCACACCCTCAGGAAGCAACGCCGCCATGTCGCTCCCAGGTTCAACGCCGACGACAACTTTCGGTGAGGCAAGTTCAACAATGGCGGCGAGTTCTCGTGGCGGCAGTTTCGCCGACACAGGTTGAGGCGTTGCGCCCAGCTTCCACACGGCGACATAGGTCACGAACCAGTCGATTGAATTTGGAAGCGCCACCGTAACGAAGTCGCCGTGACCGACTCCACGGTCAGCAAGGTCCTTTGCGAGACGATTTCCGGCACGCTCGAGTTCAGACCGAGAAATCGATCTTCCGTTGCACACGACCGCAGGTCGGTCGGGCAGCACGTTGGCGAGATCGGATAAACGCTGCGGAAATGAGATAAGCGGCACAGTGTCGTTGTAGCAGGCGCGCAGTTTGTCGTTCGAGTAGGAGATCGGCCGGCCGCAGACCGTAGCTCTCTCTTCAACTTCGGCTACGACCTGAGGCACGGCAACAATGTCGAACATGACAACTCCTCTTGCCGAAAATGCTGTCGCTCAGTTGTTTGCAGATGCTCACACCGCACGCACATTCCTCGACGAACCGGTGACTGATGCGCAGATCGAAGCCATATACGGCATGGTTAAGTGGGCACCGACAACGATGAACATCCAGCCGCTCCGGCTCATCGTTGCTCGCAGCAACGCCGCACGGGCCCAAGTTCTCGAGCACCTCGGAGGATCAAATCGCGAACAAGCCGAGGCAGCGCCGCTCATCACCGTGGTCTGTGCTGACACGAACTTCCATGACACGCTTTCCGAAGTCGTTCCTCACATCGAAAATGCTCGAGGGTTTTTTCTCGATGACGAAAGTCGAGAAGCAACTGCACGCCACCAAACGTGGTTGCAATCTGGGTACCTCGTGATGGCGATCCGAGCTCTCGGATTGGGATGCGGACCGATGTTGGGCTACGACGCTGCTGGTCTCGATGCGACAATGCTGGCGGATGGCTCACTGGTCTCCGTCATGGTGATGACCATCGGGGTCCCAGACCCGGCGGGATACGGAGAGCGCCGCCCTCGCCTCGATCTCGACCGCGTCATGTTAGAGCGGTAATCTTGAATCGATTGGTTAAAAGACGTCGGGGGGCGTCGCCGATACCAGGGGGTTACGAAATGGGGAATTGGAATTTTGCAAACATCTGGGAGCACATCGCTGATCAGATTCCAAACGAGGACTGTCTAATTCATGGTGATCGACGATTCACTTGGAGCGAAGTCGATCGACGAGCAGATGGCATTGCCCGACATCTCGTTGACGCAGGTCTTGAACGTCAACAGGCGGTAGCGCAGTATTTGTATAACTGTCCCGAATATATGGAGTCAACGTTCGCTGCTCTCAAGGCGGCGTTTGTTCCGGTAAACACGAATTATCGCTATACCGCTGATGAACTAAGTTACCTGTGGGATAACGCCGACGCAGGTGCCGTCGTATTCCACGGAACCTTCAGCGAACTCATAGATACGATTCGCCATTCATTACCGAAAATCAAGGTCTGGCTTTGGGTTGACGATGGAAGCGGCCCCTGTCCAGATTGGGCAGTCGAATACGAACACGCTGCGGATACAGGAGTGCACCGGCTCCGTCCGACCTGGGGAAGAAGCGGTGACGACCTCATCATGTTGTACACCGGTGGCACAACCGGCATGCCCAAGGGCGTGATGTGGCGACAAGATGACCTCGCAGTTGTGCTTGCAGGTGCTCTTGCAAACCCGATTCCAGACGATGGCGAGGTTGCGGACCTCGAGTTTCCCGGGCCAGGGCCAAAGTTCTGCCCGGCCTGCCCACAGATGCACGGCACCGGAAACTTCCCAGGGCTTTCCGTCATGAACTTAGGCGGCTCGATTGTCACCCTCGAAAGTCGAAGTTTCGACGCTTCCGAACTCCTCGACTCAATTGAACGCGAAGGTATCAATTTGATATCGATGGTCGGTGATGCCTTCGGCAAGCCCATTCTGAAGGCCCTTGACGCAAATCCGGGTCGATGGGACCTGTCAAGCCTTCTAGGAATCACATCCTCGGGGGTGATGTGGTCGGAGGAAGTGAAGCAACAGTTGTTGGAACATCAGCCCAACATGGTGCTCATCGACGCGTTCTCATCCTCGGAAGCTCTCGGAATGGGAATGTCGACCTCCGGTGGAGGTTCAACGGCGAAGACTGCACGTTTCCAACTCGGCGAACATTGCGTGGTGATTGACGAGGACAACAACATCCTGACGCCGGGTGGATGTCCACAGGGTCGGCTTGCGGTCGGCGGTCGTCAACCGCTCGGCTACTACAAAGACGAGGCAAAAACTGCGAGCACGTTCCTAGTCATAGATGGCAAGCGGTACTCGTGCCCAGGTGACTTCGCCATCGTTGAAGATGACGGTTCGATCACGCTGCTTGGTCGGGGCTCGGTCTGTATAAATACTGGTGGCGAAAAAGTCTTCCCAGAAGAGGTCGAAGAGGCACTCAAAACCCACCCATCTGTTCTCGATGCGGTCGCAGTTGGAGTTCCAGATGAGAAATTCGGTGAAGCCGTCACGGCGGTAGTTGAACCGCGTGATGGCGCGGTTGTTGATGGAAGTGAGCTCATTGCGCACGTCAAGCAGACACTTGCTGCGTATAAAGCGCCAAAACATGTGGTCGAAGTTGACACAATTGGTCGAGCGGCTAATGGAAAGGTCGATTACAAGCGCTTGAAAGGTCACGCCTCTGATGCGTTGGGTCTGAGTTCCTAATCTGTCAACATGCCGGCACGAATTACTGCTTACGACTGGATCGCCCACCACAACGCCAATCGGGCCTCTCGACGAGCCATCGTCGATCTCGAATCAGGTCGAACGTTGACCTATGGCGATCTTCATCAGCGAATTGATGGGCTCTCTGCGCATCTCCAAAGTATCGGGGTAACAAAGGGTGACCGTGTGGCGCTCTTGGCACAGAACGGTCCCGAGTATTTCGACCTTCAATTCGCCGGAATGCGTATCGGCTCGATTGCTGTTTTATTGAATTGGCGTCTGACAGTCCCAGAACTCGAATACATCGTGGGTGACTGTTCACCGAGCGTGTTGGTGTACTCGCGTGAATTCGCGGATACCGCAAAAGAACTCGCATCTCGATGCGGAGTCAGCACCCTGATCCCAATTGATGATGACTACGAAGCGATCGTCGCCTCGGGAGCGTCTCCCGAAACCTGTCTTGTCGAGCATGATGACCCGAGCACCATCATGTATACCTCGGGCACGACGGGCCACCCAAAAGGAGCGATTATTACCCACGGCATGACGTTTTGGAACTGCGTCAACTTAGGTATCCCGGCTCGGATCACCCCAGAGACTGTGCAGCTCGTGATCTTGCCGCTGTTCCACACCGGCGGACTCAACTGTTACTCCAACCCCGTGCTCCACGCCGGTGGACGAATCGTCATTGCCCGCACCTTTGAACCCGGCGAAGCACTTGGCATCATCGGCGATCCCTCCTACGAGGTCACGCACTTCTTCGGTGTGCCTGCGCCGTATCAGTTCATGATGCAGCATCCCGACTTCGAAACGACCGACCTCTCGCGGCTGCAAATCGCAGGCGTCGGTGGTGCTCCATGTGCGCTCGCAATCATGGAACGATGGGCTGAATGCGGAGTCGAACTTATGCAGGGCTTTGGTATGACCGAGACAAGCCCCGGAGCGATCTTCCTTGATCCGGCTGATGCAATGCGCAAGATCGGATCAACCGGAAAGGAACTGCTACACACCGAAGCACGAATCGTGAACGAAGACGGTGACGAGGCAGGACCAAACGAAGTTGGAGAACTCTGGGTTCGTGGACCGCACATCACCCCCGGATACTGGAATAGGCCCGACGCAACCGCTGAGGCGTTCGTTGACGACTGGTTGCGCACAGGCGATGCAGCCAAGCGTGACGACGAGGGGTTTTATTACATCGTCGATCGATGGAAAGATATGTACATCTCGGGTGGTGAAAACGTCTACCCGGCCGAGGTTGAGAACGTGGTCTATCAATTGCCGGGAATCATCGAGGCGGCGATTGTTGGCGTGCCCGATCCAAAATGGGGAGAGTCCGGTGTCGCCGTCGTGGTGCTCTCGCCGGATTCAGATCTTGATCAGGCAGCGTTGATTCAGCACTGTGTCGAGCGGCTTGCGAAGTTCAAGGTTCCCGCTCGCATGCATGTGATTGACGAGTTGCCGCGCAATGCCACTGGCAAGGTTCTCAAGCGTGAATTGCGGGTGATGCTCGCCGGAGAAGACTCGCCGGCAATTAGTTGAGCCCTAGGGCAACAATGGTGGCGCCGAATAGCCGCCAGTGACTGACTCGACGAGCCGAGCGAACTCGAGCGTTGTTCTATCGCCCATATACGGGCCGACGATCTGGAGGCCAACTGGAAGCCCTGAGGGCGTGCGGCCTGCGGGCACTACAGTTGCAGGGAGATAGACGTAACCAAATTGGGTTGTCCATGCAATCAAGTCGGCATACGGCCGGGTTGCCCCATCGACCTGGAGAGTTCGCGTGTAGAGGTTTCCGCCATCGATGTGCTCAAATGCAGCGATGAATGCAGTTGGCGCTAGCACGATGTCGTAGTTACGGAAGAACCTCTCCCAGTTACGTCGGCGTAGTTCTCGCTGTTCTGACATGAGCAGCCAATCACGATGCCGAATCGTGCTCGCCCGAGCCCGCATTGCCATCGTGGGATCGGCATCTTCGCTGCGCTCGAGCAGTCGCTCGTATTCTTCATCGGTGCGACCCGGAGAGGTGGCCGAAGAGACGAGTGGCATTCCAATCGAATACACATCATCAAATTCATGATCGGGGCGGGCTTTGCGATCGACCTTCACTCCGTCGGCCTCGAGAGCGCTGACCGCAGTCTCGAGCACGATCGCAACATCGTCTGACACCGGACATGCGGGATCGTCAAGCCATGCGGCTACCCGCAGTTCACGTGCGTTCTGGCGAGCCGAAGGAAGTCGTTCGGGGTGGTCAGAAATGACATCAAGCATGAGTTCAAGATCATCGACGGTGCGGGCGAGTGGGCCGATGACGTTCACATCGGCATCCAGGGCTCCATAGGTGACGTGATCGATGTACCCGCGTTGCGGCACAACACCAAATGAGGGTTTATGTCCGCAGACCCCCGAAAAGTGGGCAGGCAGTCGAACTGAACCTCCGATGTCGGTCCCAATCTCGACAGGGGTCAGGCATGTCGCAACCGCTGCAGCCGCACCACCTGACGATCCCCCCGGTGTTCGGCCGAGGTCCCAAGGATTACCCGTTCGTCCAAATATTTCGTTGACGGCTTGGATGTCGCCTGACCAACGCGGCAGGTTCGATTTGCCCCAGATGACGGCACCGGCATTGCGTGCATGAGCGACCGAAGCAGCATCTTTGGAAGGAACATGGCCGGTAAGTTCAACCGCTCCGCCCGTTGATCGCATGCCTGCGGTCGCCAGCGCATCTTTTACGGTCATTGGCAGACCCGCAAGGGCTCCCAACGCCTTGTCATTGTTATGTGCTGCGTCAATTTCAGCAGCGCGATGTTGGGCGCTCTCAACGTCGGTGGTGACGATGGCGTTGAGTCGGCTGTGAAGCATGTCGTGGCGGGCGAGGTGCTCGTCAAGAAGTTCCACCGCAGAGATGTTTCGATTGCGCAGCGCCTCGAGTTGCTCAGTTGCCGGCCGCCTTGAGATGTCGTCGATTCCCATCATGTGATGGTACGCGCAAACGGATGGCTCGTCCGCAGTTGGTGCCGACAAGCCGTCCGTGTACTTCGAGTTCAGCTGCTTGGCTGTGGGACGACGCGAAGATACGGCTTCACGGTGGTCCATCCGCCTGGGAACAACTCTGCTGCTTCTTCGTCAGTAACCGCTGAGCCGATGATGACGTCGTTGCCGTCGGTCCAGTTGGCAGGAGTTGCCACTTTGTAATTGGCGGTAAGTTGAAGTGAATCGATGACCCGAAGCAACTCATCGAAATTTCGTCCCGTTGATGCGGGGTATGTGAGCGACAACTTGATCTTTTTGTCGGGCCCGATGACAAATACTGAGCGGACGGTCAAGGTGTCGTTCGCGTTCGGGTGGATCATGTCGTAAAGATCGGAGACGGCGCGATCACTATCACCGATCATCGGAAAGTTGACCGGGGTGCCCTGAGTTTCGGCGATGTCGTTTTCCCACTCGACGTGGCTGGCAATCGGGTCAACGGACAAGCCGATCACTTTCACATTGCGACGGTCGAATTCTGGCTTGAGGCGAGCGACGGTCCCGAGTTCTGTCGTGCAGACGGGGGTGAAATCTTTCGGGTGGGAGAACAGCACCCCCCATGAGTCACCGAGCCATTCGTGAAAGTCGATGTCTCCCTGGGTAGTGGGGGCGGTGAAGTTTGGGGCGGTATCGCCGATTCGAACACTCATAGATGCTCCTTCGATAGAGAGTGATTGTTGACAAAACTAATCGGCTTTTAGGCAATTTGCGACCTCGGCGCATGATTTCTGTGCGATCTACGATCGTTCTATGGCTGACGACACGATCATGTTGCGAACTGCATCTGAACTTGCGGCGATGATTCGACGGGGTGAGGTTGCCCCGAGCGAATTACTTGAGCACGCAGTCACTCGATTCGAGCGTCATAACCCGACGGTGAACGCGGTCATCGTCACCCGTATCAATGAGGCTCGTGCTCATGCAGCAGTACTCGACGAGGAGGCCGCCGGGGGCTCATTTCGCGGCCCGCTCCACGGCGTGCCTATGACGATCAAAGAGGCATACGACTGGGCTGACACGCCATCAACGTGGGGCAACGTTGCGTGGCGCGACAACGTTCCCGCAACCGACGCAGTGACCGTGAAACGGTTACTCGACGCCGGCGCAGTGATTTACGGAAAGACGAACGTGCCATTCATGTTGGGTGATTGGCAGAGTTTCAACGACATTTACGGCACGACAAACAATCCGTGGGACCTCAGTCGAGTGCCTGGAGGTTCATCGGGGGGATCAGCCGTTGCGCTCGCCACCGGCATGGCGGCCCTCGAACTCGGCAGCGACATTGGGGCATCAATCCGAAATCCCGCCCACTATTGCGGGGTATTTGGGCATAAACCGACAATGTCTCTCGTACCTTTCGAGGGGCACGTGGTGCCAGGCATGCTGCCCGAGGTCGACATCAGCGTCTGCGGCCCACTCGCTCGGTCAGCAGCCGATCTCGACCTCGCACTGTCGGTGCTTGCGGGTCCGACTGGCATGCATTCGACCGGCTACCAAGTTGCTCTTCCTGAAGCACGACAGACTCGCTTCAGCGAATTCAAAGTCGCGGTCATGCTTGATACGCCGGTTATTCAGAATGACTCTGTGATGCTCGATCAACTCCAGAATGCCGTTGACTCTCTTGCGGCGGCGGGTTGCGTTGTCGAAGAAGCCACGCCACAAATTGATCAGCACGAGTACTTCGAGAACTACCTCATGCTGCTTCGTGCGGCAACGGGAGCACAGGCGAACGATGAGCTCTTCGCCGCCGCTCTCGAAGGGTCGACCGCCTGGGATGGTGGTGACCGTGGCTACCAAGCTCTTGTCGACCATGCAATGACGATGTCCCACCGCGAATGGTTCCAGCATCACAACCGTCGCGAGGGCTACCGCAATGCATGGGCGGAATTCTTCGGTGAGTACGACCTCTTGCTGTGCCCAACCGCTGCCTCGACTGCGTACCCGCATGACCACACAGGAACTCGCGCAACCCGCCGCATTCCGATCAACGGCGGAAGCGAACTCGTCGTCGACCAATTGTTCTGGGCCGGATGGTCGTGTAACTCGTATCTTCCTGGAACGGTTGCACCAGTCGGCCTCTGTGCCGACGGCCTACCCGCAGGAATTCAGATCGTCGCTCCACATTTGCAGGACCGTCGCTCGATCAGGTTTGCTGAACTTGTCGAACGCGAACTCGGAGGGTTTGTTTCGCCCCCTGGCTACGAGTGAGCCCGATGAAGGCTTCCCTGAGTGGCATTACCGTTCTTGCCCTAGAGCAGGCGGTGGCAGTGCCGTTTGCAACCCGTCAACTTGCTGATCTTGGCGCAAGGGTCATCAAGGTTGAGCGACCCGGAGAGGGTGATTTCGCTCGTCACTACGACGCTCGTGTGAAAGGGCTGTCGAGTTACTTCGCGTGGCTGAATCGCTCAAAAGAGTCGATTGCCCTTGACCTCAAACATTCGAAAGCCCAGTCGATCGTGAAAGAACTTGCGGCGTCGGCTGACGTTGTGGTGCAGAATCTCTCGCCAGGAGCAACTGATCGGCTCGGCTTGTCTTCATCGCAACTCAGAAAGGCCAACCCGCAACTCATCACGGTTGACCTCACGGGGTATGGACGAGGTGGCCCACTCGAAGATCGCAAGGCGTACGACCTACTCATACAGGCAGAAGCCGGGCTGCTTTCAGTCACCGGATCCGCATCAGAAATGGCTCGCGCCGGAATTTCAGTTGCCGACATTGCGGGCGGAATGTACGTGTACTCATCGGTGCTTGCTGCACTAATTCATCGCAGCACCTCTGGCGAGGGAACCGAAATTGAGGTGTCGCTATTCGATGCACTCATCGAATGGATGGGTCACCCAATCAACTACGGCCTGTACTCGGGGGAGGGTCCGGTTCGAGCAGGTGACTCCCACCCATCGATTTACCCGTATGGGTCATTCGCTGCGTCGGACGGGCGGGTGCAATTCGGCATTCAGAATCAACGCGAGTGGGAGTCCTTCTGTGCCGATGTGTTGCAGCGACCAGAGGTGACAACCGATAGTCGGTTTGCAACCAATGACGACCGCCACCAACACCGTGCTGAGCTGGTAGCTGTTATTGAAGAGGCCTTCCGCACCTCAACGGTAAGCGAGGTCGTAGGTCGGCTCGATGCTGCAGGCATCGCAAATGGACGAGTAAATGACGTCACCGGAGTGATCATTCACCCAAACCTCATCGAGCGAGATCGATGGCGGTCGATTGAGACTTCGGGTGGGAGCATTCAGACGCTCCGACCCCCAGCGATCATGCATGGCCATGATGAGCCGATGAGTGCGATTCCTGAGGTCGGCGAACATACGACGAGCATTCTTCGTGAACTGGGCTATCTCGATAGCGAGATCACAGAGCTTGTCGCAGCCGGCGCCGTCGGCAGGTAGGTCAGCGTTTCGTCCGGCGCTCGACGAGCTGGCGAGCGATGACATTGCGCTGAATTTCGTTGGTGCCCTCACCGACAATCATGAGCGGGGCATCTCGGTAATACCTCTCAACATCAAACTCGGTCGAATATCCGTGCCCGCCGTGGACTCTGATGGCATCGAGCGCCACCTTCGCTGCCATTTCAGAACAGAACAACTTTGCCATTCCCGCTTCGAGGTCGGCTCGTACACCGCTATCGAATCGTTCAGCGGCGTGATAATTCAGCCGTTGCCCAGCAGCGATCTGAGTTGCCATATCGGCGAGGAGATTGCCGACCGACTGGTGGCGCCAGATCGGTTGGCCGAAGGTTTCACGTTGGGTTGCATATTCGAGGGCATCATCAAATGCGGCGCGTGCAACTCCAATCGCGCGCGCGGCCACTTGAATGCGCCCAATCTCAAGTCCGCCCATCATTTGAGTGAACCCTTGACCCTCCGCTCCGCCCAACAGGGCAGATGCAGGAACAAAGCAATCGTCAAATGAGAGCTCACAACTCTCGACACCTTTGTACCCGAGTTTCGGCAGGTTACGGCCCACGGTGAAACCCGGAACTTTCCCGACGAGCAGAATCGAAATTCCTGTATGGGCAGGCGTTGCCTCCGGGTCGGTTTTGCACAACAGCGCAACGACATCTGACATCCGGGAATTTGTGATCCAAGTCTTCGCCCCATTGATGACGTAGCCGTCGACACCGTCGCGACACGTTGGTCGGGCAACGGTACGAATCGCTTGGAGATCAGACCCGCCGTCAGGCTCAGTCAGGGCCATCGTTGCGCGAAGTTCGCCAGTTGCCATGAGTGGCAAGTATTGCTCTTGCTGTTGAGGGGTACCGTGGCGTGTGAGCAGTTTTGACACCACCGAGTGTCCACCGAACGCGCCGGACAGCGACATCCATCCCCGAGCGATCTCTTCGGTGATGCGGGCATAACAACGACCCGACACCGAACCTGAATTCCACGGCTCACCGATAGCGAGCCCGTAGACACCGAGCTCTTTCATCTGATCAATAAGAGCGTCAGGGTACGTATCTGAGTGTTCGAGGTCTCGAACGACGGGGCGAACCTCATTGTCAACCCACTTCGCAATTACGTCAACAAAGACAGATTCTTCGGCGCTGAGACCGTCCATCGGTTCGAAAAGCGACATCTCACCAGCCTGCCACTTTGCAACTCGTCCGACCGACTCGTCGTTGCGCAAATTAACGGCGTATGTTCACTTTCAACCAGAGGAGGACGTATGTCGACCGCAACACAGATTCCATTTGTCGAGTACCTCAGACTTGAGCCGACACCACATCTTGTCGCCAATGAATGCACTTCATGCGGTGCCCGCTATTTCGATCGACGCAACGCATGTGCTGCGTGCTTTGCGACCGACTTCTCGCCGGTCGACATTCCCACCGAAGGAGTAGTTCGATCATTTTCGATCATTACTTTCGCTGCACCTGGCGTTGAGGTGCCCTTTGTTGCGGCGGTCATTGACTGCGGCGGCACGAGCGTTCGAGCAAACATTATCAATTGTCCACCCGACCCCGAACACGTCAGTCTCGGAATGAACGTTCGCCTTGCCACTACGGTGGTGGGAACAGATTCTGCTGGCGTAGAAGCGGTGAATTACGGATTCGAGCCAGCCTGAGCACAGGCTCGACTCAAAAACTAAGGAGAGATCATGAGTAGAAGCGATGACATCTGGATCCTCGGGATTCACATGACAAAGTTTGGTAAGCACCCCAACCTTGACGTTGTCGACCTTGGCGCCGAGGCTATTCAAGGCGCACTCGCAGATGCAGGGATCACGATGGCCGACATCGGCGTCCTTGCTGCCGGAAACCTGCTCGGTTCAGGCAGCATTGCCCAGCAACTACAGAAGCAAGTTGGACAGACTGGCATTCCCGCTTACAACGTCTCGAACGCATGCGCAACGGGTGCTACCGCTCTTCGCACTGCCATCATGGCGGTCAAGGCTGGCGAGGTCGATATGGGCCTTGCGGTCGGCGTCGAAAAACTTGCTGGAGCCGGACTGCTCGGAGCAGGGGGTAGAGCAAAAGCCGACAACGACGAGTGGGAGCGCAACGGACGCTTCGGTGCGGTTGGCCCGGTTGACGGTCGAATCGGTACCGAATCGATGCCAGGTGTATTCGCACAAATTGGTATGGAGTATGGCCACAAATACGGCGGTGCCGATTTCGAGTTGTTCGCAAAGATCAGCGAGAAGAACCATGCGCATTCCACTTTGAACCCGCTTGCTGCGTACAACAAAGCGATGAGCCTTGAGCAGATCATGAATGACGTCATGATCGCCTACCCAAATACTCGTCCGATGTGTTCAGCAAACTGTGACGGTGCTGCTGCAGCCGTCGTCATTAATGGTGAGAAGCTGAAGACATTGTCTCTCGAGCAGCAGCGTCGAGCGGTGAAGGTGTCCGCCTCAATTCTCACGAGCGACCCTTGGCAAGAAGCATGTCAAGTACTTCCCGATGTGAACACGCTGACTCGCAGCGCAGCCCATCAGGCATATGAACAGGCCGGTGTCGGACCACAGGACCTCAACCTTGTCGAACTTCATGACTGTTTCGCAACCGCTGAACTCGTGCACTACGACAACCTGATGCTCTGTGACGAGGGCGGCGCAGTCGACTTCTTCGAATCAGGCGCCGCCCATCGTGACGGAAGACTGCCGGTAAATGTCTCAGGTGGTCTCCAATCGAAGGGGCACCCAATTTCAGCAACCGGCATTGCCAACATTTGGGAGGTCTGTCAGCACGTTCGTGGTGAGGCAGGCGATCGTCAGATTGAGGGCGCGAAGGTTGGACTTGCCCACGTGATTGGACTTGCGTCCGCATGTGGTGTTCACATCCTTGAGCGTTCAGCTGCCTGAAAAACCCAGCATCCGCGAAGTGGCGTGAACCGGTAACAGTCGTCGTCTACTTCTCTCTTTGAGATGTCTATTCCGACCGTAGATCTGCGCGAGCCGGCCCAGATAGTCGCTCGACAACTCGACGATGCGTGCAGTTCATTTGGGTTCATGCAGGTTGTTGGGCACGAAGTCGACCCGGTTCTCGAGAGAGAAGCTTGGAATTGTGCGTCTGCATTTTTTTCTCTTGACGAAGAGAAAAAACTTGCGGTTGCGATCCCAGATGGTGATGCGTATGGGTACGGCCCATTCCAAGTCGAGCGATTAGCAGCAAGCCGAGGAGAGTCCACTCCGCCCGATCTGAAGGAAACGTTCTCAATCGGCCCCTTTGTCGATGCGAGTGAACTTCAGGCGATCGTTTCCCGGGACGCCGCAGCCGCATTTGCGTATTCCCCGAATCGGTGGCCGGCTGAACCAAAGGGGATGTCCGACCTCATGCAGCGCTACTACGACGAACTCGCAGTGTTATGCGAGCAGTTGCTTTCGTTGATGGCACGCGGACTCGGTATGTCGGGCGACACATTTGCACCATCGATCGATCGCCACACGTCGGCGTTACGCCTCTTGCATTACCCGCATGTCGACCCATCCTCGGTTGCTTCGGGACAGCTCAGGGCAGGTGCTCATTCTGACTATGGAACATTGACATTGCTTCGCCAAGATGATGCTTCCGGCGGGCTCGAAGTTCGTGGAGCCGATGATGAGTGGCACCCAGTACCTGCTGAGGATGGTGCGTACGTCGTCAACATTGGAGACGCGCTTGAACGATGGACTGCAGGCCGTTGGCGCTCCACCCTTCACCGAGTGCAGGTTCCTTCACCCGACAGCGGCCCTAATGAGCGGCAGTCGATTGCGTTTTTTCATAATGCGAATTGGGATGCAGTCATTGAGGTGCTTGATGCCTGCCGTCCTTCCGATGGTGAAATTGCGCCACCGATCACCGCAGGAAGGCATCTCATGGAGCGGTTCCTGAGCACCCAGCGAGGGGAATGATGTGTGCTCCTGACGGACACCCAATGGCGGTAGCGCGAACCTTCAAACCGCGCCGACGAAGAATGTCGCAGACACGGTCGGCTGCGTTTGCGGAATTGCTTCCGGTATTCGGCTTAGATGTCGAAGGCCCTCCGACTTCGGCAGAGGAGATTTTTGAACGGTCAGCACCTGTGGCCCTGGAAATCGGTTGTGGTGCAGGTGAAGCGGCGATTGCATCTGCGTTGGCGGAACCTGATGTTGACCTCATCGCAGCCGATGTGCATACGCCTGGTATCGCCCGGCTTCTCGTTGATCTTCATTCGAATGAACTCACGAACCTTCGGGTGATTCACGGAGACGCTCTTGAGTTCATTAATCGGCTTCCGACGCCAACGTTTACCGAAATCAGGATCTGGTTCCCTGACCCGTGGCCGAAACCTCGCCAACGCCAACGACGACTCGTGACGGAACTCATCATTGGTCGATTGGTTCCGTGGATTGTGGGTGGTGGGCGCCTGCGTATGGCGACGGACATCGACGACTATGTAGAACAAATGCTTGCGGTGTGCTTGGCACACCCAGAACTCGATGGAGGCATCGTGGTGCGACCTTCTGATCGGCCGGTGACTCGATTCGAGCGAAAGGCAGTTGAGGCCGGTCGGGTGGTCACCGACCTTGCATTTGTCAGACTGCTTTAGGTGCCGTGGAGTCAGATGCGAGATGCCGGCGCTTTGGCTTAGTCGTTCATCAGGCTGTCAAGGCGCTGAACTGATTCAATAAACTCTTCGACCATCTCGTAAACGACGCGAGCGGCAGGCTTTGAGTCATTCATCGTTCCAACGATCTGCCCTACGAAATAGTTTGCAAGCTGTGCCGCGCCTGATGATGAGTCATGAGCAGCGCGATCGATTCGTCGAATCGCGGTGTCAATCAGCATTGGCTGTAACGGCATTGGGAGCGGCTTCGGGTTTGCTGGATCTTCCCAGGCGTCCGTCCATGCGGTTCGCAACTGACGGGCCGGCTTACCGGTACGAGATTTCGACCGCAATGTGTCGGATGACGTTGCGGCGAGAAACTTCTCTTTCACGGTTGGGTGTGTCTCTGCTTCCTCGGTGGTCAGCCAGACCGATCCACACCAGACACCTTCTGCACCGAGAGCCATCGAGGCTGCCATCTGACGTCCTCGACCGATGCCACCAGCGCCAAGCACAGGAACTTGACCTCCGAGTGCATCGACGATCTCGGGAATGAGCACCATCGTGCCGATCTCTCCAGTGTGGCCACCAGCCTCAGAACCTTGAGCGATAACGATGTCGACCCCGACCGCAGCATGACGTTCGGCGTGTTGCGCCTTTCCTGCAAGCGCTCCAACAAGCCGACCTTGGTCGTGGGCGCTGTCGAGCATGTGGGCCGGAGGCGGGCCAAGGGCATTCACGACGAGAGCAGCCTTATGGGCGAGAGTGATCTCGAGTTGAGGCGCAGCGCGGTCTGCGGAGAGGGGTGCTGATTCAGATTCGGCACCGAGCCCCCTGCCTCCTTGCTCTTCATCGAGGGCGGGCACCCCATACTCATCGAGGAGTTTGTCGACGAAGTCTCGGTGCTCACTGGGAATCATTTCGCCGAGTTCGGTAACGGTCATCCCGCCTTGGTCGGAGCCGGTGTACTTCGCTGGGACGATGAGGTCGACACCGTATGGAAGATCGCCAATCTGTTCTTCAATCCAATCAAGGTCGATCTCGAGTTGCTTATCTGAGTGGCCCGCCGCACCGAGCACTCCGAGCCCTCCGGCCTTTGTTACTGCCGCGACTACGTCACGACAGTGGCTGAAGGCCAGAATCGGAATGTCGATTCCGAGCATGTCGGTGACACGAGTTCTCATGATGGTTCCTTTCCGGTTCGAAAATCAGACCAAGTCATCCCGGCATCCCCATGGATGTCACGGGGAAGCCCGAGTACGAGTTCAGCGACGATGTTGCGCTGCACAGCAAATGTTCCACCACCAAGGGTGAGAGCAGGAGAAAACAGCCAGCCGTAGTGCCACAGCGGGTCAACTTCTGGGAATTGGCTGTCTTCGCCACGAGCAAAGTTCACTTCGGTTGCTCCACGTTGCGCACGGCCAGGGATGTCTCCCGCCGGGCCGGAACCCGTCAACATGCCCGATGCGCCAACAAGGTCTTTCGCGAGTTCCATGACGTGCTGACCGTGCTCGTCACCCATGATCTTTTGCACTGAGGCTTCGGCGCCGGGCGTGCGCCCGTTAAGTCGGGCACTTAAGGTACGAAGTCGGTTGAGACGAAGCACTTCTGACTCAATGTGCAAGCCAGCTATGCGTTGACGCAACACCGGGTCATCGCAACCCCCGTTGTTGTGCACAAGATTGAGGAGGTCGTCGGCGGACGGCCCTGAACCCCATAGCGAGCCGGCTGACGACAACGACACGCGTTCATTTGCAAGCGTGACTTTCGCGAGTCGCCACCCGTCGCCCTCTTGCCCAACGAGATATTTTGCTGGAAGGCGGACGTCATCGAAGAACGTTTGGTTGAACGAATGAGCCGTCGTCATGTCGATGATCGGTGACAGCGTGAGCCCAGGAATATCCATAGGAATAATGAAGTAGGAGATCCCTTTATGTTTCGGCACGTCAGGATCGGTTCGCGCAATGAGAATTCCGAATTCCGAATGATGGGCACCGCTCGACCAGATTTTTGAACCGTTGATGACGTACTCGTCGCCATCCCGAACGGCCCGAGTTGCCAGCGATGCAAGATCGGAACCTGAGTCGGGCTCGCTGAAGAGTTGGCACCATTGCTCTTCTCCGCTGAAAATTTTTGGAAGAAAGCGCTCTTTCTGCCACTCGGTCCCTGCAAGCAGAATCGTCGGAGCGGCCCACCCAACGCCGATCGGATTGGTCGATACCGAGGTTTCTTGCACTCCGGCAGCCTTCAGTTCCTCATCGATGATGAGTTGATGAATGGGATCTGCTTCAACTCCCCAAGGTCGAGGCCAATGGGGGACAAGAAGACCTGCCTCATGAAGTTCGGCACTCGTTGGAGACGGATGCCCGGCGAGCCACGCCCGCAGTTCACTTCGTCGTGGATCGTTGTCGGAAGGAAAATCGAAATCCATCAGGTGTCCCTCCACTTGCCAGCGGTCGGCCCATCGGTTGCTCCTCCGGCAAAGGCTTGAGCTTGAAGCATCCAATCACGGGCGAGTTCTCCCTCGGTCACGAGGTTCGTGTCATCGACATGACGACGCTGCGTCACGATGAGACAGAAATCTTTTGCGCTACCAAATACTGCGGCATCTGCACCTTCAAGATTCCACTCCCAAACGTCTCCAGACGGAGCATCCAGTCTGACTGACACGTTGCCTGCGGGCACCTCAAGTCCTCGGTTGATGTAGCTCCAACTGCGGGTGATGATTCCTAATTGGGCGATGTGGCGCAGACGGTCAGACGCGGGTCTGCTGGCGCCGAGGGTGTCAACGACATCTTGTCCGTGTGCCCATGCCTCCATGAGACGTGCAGTGAGAAATGACTTGGCTCCCATGGACGGGCCATACCACTCGACGCGAGCATCCTCGACGAGGGTCCGGCCTGCGGCCTCGAGAGCCCGACGGTTGGCGCGCCATTCACTGAGGAGGCCGTCGCCGGTGAGAGCGCGAAGTGGTTCCATCGTCTCTCGGTCAAGCGCCGCTGGATCAGACATCAACTCTGCGAGATGATCACGATGTTCGATAAATGCAGACGCATCGCGAATCGCAAGCGCTGCGGTGGCGTCAAAGTAGGTGAGATGAGCAATTTGATCAGCAACATTCCACCCGGGGCTCGGAGTTGCTTCCGCCCACTGCTGCGGTGAGAGCGACGAGACGACATCATCAAGCGCCTGTTGCTCAGCGATGAGGTCATCGAGAACACCCTGAACAGTCATTTTCCCCCTTTATGCGGCGTTCCACGTCCGTTTGGATTGCCGTTGTCAGCGCCGTCTCTCATTACCGGATTGACTAATGAAGGTACCACCACCTACGGTCATCGATTGTGTCGAACGAAATCACTGTGGGGAGCGTGGCACGACCGAGATCAGTCATTCGATCGCGGCTCGATACGCGCAGTTCTGAGTTTCAAAACAACAAGGCGGAGATGGAAGCACTCTGGGGCCTTGTTGCCGATGAACTCTCGAAAGTAGAGACAATTGGTGGGCAACGGTATGTCGACCGTCATCGCAAACGCGGGAAGATGCTCGCTCGTGAGCGCATAGAGCAGATTGTTGACCCTGATACGCCGTTTCTTGAGTTGAGTCCGCTTGCCGGGTGGGGGTCTGAATTCCCGATCGGTGCGGGAGTGGTAATGGGCATCGGAATTATCGAGGGCGTCGAAGTTGGTATCACCGCCACCGATATGACTTACCGAGGCGGTTCGTCGAACCCACGAACCGTTGAGAAGGGCTCACGGTTCTTCGAAATCGTTGCCCAGAATCGCTTGCCGTGGATCGCGTTGAACGAGTCGGCAGGTGCAGACCTTCCACATCAAGCCGACATCTTTGTTCCGGGGGGAGCGAGCTTCAAACATCAAACCCAGTTGTCGAAAGCTGGTATTCCGACAATCACAGTTGGGTTCGGACCGGCCACAGCCGGTGGCGCATACACGGTTGGAATGAGTGATTACACGGTCTTTGTGAGAGAGCGAGGCACGGCGTACTTGGGTGGGCCGCCCCTCGTGAAGATGGCGATCGACGAAATTGTTGATGAGGAAACACTCGGCGGAGCGGAGATGCACTCTCGGGTGAGCGGATTATCCGATTACCTCGCCGTCGACGAAATGGATGCGCTCCGTATCACCCGAGAAATCGTTGCTCACCTGAGGTGGGAGAAACTCGGTCCTGGCCCTACCGAACCGGTTGATGAGCCGCTGTTCTCACCCGATGAGTTGATCGGGTGTGCTTCGGCAGATGTCCGGGTTCCGTTTGACATACGTGAGGTGTACGCCCGTGTGCTCGACGGAAGTCGTTTTGAAGAGTTCAAGCCGTTGTACGGCGACAAATTGATCTGCGGCTGGGGATCGGTGCACGGGTTCCCTGTTGGGTTCATTGGAAATAACGGCATTCTGTTCTCGGAAGAGGCGGCAAAGGGTGCGCAATTCATTCAACTCTGCAATCGCACCAGCACGCCACTTGTCTTTTTGCACAACATCACAGGGTTCATGGTGGGTTCACAGGCCGAGCGGGGCGGCATCATTCGCAATGGGGCGAAGCTCATCAACGCGGTGTCGAACTCTGAGGTTCCTCACGTCGTGCTGATGGTTGGAGCCTCGTACGGGGCGGGCAACTACGGCATGGCGGGTCGGGCATACGATCCTCGATTTATTTTCACGTGGCCAAATCACAAGATCGCGGTGATGGGCGGCCGACAGCTCGCCGGTGTTATGGATATTGTCGCTCGAAACGCCGCAGCTGGTCGCGGTATTGATGTTGACGAAGAACAGTTGAACACCCAGAAAGAAGCCCTTGAGGCGCAGATCGAAAGTGAGAGTTCAGCATTGTTCGCCACCGGTCGACTTTGGGATGATGGAATTATCCACCCGAATGACACTCGGCATGTCTTAGGAATGGCGCTCTCGGCTATTCACTCGAATGAAGTCCGCGGGGCGACCGAATACGGCGTGTGGAGGCACTGATCATGGCAAATCGACAGATTCGGCGACTCCTTATCGCAAACCGCGGCGAAATCGCAATCCGTATTGCACGCACCGCCCGAGACCGCGGCATCTCGTGTGTCGGCGTGTATTCAGACGCAGATAGCACATCCCTCCACCTTGACTCAATGGACGTGGCAGTGGCACTTGGCGGGGAGACCGCAGCCGAGAGTTATTTACGCATTGATGCAATCGTCGAAGCAGCGGTTGCGAATGGATGCGATGCGGTACATCCCGGGTACGGATTTCTAGCCGAAAACGCTGAGGCGGCGCGTGCGGTTGAAGCAGTGGGCCTCATGTGGGTTGGACCAACCGCCGAGCAGATCGAACTGCTCGGTGACAAGGTGGCGGCGAAACGTGCAGCGGAAGAGGCAGGTGTTCCCACGACTCCGATTATTGAAGTTGCAACCGATGGCAGCACTCCAGCAGACGTATCGATGCCAGCGTTGGTGAAAGCGGCTGCCGGTGGTGGCGGTCGAGGGATGCGAATTGTCCGAGAGGGCGACGACCTTGCAGCCGCAATCGAGTCAGCTTCGCGTGAGGCGGCCGCGGCATTTGGCGATGCGACCGTGTTTATTGAGCCCTATATCGAACAGGGTCGCCATATCGAAGTTCAGATCGTGGGCGACGGCGAAGGCGAGGTTTTGCACTTCGGTGAACGTGATTGTTCGGTGCAGCGCCGTAATCAGAAAGTGATCGAGGAAGCTCCGGCGATCAGCCTGCCAGATGAAGTTCGTGCAGCGTTGCACGATGGAGCGACGCGCCTCGCTCGTCATGTGAACTATCGGGGTGCGGGGACCGTCGAGTTCCTTGTCGGTAACGATGGAAGGATCACCTTCCTGGAAGTGAATACCCGTTTGCAAGTCGAGCACCCGGTCACCGAAGCGGTGACCGGCATCGACCTCGTCGGACTCCAATTCGACGTTGCATCAGGTATCGGGCTCGGAATGACTCAGGAGGCAATCTCGCTTTGCGGTCACGCAATAGAGCTTCGTCTGGTAGCAGAAGATCCAAGTAGCGGGTGGATGCCGTCGACCGGTGTGATCACTGCGTTCGACGTCCCTGGCAATGTTCGGGTCGACAGTGGAATTCGTCCCGGCAGCGTTGTGACAACAAATTACGACTCGCTTCTCGCCAAGATCATCGTCACGGGTGCTGACCGCCAGACTGCGCTCGCAATTGCCGCTGATGCCATGCGCCGGGCCGACATTGGGGGAGTTCGTACCAACGTCGACAGCCTTGTGGCGATTCTCACCGACGATGTGTTCGTTGAAGGTGGCGTCGACACCGGATACCTCGATCGGCAGCCTCATGTGTTGCAGGGTGTGCGACCGGAAACTGCAGACATCGACGCCCACCTTGTGGCCGTCGTTCTTGATCGAGTTGCAGCCAATCGAAGTGCCGATCAACGCTGGGGGTTTGCCCCTAGTGGTTGGAGAAATCTTTCGACACGCGGGCAACGGATAACGATGGTCGAATCGGGCGGTGATGCACCCGTCGAATATGAAGTCGAATATCGATCACTCGGTGGCGACACTTGGGAATTTCTGCTTGGCCTATGGCCAAAAGCTGACGACGACGGCGCGCTGAACCCGGATGATCGCCCACGGTCGGTGGTGCGTCGCTACGGAGATGCCATAGAAATCGATGGTCGGCGAACCTCGCCCACCGTTTCCCGCCTCGGTGAGGCGTGGCGAGTGAGCGGCTGGTCTGGTCGCACCGAATGGCACGAACTTCCTCGTTTTGCCGAATACGATGCTGACCTCGCAGGGTCAGGACCTGTTGCTCCACTGCCGGGCACAGTGATCGATGTCCGGGTCTCCGACGGTGACTTGGTCGAGGTCGACCAAGTGTTGATGGTGATCGAAGCGATGAAGATGGAGCACCAGATCACGACTCCGTCGGCAGCGACGGTAACCGCAGTTCGTTTCAGTGTTGGCGATCGCGTTGGTATGGGCGATCTACTTGTCGAGCTCGAGATCGGAGGTCAGGACTCATGAGTGACTCGATTCGCATTGCGAACTGCTCTGGGTTTTTCGGTGACCGTCTGTCGGGAGCGAAGGAAATGGTTGAAGGCGGCCCGATCGATGTCCTCACGGGGGACTGGCTAGCTGAACTAACGATGCTCATCCTTTCGAGAATTCGCGCAAAAAATCCGGGCCGTGGATATGCATCGACTTTTGTCACCCAGATGGAACAGGTGATGGGAACCTGTCTCGATCGTGGTATCAAGGTCGTCTCGAACGCTGGTGGACTCGACCCGGGTGGATGTGCAGACGCCCTTCAAGAAATCGCCGACCGCCTCGGTCTCAACCCAACGATTGCCTACGTCGACGGCGACAATCTTCTCGATCGAGCGGTCGATCTCTCTGCTAGCGGAAATCTAGTCGCTTTCGATCCATCGAATGGGCTGGGAGATGTGTCGCGCTATGTGTCGGCAAATGCGTACCTCGGTTGCTGGGGCATCGTTGATGCTCTCACCGAGGGTGCTGACATCGTTGTCACCGGTCGGGTAACAGATGCAGCGGTCGTCTGTGGCCCGGCGGCATACCACCATGGGTGGTCGCGCACAGATTGGGACGCCCTCGCTGGCGCGGTCGTCGCTGGTCACGTCATCGAATGCTCAGGACAGGTCACTGGAGGGAATTATTCCTTCTTCACTGAGGTGCCAGGTCGCGAGCGAATCGGATTTCCATTCGCCGACGTGTTCGCAGATGGTTCGAGTGTGATCGGTAAGCATGACGGAACGGGTGGTCTGGTCTCGGTCGGAACAGTGACCAGCCAATTGCTCTACGAAATCGGCGGCGCTCAGTATCTCGGACCTGATGTCACATCACGGTTCGACACCATTTCTCTTGATCAAGTTGGGCCCGATCGGGTTCGGATTTCGGGCGTTAAGGGTGAACCGCCGACCGGATCGTTGAAGGTTGCGATGAACGAACTTGGTGGCTACCGAAATGACATGGTGCTTGCGCTCACCGGACTTGATGTTGAAGAAAAATCAAAGATGGCCCTCGAAGCATTCTGGGAGGCGTCGCCCTATGCCGCTGCAGACTTCGAAGAGTGCGAGGTTCGTCTCGTGCGGACCGACCACAGTGATCCGGAAAGTAACGAGGCAGCAACTGCCCAACTTCGCATCAGTGTGAAAGACCGTGACGAGCGCAAAGTTGGTCGCGCTTTCTCAAACGCGTTTGTTGAAACCGGTCTTTCGAGCATTCCAGGCTTTTACTCGCTGTCGGGAGGACCATCAGCGGGCTCGCCGTTCGGCGTGTACCGACCCGCGCTTGTGCCAGCTGACCTTGTTCCCGCCTACGTTCATGTGAATGGTTCAACGCGTCAAGTTGAATCGGTAGCCCCAGAGCACTCGCCGGTGAGCGCAGAACCCACCCCAGGTCCGCAGGGTTCACCCTCTATGGGTGAAACACGTAGCGCACCTTTGGGCACTTTATTTGGTGCGCGCTCCGGCGATAAGGGTGGAGACGCAAACCTTGGGATGTTCGCCCGAAGTAATGAGGCCTGGCTGTGGCTCGACGAATTCCTAACCGTTGAACGATTCAAGGACTTGCTTCCAGAGACAGCAAACCTCACTGTTGACCGATACGCGTTGGCGAACATTCGGTCGTTGAACTTCGTGGTCAGAGGATTGCTCTCTGAAGGTGTTGCGGCATCGACACGAACCGATGGGCAGGCGAAGAGTCTCGGTGAGTGGCTTCGTGCCCGATTCGTCGACATCCCTGTCGACCTGCTCGACTGAGAAGCCGATGAGTCACTACCAACCGCTTGCAGGCGTGAAAGTTCTTGACCTGACGGCGGTCATTATGGGTCCTTTTGGCACCCAGATTCTTGCCGACATGGGTGCCGAGGTCACCGTTGTCGAAACTCCGGTGGGAGATGCCAACCGGCATATGGGCAAGGGCCCTCACCCCGATGTCTCCGGCGTGACATTGAACCTCATGAGGAATAAACGCAGCATTGTGTTGGACCTGCGCAGTGACGAGGGTCGGGCGATATTTGAGAAACTTGTTGCAGAGAGCGATGTGTTCGTCACCAACCTTCGTCCGGGCTCTCGTGAGCGTGCTCGTGTTACTCCCGGCGATTTACGGCCGCTTCGCTCTGATCTTGTCTGGGTAGCGGCCGCTGGCTACGACCCAAGTTCACCAAATGCCAATGCCGCTGCATACGACGACATCATTCAGGCAGCAACCGGATTCGTTGACACCAATGAGCGTTCGGGGCTTCCACCAGTGATTGCGCCGATTCTTATCGCCGACAAGGTGTCGGGAATGGCGCTCGCACAAGCGGTGCTCGCCGGGCTTTTCCACCGTGAGCGAACAGGTGAGGGAACTGACACAGTGCTGGCGATGTACGACATGATGCGGGCGTTTTTGCTCGTTGAGCATGGAGCAGAAGCAATTCCTGAACCACAACTTTCGCGAGCGGGGTATCCGAGATTGTTGAGCTCAGAACGTCGCCCGCTTCGAACCTCAGATGGGGGCCTCGTGGTAATTCTTGCGTACGAACGACACCACTTCGAGGGTCTGATTCGTATCGGCGGTCGTGAGGAAATGCTCGAAGATCAGCGATTTATTTCTCGCTTAGGTCGACTCAACAACATCGATGAGCTCTACCGCGAGTACCAGCGGATCGCGGAAACCCACACCACCCAAGAATTTGTCGACGCCTGTGGTTCGGCTGGAGTGCCGGTACACGAAGTTGTCACCCTCGATGATGTGACGAATTCACTGCCAATGACGGACCACCCGCGCCTCGGTCGATACCGCATGACTCCCTCACTTGCTCCAGGGGTACCCGTCAATGCCAAACCCCGCCGATTTGCTCCTGTGCTCGGTGAGAACGGTCGAGAAGTGCTTGCGGAACTCGGTTACTCGGACGAAGAGATTGACGAACTTGAGAACTCAGGTGTCGTTGGCCGCTACCGTTCGTAGGCGTGAATACACAAGCACGACCCGGACGGCCCCGATCTGCCGTAGAAGCACTTCCCGCGTACCGGCCGGGACGTGATGCAAAACAAGCGCAACAAGAGCATGGAGTTGTCGATGCAGTGAAGCTTGCATCGAATGAAAATCCTGAGGGCCCCATCTCTGCTGTGGAGAATTCGGTTCTTTCCGCAGTTCGTGGGGCCAACCGCTACGCCGATCACCGTGGGGGAGAGTTGCGCTCTCGGATCGGCGAGTGGCTCGACATTTCAGCCGACCACATCACCATCGGAAACGGCTCGGTTGGGTTGCTGCAACAAATCTTCCTCACTTACCTCGATCCGGGCGATGAGGTCATCTTCGGTTGGCGTTCGTTTGAGGTGTATCCGATTTACTCTCAACTCACCGGAGCCGAGATGGTTCGGGTTCCTCTGCTGGACGACTTGACCTATGACGTTGATGGCACCATCGCAGCACTCACTCCGGCGACAAAGGTGGTCATGCTTGCGACCCCAAATAACCCGACGGGCACTGTTCTCAGTCACGATGACATCGCGCGAATCGCCACGGCAGCGGGTGAAGAGGTGATTGTTGTGATCGATGAGGCCTACCGCGAATTTGTCGACGCTGGTACTCCAGATCCTGTCGCCGACATCGTTCCGCAGTTTCGGAATGTGCTCGTGACGCGAACCCTGTCGAAAGCACATGGTCTTGCCGGTCTGCGAGTGGGCTATGCGGTCGGTGACCCGGAAGTCATTGCCGACATTGACAAAGTCGCTGTCCCGTTTCACGTCAATGCAGCTGCTCAAGCGGCTGCGATTGCAGCGATTGACAACATCGAAGAAATTGAAGCCCGGTGCGCAGTGATTGTGAACGAACGAGGCCGCGTCGAGGCACAACTTTCTGAGATGGGATGGTGGATGCCCGTCCATCAAGCCAATTTCGTGTACCTCTCGACCGGTTCTGAAACCATGAGGTTCGCAACCGAGTTGGAAAAGCGCGGAGTAGTGGTGCGGCCGTTTGATGGGGAGGGCATCAGGGTCACTATCGGTAGTCCTACCGAGAACGATCGTTTTCTCGCAGCCATCACCGAGTTGGGAGTCACCAAATGAAGCTGCGCGAGTATCTATTTCCACCTGACCCGAGAGGCTGGGGTGTCGACCCTGACTACCGGTTCACTCTCGCAAACGAGCGCACGTTTCTCTCATGGATCCGAACTTCATTGGCTCTTGTCGCCGGTGGTTTAGGGTCGATTGTTGTTCTCAAGGACATTGAAGGCGTTGAAGTCATCGGAGTCATGGTGTTGGCGCTTGCGTTCGTGACCGCCTCAACAGCGTTTCGCCGTTGGTCGCTTAACGAACGCGCAATGCGCCTCGAACAGCCTCTCCCTGCGTCATATCTTCCTCAGATCACCGCCATTGGTGTCGGCCTGATCGGAGTGGCCGCAGTGATTCTGCTCGTGATCGATACGCAATGAGACGAGGTCGGGGGCGCCGCCATCAACGCCCGCTGAATTCGTTCGACCCGCCTCTTCCCCACGAGCGAACGTCGTTGGCATGGGAGCGCACCGGTCTTGCCACGGTCATTGCGGGAGCTCTGCTTGCCCGTACAGCTTCAGAACACGCGCATTACCTTTTTGGCGTCTTTGGAGCTCTTTGGGTGGCAATTGGAGGCGTAGCGATTTTCTGGGCTGAGTTTCGATATGACTCGTTGCATGGCTCGTTGCGTGCTGGTGAAAACCCGGTACACCCGACGATGGTGAGATTTGTTGGCGTCGCAACCGTGTCATTCATTGGCTTCGCCTTGATGCTCTTCGTCTATCTAATATCTACAGACGCTCCCTCGTTGGGCAGCTAAGCAACTGGGGGGCATATGGGGGCAGTAATAACAGGGTGGGGGAAATGCAGACCTCCGTTGTCATTATCAAATGCCGACCTCAGCACACTTGTCGATACCGATGACGAGTGGATTCGTGAACGCACGGGCATTTCTGAGCGCGGCATCTGCCATGTAGAGACAACCGATATGGCCGAGGTCGCAGCGCAACACGCGCTTGCCGCTGCCGGTCTTGAGGCAACCGACCTCGATCTCATCGTTATGGCGACAGTGACGCCGGAGATCAGTTGTCCAAGTAATGCATGTGTGTTGCAAGAGCGCCTCGGCGCGGTCAATGCGGGTGCCTTCGATCTCAACGCCGCGTGCTCTGGGTTTGTCTATGGATTCGCTACCGCAACATCACTGGTGACATCTGGGGTTGCACGGCGAATCCTTCTCGTCGGAGTCGAGAAACTGCACTTTTTCCTCGACTACCGCGATCGAAATTCCTGCGTGATCTTTGGTGACGGAGCGGGGGCAGCCATCATTGAGTGCTCCGATCAGGCTGATGTCGGCGTGCTCGGTGTCGACCTCGGTGCCGATGGCTCCGCCGGCTCAACGATGGTCATACCAACACTCGGAACCCGTGGGGAGCTCTCGACGTTCCGTGACCCCTCCCAGCATCGGCTCCATTTTGAAGGTCAAGCGGTGTACAAGATTGCGGTAAAGGGTATGGCTGACTCGGTGACCCGAGCGTTGGAACGAGCATCTCTCGGTGCAGACGACATTGACCTCGTAATTCCTCATCAGGCGAATCTTCGGATCATCCAAGCAGCAACGTCGCGGCTTGGAGTGCCAGAGTCGAAGGTGATGGTAAATATTGAACACCATGGCAACACTTCTGCCGCATCAATTCCGATGGCGCTCTGCGATGCTCTCGACGAAGGCAGAATTTCCCCTAACGACACGATTGCGATCACCGCATTCGGTGGGGGTGTTACGTGGGGTTCGGTGATTTTCCGATGGGGAGAACGTGTGTCACGATGCGAGACGAGTGATGTTGCATTGCCAGAGCCAAGCGGAAATGTGTTTGATGTGTTGGCGCCAAACCGAGAGTTTTACTCGTCGTATCACGAGTCGAACTAAGCGCAGCGCAAGCTACTTCAGTTCAGCGAGTGCTGTCGTTCGTTGAGTGCGGAAGATTTCAACCCGGCTTTCTTTCAGCTCCTCGTAACCGCGGATGACGTCAGGAAGGCGTGCGAATTCGACGAGACGGGTGTACGGCAGGGTCGAGACCGAAGTAATGATCGCCTCAACGAGCTCGAGGTATTCGCCTGCTAGCGAGCGCTCGATCTTGCGGACACGGGCATAACCAAAGATGTCAAGTGGCGTGCCTCGAAGCACCCGCGCGCGTCTAAGCAGTTTGAACATCGGGATCCACCCCGGGCCAAATCGCATCTTTCTTTTCACACCCATCGCGGCAAGGATCGGTGGGTGAAGCAGCCGATAGCGAACTCCCTTGCCGTCTGCAATTGAGTCAGATGCGCCGGCTCCGTCAGCGGTAGTGATTAATCGGGCAACCTCGTACTCGTCTTTGTAGGTCATGAGTTGGTGAAGGTGGGTCGCAACAACTGTCGATAACTCAAGCGATGGGTCAGGGTCAATATCGTGAACCCGTTGAACGATGTCGAGGAAGCGTTGCGAGGCGCGAGTGCCGCTATGGGCCTTCACGTCGTTCGCGTAGCGCCCGGTGACGTCGTCGTGGAGTTCGACTTCTGCTGTCGATGACGAAGTTGTATCGATGTTCAACTGACCGACTGCATACAGGCGGCCGAGGCGAAGAGCCGTGAGGTTGGCCTCGACTGCAGCACCATTCACCCGGATTGCTTCGGAGAGGCTGTCGAGCGAGATCGGCAATGCGCCAATCTGAACGGCCATCCCGACGACGAAGACATTCGCTGTCGTCGCATCCCCGAGGAAGCGGGTAGTGATTTGAGCTGCGTCAGCCCAGAGTTGCTTCGTGCTGTCTGTCGCATCACCCAAGGTGTTCTCGATGTCATCACTGTTGGGCAGGAGTAATTCGGGATGCGCAATCATCGAAGCGGTGGGCGTCTCGGTTGACGAGCCGACAACCATGGTCGTTGGTGAAATGACTCCAAGACCGTTCGCTCCGGCGGCAACGAGGTTGTCAAGAGCGATCAGTACATCCGCATCGCCTTGACCGAGGCGGCTTGCTTGCATCGTGCCACTGCGGGAGAGTCGAATGTCGCTCACTACGGGACCGGCTTTCTGGCTGAGGCCGATCTGATCGATGCCTTGAACGCTCCAACCGTCGAGCATCGCTGCGGTACCGATTACTTGCGCGACGGTGACCACTCCGGTTCCACCGACGCCGGTGAGTCGAATCGCAAGGTCGTCTCGATGTGTTGCAGCAGTTGGTGTGGGTGGGTCAGTCGTCGGAATCTCGGTTGAGGTTCGGCGTGTCGGTGCGCCATTGCGATCGAACATGCGTGAGGTGAGGCGAGCGAAGAGGCTCGGCTCGGTGTCAACGGCAATGAACGACGGGCAGTCACCATCGACGCATGACTGGTCAAGGTTGCAAGAATTCTGATCGATGCGAGTTTTTCGTCCCCATGGGGTGTCGAATGCCTGCACGGACAAGCAGTTGCTGGTGCGGCCGCAATCGCCGCAGCCTTCACAGATGCGATGGTCGATGACGATGCGGTCGGTCGGGGTGACGGCGCGCCCGCGTTTGCGATCGCGCCGGAGCTCGGCGGCACATGGCTGATCGTGGATGAGCACGGTGACGCCCGGGGTTGCCGCAAGTACTTCTTGTGCTTCAATGAGGCGAGAGCGATGCCATACGTCAACCTCGGATGGCCAGTCGTTATGCCGGTCGGCGTCGTCGGTGGTGACGATGACACGAGTGACTCCCTGGCGGAGAAGATTGGCGGCAACCGCAGCGGGCGAAAGTTGACCAGATGGTGTTTGGCCACCGGTCATCGATACCGCGCCGTTGTAGAGCAATTTGAATGTCATGTGGCTTCCCGCCGCGACTGCGGAGGTGATGGCGAGCTGCCCGCTGTGGAAGTAAGTGCCGTCACCGATGTTTTGGATCATGTGATCGGTGGAAACGAAGTCTTCCATTCCGATCCAGAGCGATCCCTCGTTGCCCATTGCAGTGACACCAACGATGTCGCCGCCCCGGCCTGGTTCGCCGAGCATGACCATCGTGTGGCATCCAATTCCCGCTCCGACTACCGACCCCTCAGGAACCACCGTTGAGGAGTTGTGTGGGCAGCCCGAGCAGAAGAATGGGCTGCGCTCAACTGTGAGTTCAATGTGGTGAATTGGCTTCGGGGCTGCAGGAGCGAGCCGATCACCGAGCCGTTCGCTGAGCCGATTTCGCAACGCAGCGGTGATCGTGCCGGTATCGAGCGTTCCATGGTGGGGCGCGATCGGGTCGGCATGGTGAACCGATTTACCGATGATGCGCGGCGAATTCGTGGCCCCCGAAAGAATGTCGCGCACTGCGGTTTCGACGATCGGCTGCTTTTCTTCGATGATGATGAGTTCGCTCAGTCCGAGAGCGAACTCTCTGATGGTGGATGTGTCGACCGGGTAGGTCACCGCCATCTCGAGGATTCGGATGCCGTTGGCTGCAATGTCGTCACTCGACTGCATGCCGAGTCGTTTGAGCGCTTCGTGCACCTGCCGATGGGTGTTGCCCGACGCAATAATGCCAACCTCAGCTCGGTCATCGCCAGCGGTCACTCGGTTGAGCTTGTTGAGGCGGATGTAGTTGAGCGCGATGGGAAGCCGAACTTCAATGAGTTCACGTTCGAGCTCAAGGTTGAACGGTGAAATGACCCGACCGGTGGGTGCAAGGAGGTTGGCTGGGCGCTCTGGCGACACCGGATGATGCTGTGAGACGTCGAGTTGTACCGAGGAAGTTCCGTCGGCAACGTCGGCGACCACCCGTACTGAGGCCCAAAGCCCCGCCGCTCTACTCATTGAAATCGCGTGACGTCCAAGTTCGAGCAGGGCACCTGGATCGCCAGGCACGAGCACTGGTATCCGGAGTGCAGCGAGAATATCGGTCGAATTTGACGGCACGGTCGAACTCTTCGCACCCGGATCGTCACCAACGAGGGCGACAACGCCACCGTGGGCGCCGGTACCGGCGAGCACGGCATGACGAATTGCATCGCTGGCGCGCTCGAGGCCTGGAGCTTTTCCGTACCAGACTCCGACGACGCCTTGGTGCAAGGCATCTGTGCGTGTTGTGACGAGTTGGGATCCCATGACTGCCGTTGCAGCGTGTTCTTCATTGATTGCTGGAACATGGCGAAGTGGAAGGTCAGCGTTGATAGAAGTTGCGCGATCAACTTCATCTCCATAGCCGCCGAGAGGTGACCCTGGGTACCCGCTCACAAATGCTGCGGTATTGAGCCCGTTGCTCTTGTCGGCCATGAGCTGCTCAAGGGGAAGCCGCGCAAGAGCTTGAACGCCCGAAAGGAACGACGTCGTCTGCTCCTGGGTGTAACGGTCACTTAGTGCGTAATCGTCAATCGTCATATCTCGATGCCCCCATCTGCCAAGCGAGTGTGATCCCACATTAGTGAGTGCCGAGAGTGCGCTCAATCAGCGAGCAAGAGAGATGACAATGTCGAGGGTGAGGCTGATGCACGACGCAATGACGAGGCCAATCACCGCACGGTCAAATGCTGCGCCCGATAGGCGGCGGCGAAGTGGTGGTCCGATCGGTACGGAGATAAGGACGATGGCGGAAATCGCAAGCGACACGAGCACCCTGCCCTCAAGGTGACCGCTCGCTGCGAGGGTGATGGTCTGAGTGGTTCCGACGAGACCGAACGCGGTGGCGATGGAAAACACGAATGCATCTCTTGGGAGCCGTAGCCCTTGGTGCCATGCGGCAACGACAGGACCCGACACGCCAGATCCACCTTGGAAGATCCCAGCGACGATTCCGGCTGCAGGCGAGAGCAGGCGCTCTTTTGTTTTCGGAATTATGTGGTCGGGGTTCCGGAGTCGCTGGTAGAGCCAGGTGATGATGGTGACGTTGAGCGCGATGAGTGTGATGTGCTCTGGTACAGCTCCAAGTGAGAGCGTGCCGATCACCACTCCGACTCCACCGGCAAGACAGAAAGAGGTGAGTCCTCGAGCTTCTTTGCGCGCGTGCCAGTTCGTGCTGACAATTCCGGCGTTCTGAACGATTGAGGGTATGGCGAGAATGGCGATCCCGGTTTCAGGTGAAACGAAGAGCGAGATGATGGGGAGCGCAATGAGTGGAAGGCCCATCCCGGTGACGCTCTTCACGATGGCGCCGAGACAAACGGCGATTCCGATGATGATGAGATCAAATACCGACATCAGATGAATGAGGGGGATGAGCAAAGCGTTGCTTGCGCGGTCAACATGTTGATGCTCAAACGGCGGTGAGCCGGGGTGAAGTTCTCATGGGTTATTGACTCGTGCAGCGACATGTGGACGGAGTGAGTCAGTGGTCTTCGGAAGACGGGAGGTGCTGGCGGATGAAGTCCAGTTGGATATTGAGGAGATGTTCAGCAACGACTTCTTGAGGGGTCATGTGACTCACTCCAGCGAGTGGGAGAACAGAATGTGTAGCGCCGATCGACAGCAGTGCAGACGACAGTTGCAGGGTGTGAGCGGCAACAACGTTGTCGTCAGCTAGACCGTGAATGAGCAGCAGCGGTCGTTCCAGTGATTCGAGATCTTCGATGAGTGATGATTGTCGATAGGCGGTGTCTTCGACTGCCGGATTTCCGAGATACCGCTCGGTGTAATGAGTGTCATACCAGCGCCATTCGGTGACTGGCGCTCCAGCGACAGCAACATGAAAGCGATCAGGCCTTCGCATGACTGCGAGTGCCGCAAGGTAACCACCAAAACTCCATCCTCGGATTGCAACCCGCGAGAGATCGAGGGTGCAACCGAGGTGTGTTTCGCAGTGCTTCGCTGCAATGTCGAGTGCGGTCACTTGGTCATCGAGAACTGGTGAAGCAAGGTCTCCATAGACTGAACGTTCCCACGATGATCCTCGGCCTGGGGTGCCTCGGCCATCGCAAATGACGACAGCGAACCCTTGATCGGCGAACCATTGCGAGTTGAGATGTGCACGTTGTGATCGAAGGACCCGCAGCGCGTGCGGGCCGCCGTAGGGGTCAACAAGCACCGGTAATGTGCTCGTGATTGGCGTCGAGGGAAGCAGAATCGCAACGTCAAGCGCATGACCGTCTTCTGCGATGCCTCGCGCGATCGTCACGTTTGGTTCGCAGAGAGGGTGTTCAGAAAATGATGCAAGCTGCTGTCCATTTGGGAGTGTCCACGGCTGACCTGGTTGGTGAAGGTCTGCGGTTTTGGTGATTGCGAAATCAGTGGTTCCGGCCGCTTGTGCGACGACGTCACCGCCAACGAGTTCGGAAAGGCCTCGATTGCGGTGCCAGATCCAAAGGTGTTGAACGGTGCTGTTGTCGATCGGGTTCGCGGTGAACAGCACGCCATCATGATGCGCGTGGATAACCGATCGGACTTGAAGGTCGGCAGGTGTGACCGGTTCGCCATCAATTATGAGGCGACGGGCACCATCTCGGTCTGCTGCGGTCACAACGTTGTCGAGCCCGATGCCGACCGGTGTGCCGGGAACGAGTTCAACCCAGTGCTCATCCTCGTCGTTCCAGATAGCGGTGGTCGACCCGTCGATCGGATCAACTCGGAGCACCTTGAGAGTTCGTTGATCACGCGACTGCACAGTCAATAGAGGCCCAAATGAATCCCATGACGCTCTCGCCACGTATTCGAAGGCAGTAGCGTCCCACTCGACCGGAGTCAGCGCTCCTGATGAGAGATCGACAAGGTGGAAGGTAACCACGGCATTCGCAGTTCCAGCTGCGGGGTATTTCATGGACTGGTGTTGCGCCCACGGCTGTGCCGGGTCGCTGAGTGACCACTCCGACACCGGACTGTTATCGACGCAGGCGACGAGAAGTTGTGTGCCATCTGGCGACCACCAATGCCCTCGCATCCGTCCCATTTCCTCAGCGGCAATGAACTCGGCCACCCCCCACCTCGTGTGAGCGGTGGCGCTGCTGAGTTCGACGAGTGGTGTCTGAGGTGTCGCTATCGACACGACCTTAAATTTGCTGCCGATGACGACGGCGAGGTGTTGACCATCTGGCGAAAGCCGCGGATCAAAGGCCCCAGCACCAACTTCAACTGCGGTGAGGTCGCCTGTGGCGAGCTCGACTCGAAAGACGCTTCCCGACACGGTGAACACTGCGGTCGTGCAACCGTGGTCAGTGTGGTAAGAGGTGATGCCCTCAGCCGATTCGCGAAGGCGCTCACGAACGGCCCGCTCTGCATCTGAGCGTTCTGAGTTGGCGTTGAGCTCGCTGGGGTCGACAACGAGCCGCTCGTGACCTGTCTTCGAATCACATGCCCAGAGGCAGGTGACGGGGTCATTCCCGCTTTTTGATCGCGCAAAGACCACGGTTGAGTGGTCAGGACTAATTCGGAGGTCGCGTGGCTCGCCGAGGAAGAAGCGTCGCGTGCGAGCGTACTGGCGTGGGAAGGAGTCGGTGGTCACCGCTCAACGCTTCCCGCAGCAATCGCGGCTGCGGCGACATGCCAGGCGGCATCCGCGTCAACCTTGGTGAGCACCGTGCAGTTCGCAGCGGGCCGATCGATGAGGGTTCGTTGATCGACAACGGTCATTCCTCGAGTGTGGTCGCCGTCAATAACGACGTCGACGAATCGTTCCTCTGACTCGAACAGTTGAGGATGGCTGAGCGCGAGCACCGCAAGAGGATCGTGAACGGCCGCACCTTCCATGTCGTAGTGACGTGAGCTGTAATTCGCAGAAAAGAACTCGAACAACCCTGAGAGCACGTGTGCGAGCTGCCCTTCGATTGATTTCACCTGTTCGATGCGGGGCGCTGTCGCTTGAAACTGGTGGGTGACGTCGAGGCCAGCCATGATGAGAGGGAGGCCCGAGTTGACGACGACGGCAGCCGCATGCGGATCAGCCCAGAAATTAAATTCAGACATTGCAGTGCGATTTCCGAATGTGCCGCCACCCATAAATGAGATGCCGGCGATGTGGTTTATAAGCGTGGGGTCGCTTCGCAGAGCAAGAGCAATATTCGTCATCGGCCCAGTGGCGACAAGGTGGCAGCCAGGGTTGGAGCGGGCAGTCTCGACAAGGAATTGAATTCCGTCGGTTCCATCAACCGGCCGAGTTGGTTCGGGAAGGTCAGCACCGTCAAGCCCACTTTCGCCGTGTACGTATCCGGCAAATGCCGGCTCGACCACCACCGGCCGACCGGCCCCTGAGTGCACCTCGACGTCAAGATCGAGCATGTGTCGAAGCACTCGGGCGTTGTGAGTGGTCCTGTCGAGTGGGGCATTACCTGCCACCGTTGTGATGCCCAGTAATTCGCATGTGTATGCGGCTACAACGATGGCAACGGCGTCGTCGTGGCCAGGGTCGCAATCGAGGATGATGCAGGGCTTCGAAGATGAACTCGTCATGGTGTGATCATGCCACCCCCCAGCAGGTTGCGTCACTGCCGAGTTAGTTCACGGGTTCAAAGCGGTGATCGCTTATCACCTGAACAACCTCACCAACGTGCTCCCCCTCGAGAAGGTGAGCGAGTAGTGCGGGGTCGTCACTTTTGCCAAATGTGCGCCGACCATCAGGAAGCCTGATCGCTGCCCATGCGGTTTCTGGCTGAGATGTCCGTCCGTGCATGACGGTGTAGGCCTCGATATGAGTGGTGCTGTACTGAGACGCGGTTTCCGCGTCGGCCCAACCCGCCTTGGGAAGAGCATCAATTTCTTCTTGAGGCTCCGTATGCCGGAAATCTTGAGATGGCGGTGTCGTCGAATAGGTGCCGAACGCGTGCTTCGTCACGAACCCGCCGTTCGCCCACACCAGTCCCGTAGATCCTGGGTCATTGCGGAGCGTCTCGACCATCGTCGCAATCGAATGCATGACGTATTCATTCCATGGTCCGCCAGCAAATGAGAGCCCACCGGTCTGAGTGAGTGGACGGCTTTCGTTGTACGGGTCGATGCCGAGAGAGCGAGCACCGAGTTGCACTGCCGAAGGGAAGCACGAGTAGAGATCGAGATGAGCGATGTCATCGATATCGAGCGAGGCCAACCCAAGTGCTTGTCGACCGCCCAACTCAACGGCAGGGGTCTGATAGAAATTGGCACGATCGGTGATGAATGGATGTTCGTGGCAGTCAGTACCGCTATGCGGGAAGACCCACTGGTCTCTCGGCACCCCGAGCGACTCTGCATGCTCAGCCGAACAAATAATGATCGCTGCTGCCATGTCAACGTCGTTATTTGAGTTCATCGCTTTTGTATAGGGGTAACCGACCATGCGGTTTGAGTCTGATGGCGTGGTGATCTCACTCGGGCTCAGTGATTGTCGCAGCCAGGCATTCGGGTTCTGCTCTGCAACGGCGCTGAATGCTGACCACATACGACCGACATCGGCGAGGTGTTGCTCAGGGCTGACACCCCGGGCAGCTCTGAGTGCTGTTTCAAACATTGGGTACACTTGCACCGGCAAGATGAGACCGAGTTCGGTCTCGTTCGCGTTTGACATTTGCAGGTCGTGACCCCATGTTTCTGGTGGTTCCTGCTCGAGTACTTCTGGGTCAACTTTTGGCCAGTCGAGATCGACGCCGTGCTTTCGGGCCCGCATTCGCGACCGCCAAGTTTCGCCGCCGACCAGAAGTGCGCAGTCAAGTTCCCCTTGAAGGATTCGTTGCGAGGCAGAGTTGACGAGAGATTGAGGCGAGTTGCCGCCCATTGGGGTGACGACTCGGCGAGCGCTGATACCGAGCCGGTCGGCCACAATTCGGGCCGGATCGCCATATCGCCACGACAAGGTCTGCACGATTGCGAGCACATCAGCTGATCGAATCGGGTCGCCAGTTGAGGTCGCATCCTCGGCTGCTGATCTGATGGCGTTTGCCATCAACACGGTTGCATCGGCAGCCTCACTCGGATCGTTGACCCGCTGTTGAACTTGGCCGACGCCAATGATTACTGGTGTACGAGCTGAGATTGTTGGCACGTCCGTGACCCTAGGCATGTTCGGCCGTACACTTTGCAGTCGTGGCGACCATTTCATTCGGCTGTGATCACGCCGGCTTTGAACTCAAACAACACCTCATTGCGTATGTCGAAGCGTCGGGTCA
>DLTS01000006.1 GCA_002501485.1 Acidimicrobiaceae bacterium UBA7830
GTCACCGGCCTCATTGGTCCCAATGGTGCTGGAAAGACCTCGCTCATTGATGCACTAAGTGGCTTCACGCCGTCTTCAGGCCAAGTCCTCCTCGGTGATCTGGACCTATCTAGACAGTCACCGACGAAGCGTGCCCGATCGGGGGTTGCGCGTTCTTTCCAGTCGCTTGAGTTGTTCGAGGACTCAACGGTGTTCGAAAACATCAGTGTCGCCGCTGACCCCCAGGACTTCAGTTCATACATCCGAGATCTTGTCTGGCCTGTAAACCCCCTCTTTCCTCCAGAAGTCGTTCGCGCGATCCAAGAGTTTGGCCTTGACGACGATCTGCACCGGGATGTCCGAGACCTTTCCTACGGCAAACGCCGTTTGCTGGCGATTGCACGATCTGTAGCCATGCACCCCAGCGTCTTGATGCTCGACGAGCCCGCCGCTGGCCTCAGCTCTCGCGAGAGTCGCGAACTCGGGCGAGTGGTTCGCCGACTCGCCGACGAGTGGGGAATGGCGATTCTCGTTGTCGAGCACGACATGGAATTCGTGATGGACGTTTGCGACGACGTTTTGGTGCTCGACTTCGGTCGGCAGATCGCAGCGGGGCCGCCTGCAGCGATACAAAGCGACCCAGTGGTTGTAGCTGCTTACCTCGGCGACACCGACTTTGAGACCGACGAGGAAGAGCTCTCTCGGGTTGTTGCATCGGGAGACGGTTCATGAGCGCGCCGCTGCTAGAAACCCGCCGACTCAAAGCTGGCTATCTCGGCCGCGCGGTCGTCAATAAGATCAATTTGCGCGTTGAAGCTGGTGAGGTCGTGTGCCTGCTCGGCCCAAATGGATCGGGAAAAACCACAACACTGCAAACGATCGCAGGCGAACTCGCTCCCGTCGATGGAGTCGTCCTTTTTGACAATGTTCCGACCTACACCCCGATGTACCAGCGAGTCCGGAGTGGAGTCGGACTCGTCACTGAGGACCGCCTAATTTTCACCAAGATGTCCGCTCGAGACAATTTGCGTGTCGGAGGCGGCGACGTGGACAGAGCGCTGGAGCTCTTTCCAGAAATTGAGTCTCGGCTCTCTGTTCGCGGGGGAATGTTGTCCGGAGGAGAGCAGCAGATGCTCGCTCTGGCTCGGGCGTTAAGCCGCAGGCCAAAGCTCCTGCTCGCGGACGAACTCTCCCTCGGACTCGCTCCAAAAATTGTTGACCGCCTGCTGGGCGCAGTTCGAAACGCAGCCGACTCCGGCGGTACGGGCGCTCTCATCGTTGAACAGCACGCTCGCAAGGCACTCCGATTCTCTGACCGGATGTACCTCATGGCGCGAGGACAAATCCTTCTTGAACTGTCAGCCGAAGAGGCACTCGGGCGGCTGGATGAGATCGAAGAGGCTTACCTGCGGGGCACGTCTGAGACCGAGGAAGACCATATCGAGCGCAAGCGTCGTAAGGACAAACGTAAGGCCTGGCGCAGACAAAGAGTCAGAGAGCGTGAACTCTCGCGCCTCAGCAGCCGAATCATTTCTACTCGAAGCACCGATGACGACGACTACTACTTCGATGCCGAACAACAGCGGCGCGAATGGGCACAGAAAATTAGGAGAACCTAACCATGGGCTACCGCACAGCTGAACTACCGCCAGTATCCCTGGATGAGTTTGAGCGAATCCCCTTTTTCCAGAGGATGAAGTTGCTTCAGCTTCACTGGGTCGAACAAGGCTTTGGCACGCCGAAACAGACAAGCACCTTCTACGCGTGGAAGATCTTTTTCTACGGGCTGTTCGGTTTGATCATTGCTGGAGCGTTCACTGCGGGACTTGAGTTCGACAACATCGGGGAGTGGTGGGACGAACCGATTCTCTACCAGAAGCTGATGGTATGGACGGTCCTACTTGAGGTCCTCGGCTTAGCGGCAACCTGCGGTCCGATGGCGTTCCACTTCGATCCCCCTATTGGCGGAGTTCTCTACTGGTGGCAGCAGGACACCCTGCGGGTCCCCCCTTACCCAAATCATGTGCCCCTCACGAAAGGCGACCGGCGCACACCCTGGGACACAGGCCTTTACAAGCTCATCGTTTTCTGGCTCATCATGATGTTGTTCCTCTCAGGAGATGACATAGCGGGCCTTCCCGACGGCCGCGCCGGGGTGATGCCGCAGTGGGCGCTGGTGGTTTACGCCGTGCTCATCATCGTGATGGGCTTTAGAGACAAGATTATCTTCCTGTCCTCCCGAGCCGAGCAGTACGTCCCCACCATGCTTTGCTTCGGCCTTTTCACGAACTTCGTTGACATGGTCATCGCAGCGAAAATCTTCATTGTGATCATCTGGATGTGCGCGGGTTTGTCCAAGTTCAACCACGGCTTCTCATCAACCGTCTCGATCATGGTTCAAAACACCCCGTGGGTAGTCTGGGACAAGTTCCGCAAAGCAACCGTCAAGGACTACCCCAATGACATCCGGCCCTCAAAAGTTGCCCACGCTCTAGGTCACATAGGAGGGACAACCTGCGAGATCGTGATGCCGCTTGTTCTGCTCTTCTCGCCGTGGCCATGGATGACTTGGATTGCCATCGTCTCGATCTGGATGCTTCACACGTTCATCGTTTCGACGTTCCCACTCGCAGTACCGCTCGAATGGAACATCTTCTTCATCTTCTGTGCGGGTTTCCTCTTCGCAAACTTCCACGCAAACAACGGTTATGCCGTGACGGACTTGAACCCGTGGCTGCTCCTTGTCATCCTTCCAATGGCGCTCGGAGGGCCCATCCTGGGAGCGTTCAAGCCTGAGTACGTCTCCTTCCTAGTTGGAATGAAGCAGTATGCAGGCAACTGGTCAGCAGCTACTTTCTCTCTTCGTGACAAAGAGAAAGAAGACCGAATTAACGAAAAGATCGTCAAAGCTGCAGACAACCAGATTGACCAGCTTGAGCCTCTCTTCGGTCGTGAAATTTCAGAAATCTTTGTCCAGAAGGCAGTCGCCTTCCGAATGATGCACCCGATGGGCCGCATGCACATCTCTGGTTTGATGTGCCACCTGCCGGACCTCGACTCCCGGGTCCAGCGCGAGGGCGAGTTCCTCAGCAACGTTCTAACTGGTTGGAATTTCGGAGACGGCCACTGCCTCGATGAGAGGCTGATGGCGGCGTGGCAAGCTCGATGCAATTACGAGCCCGGGGACGTCGTCGCCGTGTTTACCGAATCCCAACCGGCCTTCACCAAGATCGTTCAATACAGGGTAATCGACTGCGCACTCGGCACTGTCGAAAAAGGCTGGTACAACAACGACGATGCGTATAACAGCCAACCCTGGCTTCCTGACGGACCGATTCCGCACACGGTCACCTGGCGACTCGAAGGCTATGAGCCGCTTGGCCTTCCGCACGCAGATGGCCGTTCAGAGCCCTCAATAGCGCGCAACGGAACGTGGCTCGTTCCAAACCCTAACGAAGGTTGGACACCGCCACAGATTGAGCTCAGCACGAGCACGACTTCTGAACGTGCAGGTTCGGAATCGGACGTAGCGTCGACTGATTCGCCCGAATAAGGGCGACCAATGACGGCCACAAGCAGCAAAACCGCAATCGTGGTTGGTAGCGGCCCTAATGGCCTTGCTGCTGCTGTCAAGCTCGCCCGAGCTGGTCTAAAGGTTACGGTTCTCGAAGCAGCCGAAGAGATCGGGGGTGGAACCCGGAGCAGCGAAATGATCGAGGCGGGACTCCTGCACGACCACTGCTCTGCTGTTCATCCAATCGCTGCGGGCTCACCGTTCTTAAACGAACTCGGTTTAGAAGCCAGGGGCCTACGGTGGGCTCAGCCCGAGATCGACTGCGTGCATCCACTCGATGACGGATCCGCTGGTGTCATGTACCGCAGCATTGACCGCACGGCGGAGGCGCTGGGTGCTGACGGTGAGCGATGGCGGCGCATCTTTGGGTCACCAGTCAACCGCTTCGAAAATCTGATAGCTGGCGTGACAAAACCGGTCCTAAGAATCCCAAGACATCCCCTGACCATGGCCCGCTTCGGAATGATCGCCGCCACCCCCGCTACTTCTTTGGCGCGCGTTTGGCGAACAGAACAGGCAAAAGCGCTGTGGGCAGGCGTAGCTGCCCACGCACTTCATCGCCTCGATCGGCCAATGACGAGCGCTGTCGGAGCGATGCTAGTTGTTGCCGGACACGCCCGTGGCTGGGTGGTTGCCGAGGGCGGCAGCAGAGCGATTTCGGACGCGCTACTTGCCGAGCTGCTCGAGCACGGAGGCCGGGTCGAAACTGGGCACCGCGTCAGCTCCGCGGGAGACTTGCCGCCGTTCGACGTGCTCATGCTCGACGTTTCGCCCTCGGGGGCAATGTCGATTTTGGAAGACCAATTGCCGCGACGCGTTGCGCGCGCCTACAGCTCTTTCAAGCACGGCCCTGGCGCGTTCAAAGTCGACTTTGCAGTCCAGGACGGTATTCCCTGGACGTCAAGCGATGCACGCAAGGCAGGGACGGTGCATGTCGGAGGAGACATTGAAGAGGTGGTGGCTGCCGAGTTAGCTGTGCACCAAGGACTTATGCCAGATCGGCCATTCGTTCTTGTTGGGCAGCA
>DLTS01000094.1:0-11969 GCA_002501485.1 Acidimicrobiaceae bacterium UBA7830
CGCTCGGCGGTGCTGCGCTTGCCGTGCAACATAACTTTGTTGATGAGTTGCGTGACGACGGGTGAACGGTACACCGGATCGGCGACGAGCTCGCGACGTGGGGCTGGACCTTTACGTGGCATGACTTACTTCTCTGCTTTCGCGCCGTATCGGCTACGGGCTTGCTTGCGATTCTTCACTCCGGCCGCGTCAAGGGCGCCACGGATGATCTTGTAGCGAACACCGGGCAGGTCACGAACGCGACCACCGCGGACGAGAACGATCGAGTGCTCCTGAAGGTTGTGGCCCTCGCCAGGAATGTAGGCCGTCACTTCAATGCCACTCGACAGGCGAACACGGGCAACCTTGCGAAGCGCCGAGTTCGGTTTCTTCGGAGTCGTGGTGTACACGCGGGTGCAAACGCCTCGACGCTGAGGTGAACCCTTCAATGCCGGGGTCTTGCTCTTGGTGAACTTCGACTGGCGTCCCTGGCGGACGAGCTGTTGAATTGTTGGCACGTTGACCTTCTCGTTGTTGCGTATATCGGATCTGTGCTGAGCCAAATAGCTCGTTACACAGACCCCGGAATGTTATGAGTGGATACGAAAACCGGCAACCTGTCAGTCACCGTCAGCTACTGCGGCATCACCAACTGCTGCTGTTTCGAAGATACGGGCGAGGGCTGCGGCCGGATCATCGTCCTCAACCTCACTTGAGTAATAAGTCATCGGCTCGTAGTCAGGAGCCTGCACGGAGAACTCGCGGTAGCGCATCATGCCGGTACCGGCTGGAATGAGTTTGCCGATGATGATGTTCTCCTTGAGGCCGATGAGGCCGTCGGACTTGCCGTCGATCGCAGCCTCAGTGAGCACTCGGGTCGTCTCCTGGAATGATGCAGCAGACAACCATGACTCGGTGGCAAGCGATGCCTTGGTGATACCCATAATTTCCGGACGGCCCTCTGAGGGGCGATCACCAGACTCCACCATCGCCCGGTTTGTGTCTCTGAACCGTTTCGCATCAACTCGTTCGCCAGGAAGGAAATCTGTTGATCCTGGTTCTGAAACGGCAATGCGGCGCGTCATCTGACGAACGATAAGTTCGATGTGCTTGTCATGGATCGACACACCCTGGTCTCGGTAGACACGCTGCACCTCTTCGACCAAGTACATCTGCGTTTCGCGCGGACCCTTAATTTCCATAAGTTCCTTCGGATCAAACGGTCCGTCGGTGATCGGATCACCTGCGCGAATTTCTGCTCCGTCAACAACCTCGGGCAGAGGGCGTGCGCCAAGTGGGAGCACGATCGGATGTTCATCTCCAGCATCGTCGACAACGACGACTGGAATACCCTTTCCTTCGTCTTCACCCATTCGCACGACTCCTGAAGCCGGTGACAAACGTGCTGACCCTTTCGGCGTGCGTGACTCGAAGAGCTCAACAACCCGAGGCAGGCCACCAGCGATGTCCTTACCGGCAACACCGCCTGTGTGGAAGGTACGCATAGTGAGCTGTGTCCCGGGCTCACCAATCGACTGTGCGGCGATAACACCAACCGCTTCACCGAGCTCGATCGCCTTACCGGTTGAGAGCGAACGGCCGTAGCACATTGCACACACGCCGAGTTCGGCATCACAGGTGAGAACTGAACGCACCCGAACACGGTCAACTGCGGCGTCGTCACGAAGGGCAGCCATCTCAAGATCGCCAATGATCGTGTTGCGCTCTAGGGTCTTGCGTCCGTCGGGCAACGCTTCTGACAATTCGACATCGCTGAGAAGCGCACGGCCAAAGAGTTTCGTCTCAAGGTACGAGCGAGTATTCGCCGTGTCAGGAGCAACATTTTCAATCCATACACCGAGCGTGGTGCCGCAGTCTTCTTCACGAATGATGAGTTCCTGAGCAACGTCGACGAGACGCCGAGTCAAGTATCCCGAGTCAGCGGTACGAAGTGCGGTGTCGACAAGACCCTTGCGGGCACCGGGGGTTGCAATGAAGTACTCGAGGGTCTCAAGCCCTTCGCGGAAGTTCGACTTGATCGGACGAGGGATCATGTCACCGCGAGGGTTCGCAACGAGACCACGCATAGCGGCGATCTGACGCATCTGGGTCATGTTGCCACGAGCGCCAGAACCGACCATCATGTCGATCGGGTTGAAGCGCTGTGACTTGAACTCCGTCTCCATGTCACGGGTCACGGCATTGGTCGCGTCGGTCCAAATGCGAACCTCTTGCTGGCGGCGCTCACCATCAGTGATGATGCCTCGCTTGAACTGCTGCTCAACCTTTTCAGCCTGCGACTCGTGATCTTCGAGAATCGCTTTCTTCGTATCTGGAGTGCGAACGTCATCGATCGAAACTGTTAGACCCGACTGGGACGCAAAGCGGTAGGAGATGTTCTTGATGCCATCGAGCGATGCGGCAACCTCAGCGTTGGAGTAGTTGTCCGACAACTGCTCAACGATGATGCCGAGCTCACGCTTGCGCAGCACCGAGTCGATGTGACCGAAGCGCTCGGTGAAGTCTGCCGGAAGTGCCTCTTCGAAGAGCACTCGACCCAATGTTGATCGGTACTTTTCGGCACCAACAGGGCGCATCTCGATATCGGCGTGCAGGTCGAGTTCACCAGCGTCGTAGGCCTTGATGGCTTCCCAGTTATGGCGGAACACACGGCCTTCACCCTTCGAACCCTCAACAAATTCGGTGAGGTAGAACGCACCGATAACCATGTCTTGGGTTGGGGTCACGATCGGACGACCTGACTGCGGTGACAAGATGTTGTTTGCGCTCAGCATGAGCACCCGAGCTTCAGCTTGGGCTTCGGCGGAGAGCGGGACATGGATAGCCATCTGGTCGCCGTCGAAGTCAGCGTTAAACGCCGTACACACGAGCGGGTGGATCTGAAGGGCCTTACCTTCGACAAGAACTGGCTCGAACGCCTGAATACCGAGACGGTGCAAGGTAGGCGCACGGTTCAGCAGAACAGGGTGCTCCTTAATGACGTCTTCGAGAACGTCCCACACCTGCGGGCGACGACGCTCAACCATACGCTTTGCAGTCTTAATGTTTTGTGCAACATCGAGTTCAACAAGACGCTTCATGATGAATGGCTTGAAGAGTTCCAGCCCCATCAACTTGGGAAGACCGCACTGGTGCAGTTTCAGAGTTGGGCCCGCAACGATGACCGAACGACCGGAGTAGTCAACCCGCTTACCGAGAAGATTCTGCCGGAAGCGTCCTTGCTTACCCTTCAACATGTCGGACAGTGACTTCAGTGGACGGTTTCCTGGGCCGGTGACTGGACGTCCCCGGCGACCATTGTCAAACAAGGCATCCACAGCTTCTTGGAGCATGCGCTTTTCGTTATTGACAATGATCTCAGGGGCTCCAAGATCAAGCAGGCGCTTCAATCGGTTGTTGCGGTTGATCACTCGTCGGTAGAGATCGTTGAGGTCGCTGGTGGCGAATCGGCCACCATCGAGCTGCACCATTGGGCGAAGTTCTGGTGGGATTACCGGAACGACGTCGAGGATCATTGCACGAGGGTCATTCAAGCGTTGGCTCGACGGATCATCGGCGTCAACACGACGGTTGAACGATGCGACGATCTTCAGCCGCTTAATCGCCTTCTGCTTACGCTGAGCGCTGAGCGGCTTCTGGCCGTCTTGTGGGTCGATTGCCTCACGGAGTTTGCGCTCTTCTTCGTCGAAGTCGATGCGCTCGATCAAAGACTTGATGGCGTCGGCCCCAGTGCCACCTTCGAAGTACTCGCCGTAACGATCGGTGAGTTCGCGCCACAGCAATTCGTCTTCGAGAATGAGCCGCGAGTGCATGCCCTTGAACTCTTCCCAGGCACGCTGTACCAGATCGATCTCAGCCATGTAGCGCTCGCGTAGGGCTTCAATTTCTTTGTCGGCATCGCGACGAAGTTTCTTCGCGTCAACACCCTCAGCTTCGGCAATTTCTGCTTCCGCTTCGAGTTCTTTATAACGACGGTCGACCTCGAGTTCGAGTTCTTTTTCGAGTTCGTCTTTCTCGGCGAGATACTCGGCCTCGAGGCTTGAAAGATCTTCGTGACGACGATCCTCATCAACCCAGGTCACGAGGTTGGCTGCGAAGTAAATCACCTTCTCAAGTTGCTTTGCTTTGAGTTCTTCGCGAGGTTCAAGACCGGCGAGCAGGTACGCAAGCCATGAACGTGTGCCACGGAGATACCAGATGTGAACGACTGGCGCTGAGAGTTCGATATGGCCCATGCGGTCACGACGAACCTTCGAGCGGGTCACTTCAACGCCGCAACGCTCGCAAATAATACCCTTGAAGCGGACCCTCTTGTACTTACCGCAGTAACACTCCCAGTCGCGGGTTGGTCCGAAAATCTTTTCGCAGAAGAGACCTTCCTTCTCTGGGCGCAGCGTGCGGTAGTTGATGGTCTCCGGCTTCTTTACTTCACCGTGTGACCACATGCGAATCTGGTCGGCGGTTGCCAGCCCGATCTTCAGTTGATCGAACATGTTGACGTCAAGCATGTCGGTTCCTTCGTTCCTCTTCGTTCATTCTCGTTCGTGTCAGGTTGATCAGCGACTCGCGCGTTGACGGCTCTCATCGTCGTCTGAGCCACGCTCAGGTCGGGAAATATCGATACCAAGATCCTCCATCGTGCGATGAATGTCATCGTCAAGATCACGCATCTCGATCTCCCGGCCGTCGTCGCCGAGCACCTCAACATTGATGCAGAGTGCCTGCATCTCTTTCATGAGGACCTTAAAGCTCTCTGGCACGCCAGGTTCAGGGATGTTGTCACCCTTCACGATGGCCTCGTAAACCTTAATGCGGCCGAGAACGTCGTCGCTCTTGATCGTGAGGAGTTCCTGCAAACAGTAGGCGGAACCGTATGCCTCGAGGGCCCACACTTCCATCTCACCGAAGCGCTGTCCACCGAACTGGGCCTTACCACCGAGCGGCTGCTGAGTGATCATCGAGTATGGGCCGGTTGAGCGGGCGTGAATCTTGTCGTCGACCAAGTGGGCGAGTTTCAAGATGTACATGTAACCCACTGTCACCTGGTTGTCATAAGCCTCGCCAGTACGCCCATTAAAGAGGGTCGCCTTACCATTGGTGCCAATCAGTCGGTCGCCGTCGACGCTTTCCGGGGTGAGGTTGCCGAGTACCTGCTGAATAGTCGGGTGCTTACCAGCCTTTTCGACTTCGTCCCAATTGGCACCGTCGAAGACCGGTGTCGACACGAAAACCGATGGATCGGTGCTCGGACGAGTTTTCCGCTCGACACCACGCACGGGCGCATTGCCAACCGTCTCGCCGGATGCGTCAGACCATCCCCAACGAGCGCCGTAACCGAGGTGCGCTTCAAGCACCTGACCAACGTTCATTCGGCTTGGAACACCGAGCGGGTTGAGGATGATGTCGACGGGTGAACCATCAGCGAGGTACGGCATGTCCTCGACAGGCAGCACCTTGGAAATAACACCCTTATTGCCGTGTCGTCCAGCAAGTTTGTCGCCCACTGAAATCTTGCGGGTCTGAGCGACGTACACGCGAACGAGCTGGTTCACTCCTGGAGCGAGTTCGTCGCCGTCATCGCGATTTGACACCTTGACGTCGATGACCTTTCCAGACTCACCGTGCGGAACCTTGAGGCTGGTGTCTCGAACTTCGCGGGCTTTCTCACCGAAGATCGCACGCAAGAGCCGCTCTTCTGGGGTGAGCTCGGTTTCGCCTTTTGGTGTGACCTTTCCAACGAGGACGTCACCGGGGCCAACTTCGGCGCCGATGCGGATAATTCCACGATCGTCGAGGTCGGCAAGGATGTCGTCGGACAGATTCGGGATGTCACGCGAGATCTCTTCTGGACCAAGCTTGGTGTCACGAGCATCAATCTCGTGGACGTGAATGTGGATCGACGTCAACACATCGTCTTTCACAAGCCGCTCCGACAAGATGACGGCGTCCTCGAAGTTGTAGCCCTCCCACGGCATGAACGCGACGAGGAGGTTCTTTCCGAGAGCGAGTTCACCACGGTCAGTTGATGGACCGTCTGCGAGCACCATTCCCTTCTTGACTTTCTCACCTTCTGCAACCCGCACGCGATGGTTGATGCACGTGTCTTGGTTCGAGCGACGGAACTTTGACAGGAGGTACGTGGTCTTGCCCGACTTCGTGTAGTTCACGGTGATCGTCTCACCGCTCACTTCTGTAACGACGCCATCTTCGGTTGCTTCGATGAGGTCGGCCGCATCACGAGCGGCCCGGCTCTCAATGCCGGTTCCGATGTATGGCGCTTCAGCACGAAGCAATGGGACTGCCTGACGCTGCATGTTCGCGCCCATGAGTGCACGGTTTGCGTCGTCGTGCTCAAGGAACGGGATTAGCGCTGTTGCGACCGAAACAATCTGCTTCGGTGACACGTCCATGAAGTCGACCTCTGCGGGAGCAACGTACCCAATGTCGGTGGTTGCACCAAAGAAGCTTTCCTGCTCGAGCATCTTCCGGAGGTCATCAAGGCTCGCCGCTTGAGGTGAACGACGAACAAGTACGCGAGGGTTCTTGAACGTGCCGTCAGGGTTGAGCGGAGCGTTGGCCTGAGCAACGACGTAGTCCTCTTCTTCGTCAGCGGCCATGTAGACGATCTCACCGGTCACGCGACCGTCAGCAACGCGGCGATACGGGCTCTCAATGAACCCGAATTCGTTCACGCGAGCGAAGCTCGACAGACCACCGATAAGCCCAATGTTTGGACCCTCTGGGGTCTCAATTGGGCACATCCGACCGTAGTGCGAGAAGTGGACGTCACGCACTTCAAAGCCGGCGCGCTCACGGCTTAGACCACCAGGGCCGAGGGCCGAGAGGCGACGGCGGTGCGTTAGACCCGAGAGCGGGTTCACCTGGTCCATGAACTGTGACAACTGGGATGTGCCGAAGAATTCTTTGATCGCCGCCTGGACCGGACGGATGTTGACAAGGGTATTCGGGGTGATCGCTTCGACGTCTTGGGTTGTCATGCGCTCACGGACAACACGCTCCATACGGCTGAGACCGATGCGAACCTGGTTCTGGATGAGTTCACCTACCGAGCGGATGCGACGGTTCGCGAAGTGGTCTTGATCGTCAAGACGGTAGCCAGGCTCCTGCTTGACGAGGTTCAGCATGTAGGTCACCGCTGCGAGCACTTCGCAACGACTAAGGACATACTGGCCCTCTTCTGGAAGGTCGAGCAGCGGCTCACCGTCAAGGTTAGTTCCACTGAGATCGAAGATCTGACCGAGGCGCTCGACTTCGGCGCCCAGTTTGCGGTTGAGTTTGTAGCGACCGACACGGCTGAGGTCGTAACGACGGCTTTCGAAGAACGCATTACGGAAGTAGGCCTTTGCCGACTCGACGGTTGGTGGCTCGCCTGGACGGGCACGCTTATAAATCTCAACGAGTGACTCTTCACGGGTTGGCGCGTTGTCACGCTCTTTGTCCCATTGGTCTTCGAGGAAATCGAAATGGCGAACAAACTGCTCGAGGAAACCAGGGGCATTTTCTTCGTCGTAACCGAGCGCACGAAGCAGCGTGAAGATTCCGATGCGGCGCTTGCGAGCAACTCGGGTTCCGCAGGTGACGTGCTTTCCAGGGCGGTGCTCAACGTCGAACTCCATCCATTCACCGCGATACGGGTGGATGGTTCCCTTTACGAGCTGGTGTTTCGTCAGGTTGCGGAGGCGGTAACGCTCACCCGGTTCAAAGATGACGCCTGGGCTACGAACGAGCTGTGACACGACGACACGCTCAGTGCCATTGATGATGAACGTTCCTTTTTCGGTCATCATCGGGAATTCACCCATGAACTGCATTTGCTCTTTGATCTCGCCGGTGTGCGCGTTGAGGAAGCGAGCCCGGACGAAGATCTGCGACTGGTACGTCATGTTGTGCTGACGGCAGTGCTCTACGGAATACTTCGGCTCTGGACGCAGGTCAGGGTCAAACGGATCGAAGTCAAGTTCGAGCTGAAGGTTTTCTGAGAAATCCTTGATCGGCGAAATATCTCGGAACGTGTTTGCTAAGCCTTCTTCTAGAAACCACTCAAAGCTTTCGCGCTGAACTGCAAGCAAGTCTGGAAGCTCTAGTGGCTCCTCGAGGTTGCCAAAGGAATAACGCTCACGGGTGGTCGAACTGGCCACGGTTCACCTCAAATTCTTAGCGAGTCGGTCAAGTGAGCGCGCCAAGTAAACACACGTGGGAGAAGTGTTCAAACGACGACGCACAGCAACGTCCAACCCTATCGCCGTCGGGCGAGGATCGTCAACGTGCTACCACGGCGTCTTCGTAACACCAGCCGGCAGAGCCGAGGTGCTGTGGCCGACAACGTAGAAAATTCAGCCCCCCCCTGTCAAGCACCTCAATACGGCAACGGGCCCCGGGGAGCAACCTCCCCGGGGCCCGTTTGACCGGATCACAGACTCACTTGAGTTCGACGGTTGCTCCAGCTTCTTCGAGCTTGCCCTTCGCCTCTTCGGCTGCATCCTTGGCCGCGCCCTCGAGGATGGGCTTTGGTGCGCCATCGACGAGATCCTTAGCTTCCTTGAGGCCGAGGCTCGTGAGCTCGCGAACGACCTTGATAACCTGAATCTTCTGGCCACCAGCGTCGGCGAGAACGACGTCGAAGTTGTCCTTCTCTTCGGCGCCCGCGTCGCCACCGCCACCGCCAGCTGCAGGAGCGGCAGCAACAGCAACGGGAGCAGCAGCGGTTACCTCGAAGCGCTCTTCGAAGGCATCAAGAAGCTCTTTGAGCTCGATAACTGACATGTTTGAAATTGCGTCGAGAATTTCTTCCTTGGTCGACATGGTGTGTTCCTCTTTCGATGTGTTTGAAAATTACTGATTGGTCGGGATGGCTGCTCAGGCAGCCTGCTTGTCAATGAGTGCGGCAAGGCCGTAGGCGAAGTTGCGTGGCATTGCCTGCAACAATCCGGCGGTCTTGACGAGCGGTGCCTGCAGCGCGCCGGCGAAACGGGCGAGCAACTCTTCGCGAGATGGGAGATCTGCGAGTGCTGCTACATCGGATGCGGAGAGAATGGTTTCTCCCAGCACTCCGCCTTTCACGACGAGGCTTGGGTTTGCTTTGGCTGCGTCGCGAAGTGCCTTCGCGGCTGCGGCGACATCACCGGCGACAAATGTGAGGGCGGTTGGTCCAATGAGAATCTCGTTCAGGCCCTCGACCCCGGCCTCGGTTGCGGCAAAACGAGCGAGAGTGTTTTTATACACGGTGTGCTCAGCGCCTGAACCACGCAGCGAATTGCGAAGGTCAGTGATGGCCTTCACGGTCATTCCGCGATACTCAGAGACAAATACGGCATCTGCTGATTGCAGGCGCTTGCTGATCTCTGCAACGGTGTCGACCTTATGTTGACGTGGTGCTCTAGTGGCAGTGTCGGTCATGGTGCTTTCCTCCTTTCAAATATGTCGGTGGCTCGCATTTCGGCGATACCACACGACACACACCGTCATCGGTGTACTTCGGAGGCAGCACCTCGGTTGGCGGCAAATCCATTACCCCGTGTGGAACTCCACGTGGGACCAACTGTCTTCGGCGAGCGGTTGCTATGTGCGACGGAACGCTATCTGCGCTCCGACATTTTTAAACCTCAGTCGTTATCTGGACGGAGGCGTCCGATGTCGATACGAACGCCGGGGCTCTGGGTCGTCGACACCGTAATCTTGCGGATGTAACGGCCTTTTGCGCTTGCGGGCTTTGCGCGCTGAATCTCGTCGATCACCGCACGGAAGTTTGCTTCGATCTGTTCGGGCGTGAACGAGGCCTTACCAAGTTGCACGTGCACGTTTCCGAAGCGGTCGGTGCGGTACTCGACCTTCCCTCCCTTAAATTCACTTACTGCTCGACCGACGTCGGTGGTGACGGTGCCCGTCTTCGGGTTTGGCATCAGGCCGCGTGGGCCGAGGGTGCGACCGATACGACCGACGAGCGGCATCATGTCGGGAGTAGCAATCGTGATATCAAAGTCCATCTTTCCGGCTTCGATCTGCTCAGCAAGGTCGTCGGCACCGACGATGTCGGCACCGGCGGCACGAGCCTCGTCGGCGGCAGGACCGGCAGCGAAGACAGCGACACGAACGTCTCGCCCGGTGCCCGATGGGAGTGCGACGGTTCCGCGAACCATCTGATCGGCTTTACGAGGATCAACGCCGAGGCGGATCGCTACTTCGACGGTCTCATCAAACTTTGCTTTTGCGATGCTCTTCAAGATGTTGATGGCTTCGGTCGGAGCGTAAAACGTCTCCCGGTCGAACGCCTTTAGAGAATCTGCGTATTTCTTTCCTGACATTGTTGTCTCCCTCAGTAGTTGTCATCCCCCAGGCGAGGTTGTCCCGGGCCGGATAGTTGTATTTCGAACGTGGTTAGTGAAAGGACTTGAGCCTCAGCTCGTCGAGATTCCCATTGAGCGGGCGGTGCCACGAACCTGCTGCTTAGCAGCCTCGAGATCGTGGGCGTTGAGGTCAGGCATCTTGATCTTTGCGATCTCTTCAACATCGGCATCAGAAATGGTGGCCGCCGTCTCGGTTCCCGGGTTGCTGGCTGCTTTTGCAATGCCTGCTTTCTGACGGATGAGAACCGGTGTTGGCGGCGTCTTTAAGATGAAATCAAAGGTGCGATCTTCGTAGATCGTGATTTCGGTAGGAACGACGGTGCCCGCCTGCGACTCGGTAGCCGCGTTGTAGGCCTTCACGAAATCCATGATGGCGATGCCATGTGGTCCAAGCGCAGTACCAACAGGAGGTGCTGGCGATGCCTTACCTGCTTCAATTTGGATCTTGACGATCGCTGCGACGTTCTTCTTAGCCATTGTTTTCTCTCTTCATTACCTATCGTGCTGCAGCCGTGAGCCGACGCTCAGAGCTTCGACACCTGACTGAAGTCCATTTCGACGAGGGTCTCGCGTCCAAAAATGTTGACGAGCACCTTGAGTTTGAGGTGGTCGGCGTTGATCTCGGCGATCTCTCCCGCAAAATCTGCGAATGGGCCTTCCTTGACGCGAACCGCTTCCCCAACTTCGTAATCGAGTTTTGGCTTCGGACGAGACGCTGCTTCTGCGCCGTCGGTATTTGGAGCGAGAAACGTACGAACCTCACGTCGACGGAGTGGGGTGGGCCGCTGCCCACGATCGCTTTGTCCAACAAAACCTGTGACACCAGGGGTGTTTCGGATGCAGTACCACGACTCGTCATCCATCTCGCAACGGACGAGAAGGTATCCAGGGAATACCTTGCGCTGAACGGTCTGCTTTTTGCCATTCTTGAACTCGACGACGTCTTCCATTGGGGTGACGACTTCATAGATCTTGTGCTCCATGTCCATTGACTGGATTCGGGCATGAAGGTTTGCGGTGACCTTCTTTTCGTAGCCTGACTGGGTATGCACGACATACCAGCTTCCCGGGCGTGTCCAGGGGTCGTCTTCAATTGGGGTGTCCTCAGCTGGAACTACTACGTCTTCTGCGCTCTGCTCAACGGTTTCAGCACCTTGGTTGCCACCAGCGGTGACGTCGGCATCAACGAGCACGCTGTCGCTTAGTGCTGCGTCGTCGGTCATGTTGCTCTCCTCGGCGTTCATGCGTAGAACCACCGCATCAATGAGCCAAGGCCAAAGTCGAGCCCCGAGACGTAGGCGGTGTACACCACCACGGTCACCAACACGATGAGTGAGTATCGAACCACTTCTGGACGCTCAGGCCAGGCAACCTTACGCATCTCGTCTCGCACCTCACGAAGGTATTGACGAGGTCCAACGCGATTTCGGTTCACCTGACGTGGGGCGCGAGTGGGAGCACCCTTTTCGTCGAGGGCTCCTTGGCGCTTCAGCAAGCGCTTCTGTTCGCGGTTTAGATCGTCTAAAGACATGTGATTCGTCGTTTCGTATTCGTTCGCAGCAGTGCTGCAGCAGGGCAGGAGGGACTCGAACCCCCGACCGTCGG